>DAOTCE010000004.1 GCA_035452965.1 Candidatus Paceibacterota bacterium | reverse complement strand
GGCCTCGAATTGCTCGCCCAACGCTCCTTCAAGTGCTAGAACCTAAAAACCCTGACCCTGGCGTGAGGATCCACCTCAAGGCTTCAGCGGTAACAAGACAGATTCTAGTCGAATCCCGGCCAGCAGCAGCCGGGATGGAACGTCGTCCTACGTCGCCTTGGGCGGGGTCTCGGCCGCAGTCTTGATGATTTCGTCCAGGATCGTTCGGAACTCCTCCAACCCCGGGGCGGGGATGATGATGGTGTCACGGCGGCCGCCGACATCCTCGGTAATGCGGAGGAAGCGGCCGCGCGAATTCTCCTTCAGCGCCAGGACAAAAGTCTTGCGCTCGATCTGAATCTTGGCCGTCTTGAGGGTCTCCTCATTGACCGGCGGCTTGGCAGCGGTGTAGGAGCGCTCGGTGTGAGAGCGATTCCCGTGCTGCGACATTGGATCATTCGAAATCATATGCTCTTTCGATCCGGCCACCCTTCGGGGCAGCCCTATTCATCAGCCTAACACTAACAATAAAGTCAGCGACAACGACGAGTTGTCAACCCCTCTCTCTGTGCCCTAGCGCATTGTGAACTTGACAGAGCTCACAAAACGGGTCGGATCCGAAGGATTGGCGGCACGCCACAGATAGGCGACGAGCCCGCCGACCAGCAATATATTTACCACCTGGGATACGCCGTGCCAAGCGCGAAAAGACCGGCCCGCGGTCTCACGAACCTCCGGCCGAGTGCTGAGGCCGTACTTCGTGGCGTGCAAGGCATTTAATTTGGGCTGGAGCCAATAGCCGCTCAGCAGCGCGGCTGTACAAAGCCCAATCAACAACCCAACCTGGAGCTTGCGCGGGTGCTTGCCGAGATAAAGCCATTCTGCGAACAGGTGCAACACCGCCACAGCCGCGCAAATGAGCTGCAGATAGAAATAGCGCGCGACGAAGATCTGCGCGATGGCCCCCGAGAAGTAAGGGAAATTGTTCGTGCCGAGCAGGCGCTGCATCTCGTCAGAAAAGGGAGCTGAGCCCGCTGCGAAAGTGAAGAAGATTGCGGCTCCAAACCACACCGCCGCGTTCAGAATGCCCACGAATCTCAATAGCCCGATCACGGGTTCATCTTAAAGAAACGGCCGGGGAGTGCCAAGCCCGGAATAGTCGCTCCCAGGCGGCGGTTTGTCAGGATCTTGCGCGCGGCAATTTGACCGTCCGCCTGCTGTAACCTACCGTTTCACTGGTTCATGGTACGCAAGATATCCATCGCGGTTCTCCTGGTGGTGCTGGTTGTTGGCACCCTCGCCGGGATCAAGGCCCTGCAAGTCGCCAGGCTCATGGCTGCCGGCAAGAGCTTCTCACCCCCGCCCGAAACGGTTTCATCCGCCGTGGTGCACGAGGAGAAATGGCAAGGCACCCTAACCGCCATCGGTTCCGTCACCGCCGCCCAAGGTGTAACGGTCACCCCGGAGATTCCAGGCATCGTTCGCGAGATCGCCTTTGATTCCGGCGCCGTGGTTGCCAAGGACGATCTGCTGCTGCGCCTGGACACCTCCGAGGAGGAAGCCCGATTGCGAGCCCTGCAGGCGCAGGAAGAACTGGCCCGTATCAACCTGGCCCGCGAACGCAGCCTGCGCGAGCAGAACATGGTTTCACAATCAGAATTGGATTCCGCCGAGGCCACCCTGAAGCAAACGCGGGGCAACGCCGACACCATTCGTGCCACGATCGAGAAGAAGACGATTCGCGCGCCGTTCGCCGGCAGATCGGGCATCCGCCTCGTCAACCTTGGCCAGTATCTCGAGGCGGGCGCCCCGATCGTCTCGCTGCAATCGCTGCGACCGGTCTACGCCGATTTCTCTTTGCCGCAGCAGGACCTAGCTCGGCTTAAGCCGGGCATGCGGGTGCGCGTCACGACCGACGCCTACCCGGGCCGCGATTTTGACGGCACGCTGACCGCCATTAATCCCGATCTTGACCAACAGACGCGCAGCGTGGGCCTGCGGGCCGCGTTCGACAATGCCGACCAGTTGCTCCGGCCCGGCATGTTCGTCCGCGCCGAAGTGCTGCTGCCCGAGGCGCGTGCCGTGGTGGCCATTCCGGCCACCTCCGTGCTGAGCGCTCCCTTCGGCGACTCGGTCTACGTCATCGAGCCCAAGCCCGGCAACACCAACAGCAAGCCTGAACTGGTGGTGCGCCAGCAATTTATCCGCACCGGGCGCGCGAGGGGCGACTTTGTAAGCGTGGAATCCGGGCTCAAGCCGGGCCAGCGCATCGTGAGCTCGGGCATCTTCAAGCTTCGCAACGGCATGGCCGTGATCGAGAACAACAGCCTGGCGCCCAAGGCTGACCTTGCCCCGCAGCCCGCCGACAGTTGATCCGCCGGCCGCACCCATGAAGTCGTTTACCGACCTGTTCATCCGCCGGCCTGTCCTCGCGCTGGTCGTGAACCTGGTAATCGTGATCGCCGGGTTTCAGGCCATCCGCACCCTTGTAGTTCGGCAATACCCGCGCAGCGACAACGCGGCCGTCACCGTCACCACCGTGTACGTGGGGGCGAGCGCGGAGCTGGTGCGCGGGTTCATCACCACGCCGCTGGAGCGTGCGATTGCCGCCGCCGATGGCATTGACTACCTCGAATCGTCCAGCAAGCTTGGCCTTTCCACCATCACCATCCGCCTCCGGCTCAACTACGATCCTACGAAGGCCCTCGCCGAAATCAGCTCGAAGGTGGACCAGGTCCGCAACGACCTTCCGCCGGAGGCCGAGGTGCCCATTATCAATGTCACCTCCGCCGATTCCCGATTCGCCGTGGCCTACCTCAGCTTCGACTCCGATGTGCTGGAGGCAAACCAGATCACGGACTACCTCGTGCGGGTGGTCCAGCCCCGCCTGTCCGCGCTCGAAGGCGTGCAGCGCGCGGACATCCTCGGCGGCCGCACGTTTGCCATGCGTATCTGGCTCAAGCCCGACCTGATGGCGTCGCTCGATATCAACCCTGCCCAGATTCGCGAAGCGCTGGCGGCCAACAACTTCCTTTCGGCGGTCGGCCACACCAAAGGCTCGCTGGTCCAGGTCAATCTCAGCGCCAACACCGACCTGCGTTCGCTCGAGGAATTTCGCAACCTGGTCGTCCGCCAGTCCGGCGACAAGCTGATCCGGCTCAGCGATGTGGCCGACGTGGTGCTCGGCGCGGAGGATTACGAGTCGGAGGTCCGCTTCGGCGGCGCCAAGGCCGTATTCATGGGCATCTGGCCCCTGCCCAACGCCAACTCGCTCGATGTGATGAAGCGCGTTCGCGCCGAGATGGTCCACCTTCAACGCGAGCTACCCACCGGGCTGGCCGGCCGCATTGCCTACGACGCCACCACGTACATCGAGGACGCCATCCATGAGGTCTTGAAGACCTTAAGTGAGACCTTGCTTATCGTGGCGATTGTAATCTTCCTTTTCCTCGGGTCGCTTCGGTCGGTCCTGGTCCCGCTCGTTGCCATCCCGATCTCGTTGATCGGCGGCATTTTCCTCATGCAGATATTTGGATTCACGCTCAACCTGCTGACCCTGCTGGCCATCGTCCTGTCCGTCGGCCTGGTGGTGGACGACGCCATTGTGATTGTCGAGAATGTCGAACGCCACGTTCGCCAGGGCCAGACGCCGCTCAACGCTTCCCTTTTGGGCGCGCGCGAACTGGTCAGTCCCGTCATAGCGATGACCATCACGCTTGCGGCGGTCTATGCTCCCATCGGCCTTCAAGGCGGGCTTACCGGGTCGCTCTTCCGCGAATTCGCCTTCACGCTGGCGGGAGCGGTGTTTATCTCCGGCATCGTCGCCCTCACGCTCTCCCCGGTCATGTCCTCCAAGCTGCTCGACGCGCGACGCGAAGAGCACGGCTTCACCGGCCGCATTAACCGCGACTTCGACCGCTTTCGCCGGTTCTACGGGCGCGTGCTTGACACCACCCTTTCCGCTCGTCCTGCGGTTTATGTCGTCTGGCTGGTCCTGAGCCTGCTGACCATTCCGCTGTTCGTCCTTGCTCCGAAGGAACTCGCGCCCGCCGAGGACCAGGGCTTCCTCCTGAACATTGTGGAGGCGGCGGCGGATGCGACGATTGACCAAACCACCCACTACACTGAAGCCGTCAACCACGTGTTGTTGAGCGTGCCGGAGGCAGCTCATACCTTCCAGATCACTTTCCCGGACAACGGCTTCTCCGGACTCGTGTTAAAGCCCTGGGGCGAACGCAAGCGCACCGTCTTTCAGATTGTTCCGGAGGTGCAGAGCGAGGTGAGCCATATTCCGGGCATTCGAACCCTGGTGGTCACCCCGCCCGCGCTGCCGGGAGGAGGGCAGTTCCCGGTGGAGTTCGTTATCGGCGCCACAGCCGACCCGGAGACCATTCTGCAGTTCGCCCAGCAGTTGCAGGAAAAGGCCGCCGCCAGCGGCAAGTTCGCCTTCCCGCCGGTGCTGGACACCAAGATTGACCAGCCCGAAGTCGAGCTGGTGATGGACCGGGACAAGGTGGCCGCGATGGGCCTAAGCATGGCGGCTGTCGGGGCGGATCTCTCCACCCTGGTGGGCGGCAATTTCGTCAACCGCTTCAACCTCGATGGGCGCAGCTACAAGGTCATTCCGCAGGTCAAGCGGATTGACCGCCTCAACGCCGGCCAGATTGAAAGCACGTATGTCAAAGGGCCGGAAGACAAACTGGTGCCCTTGAGTACCTTTGCCACTTTGCACAAGAAGACCGGGCCGCGCTCACTCAACCGATTCCAGCAATTCAACGCCGTCAAGATCAGCGGCGTTGCGCTTCGCCCGCTGGATGAGAGCTTGCACTTCCTCGAAACTGAAGCCGCCAAGCTCCTGCCCCAAGGCTACAAAATGGACTACACCGGCGAATCCCGCCAGCTGCGCGTGGAGGGCAGCAAGTTCCTGCCCGCCTTCACGCTCGCCCTGGTGCTGATTTTCCTGGTGCTGGCGGCTCAGTTCAACAGCTTTCGCGACCCGCTCATCATCCTGCTCGGGTCGGTCCCGCTGGCCATGTTCGGGGCGCTGGTATTCAGCTTCCTCAAGATGCCCGACGCCAACACCGCCTTCTTCACCGATGGCTGGACCACCACCCTGAACATCTACTCCCAGGTCGGCCTCGTTACGCTCATCGGCCTGGTCTCCAAGAACGGCATTCTCATCGTCCAATTTGCCAACGAGCTGCAGCGCTGCGGCCATCCCAAGCTCCATGCTGTGCGCGAAGCCGCCCTCATCCGCCTGCGTCCTGTGCTCATGACGAGCGCTGCCACCATCTGCGGCCACTTCCCGCTCACGCTGGTGACCGGCGCGGGGGCCGCGGCGCGAAACTCCATCGGGATTACAATCGTCGCGGGCATGGCCCTGGGCACCTTGTTTACTTTGCTGGTGATTCCCTCCCTCTACGTCCTGATCGCCAAGCAGCATGCCGGCGAGGAACGCGGAGCTATCGGTCGCGACCTCGGTCTGGCCGAAGAGGAGCGCGCCCGCCTCGCCCAAGTCAACGAACTCGCCGCCTGATAACCTCTGCTCTCCCCTCCTGTGCCGCCTGCACGGAGCCCATGCGATGCGGCTCGTCAATCTCGGTTCGCGTGCTGGCTGGAATTCCAGTCGGATCGACCCGGGTGCTGCTACTGACAGACCCTGGCGGGAAGTTTGACACCATTGCTCGCCGTCAATAGCTTCAACCACGTGCGTCGTAACCAGATTCGCGAGAATATGCGCTCGGCGGCCAAGCCGGTGTCCAGGGAGCAAGTTCCAGTTTGTCTCCTGGCGGATGATGCGACATCGGCGGATCAGATTGCCTTGTCCGTTTGCGAGACTTTGGGCGGGAGGGTTATCACCACCGACGCACGGTCATTGAGCCAGAAAGCGTCGCCGCTGGATGAGAGCTGCGTCTGGGTCGTTAACAGTGGCACGAGAGCTTTATCTCGCGCAGAAGCCCAGGTCCGGAATCAGCAGCTCGCCGCCCGCTTCCCGTCCGGGGAAAGCAATCTTCCCCTGCTCCAGATTGATTCAAGACTTCGCGGAATCGGGAACGCCCTGAGGGGATTCTATGAATCGCTTGATTGTGCTTTCCTGTTGTTCGTTCCAGCGGAACCCGAACTGGGGCGGTTGGTTGAACACAGCCACTACTACCATGTCGAAGCCGGCCGTTTGAGGCCCTTTCACGAGAGTGTGCTGGCAAAGCCGGAGGAGCATTCGTGGACAAGTTCCGATTTGCGGGAGTTTATCGCGGCTGAACTGGGGATTCTCCGGGAGCAGGTTGTTTCCATCGATACCGGGATTATGACGCGAGGCCCCGATGCGGTGCTGGGTTTTCTTCGCGGACTCCAGCCTCAGGGAAAATTCGTGTTGATGCCGGATGTATGCAAGCCGGAGGATTTTGAAGCCGTAATCTCGGCAAAGCTGGCATTGTCGCGGGAGAAGATTCTGGTGGCGGGCTCCCGCACGTTTCTTCGTGCGTACTTCGCGGCTGTTGCGGCCAACAACACAAAACCGAAGCAAGCGACGTTGCTTTCTGCCAGTATTGACCGACGAATCCGGAGTGCTCCGTTGGCGGTCGTATGCTCCCTGGAGCCGGCCATGAATTCACAGGTCGAATATGCGCGGCAGGCGTTGGGACCCAATCTGGTTGCGGTGGTCTTTGATTCCAGCGTCATCCGAGCGGGCGACCAGGCCATCCGGCGCGAGGTGGACCGCGCGCAACATCTGGTTCTGCAAGGGTTGAAAGCAATGAGGCCGGTGTTGCTTCAGTCATCCCGGGACCGGATTGCTGAAGATCCGGTTTTCCAACAGGCGCACCTGAATGCCCTTGGCAAGGTCGTGGCCCACAAACAACTGCCCCGGCAGGTCTCCTCGCTCTTTATCTCCGGCGGCCAAACCGCCGAGATGATTAGAAACGCGCTGGGCATTTCCGCTGTCGAGATGAAAGGCGCTTTTCGGGAGGGCATCCCCTGGGGATTGGCCCTGGAGGGGTCTTTCAAGTCCATACCCCTGGTGACTAAAGGAGGACGGCTGGGCCGGGATGAAGTCTTGTTTGAGTTCTTTGAACAAGGACACCCCCTGCCAAGGGCCAACATACTGCCAGTCGTTACCCCATTGACCAGCGACAGGCAGATTGACGAAGCCGGCATCGAGAAGCTGATCCATCATCTGGTTTTTCTGGGGGCTACAGACATCTTTGCCGTCGGCAACGCGGGCGAATTCCGCTTCCTTACGAATGAACAAAGGCTCAGGGCGCTGGAGCGCTTTGCCCGGAAGGCCCAGGGGAAACTGCGCGTGTTTGCCGGGGTGACCGGCGACGACGCGGAGGAGACGCGAAGGAACTACCAGGAGGCCGGCCGATTGGGCGTATTTGCCGCGGTCATCATGCCCCTCTATTTCCTTGGAAGCTCGGAAGAGATCGCGCCCTTTGTCGAGAGTCTTCGATCTGTGCCATCAGGGTTGCCCCTCGTCCTCTACAACAATCCCGCGCGCACCCAAGGGCAAAATATTTCGTTTGAGGCGGTCGAAGCATTGCCGTTTCCGGTTGTTGCCCTCAAGGACAGCTCGGGAGACCTGGATCGGCTTGATCGGTACGCGAGGGCGTTGCCGGTGTATCAGGGGCAGCAACGGCAGTTCCTGGAAGGCTACCTGCATGGCGCCAGAGGAACCGTCGGGATCATCGGTCATGTCAGCCCGCTGCCGAATGAGTTCTTTGTTCCGGCGACCACGACCTCGCGGCGCGAGGCGATCGCCAGATGCATCAACGACTTGAGCAAAACGGTCAAGCAGGGCGGGGCCGAAGTAGCCGCCTACAAGTTTCTGCTATCGCTGATGGGCGTGATGGGAGACACGGTCGGGTCAACCGAACCCGCCCGGCAACTCACGGCCGCTCAAAGAGAGGCTATTCGGGCAAGCAATATTGAGCTGGTTTCCAACGCGCGCATGCGCCCTGTATGAAATCGGCGTTACTATGCCTTCTGTCCCTGTCGGCGTTGGCCGCCCTGGCGGGCGAGACGGTTCTCTTCGAAGATCGGTTCGACACCAAACCTGCTGCGGGCTGGCGCTGGCTGCGTGAAGACGCTCGGGACTGGCAGGTGCGCGCAGGCGCCCTGGAGATCCGTGTTCGCCCCGGCAACGCCGGCACGGTGCGCAACGCGTTGGTCCGCCAGGCGCCGGACCGGCGCGCGGGCCGCTTCGCCATTGAAGCGACTGTCAGCAACCGTCAGCCGCCAAAGCAGCAATACGAGCAGGCGGGTATCACCTGGTACTCCAGCGGCAAGCCCGTGTTCAAGCTGGTGAAGGAACTGGTGGATGGGCAGGTCATGATCATTCCGGGGCGCAAGGCGTTGACCAACGACACGGTGCAACTACGGATCGTCGTGTCAGGAAACTCCTGGAGCGCCCAGTTCCGCCCGGACGGGAAGGGGGAATTTCAGACCGCCGCAACCGGCGAACTGCCCACGCCGGCCGATGATGAAATCAGTATTCAGTGTTACCATGGCCCCGCCGACGCGGAACACTGGATCCGGTTCGACGACTTTCGCATCGTCAAACTGGGAGACTGAAGTTAATGCAAGCCAACTATTCGGTCCCCGAACGCAGCCGCATGGTTGCGGACTAATCGGCGGCGGCGAGGGCGCTGAAATGGAGGCCGAATTCGGCCATGGCCGGGGGTGCGGCGGCTTGGGTGATGACCAGGCGGACGCGCCGCGCCGTTGCCGTAGGAAAACGGCGGAGCTGTTTGTGGCCGATGACTTTGCCCTCACTGACCGCACGCCACTTGCCGTCCTCGAAAACCTCAACCCGGTAAGCCTGCACCCGCTCGCCCAGGGCGATATCCTCCTGGATGCGCGCGACATTGAAAGCCCGCGCCTGGCCCAGATCGAACTCAACATAGCCGGTGCTCTTGCCCTGAGCAGGAGTCCAGCAGGTGTTCAGGTCGCCATCAACCAGCCGGCGTTCGTGCGCGGAGTCATCGCGCCTGCCGGAGGCTGTGATGGCCGCATTCCGGGCATAGTCAGCGGCATATAGCTGGTCGATGAACGCGCGGAACTCCTTCAGGCGAACCACATCCGGATCGGCGATGCGCCCCCGCCGATCCGGCGGAATGTTCAGCAGCAGAACGGAATTCCGGCCCACGGACTTGAAATAAATATCGGCCAGTGCGCGCAGGGATTTCACCTTGCCGTCCTCCGCCGCGTGGTAGAACCAGCCGGGCCGGATCGAGACATCGCACTCCGCCGGGTGCCACGCAAGCTCACTGCCGCGTTTGACCACCGACGACTCGTCTTCGCGAGCGACACCCGATTCGTTGCCGACCCAGCGGATATCCGGGCCGGTGATTGCGATCAGCGCCTGGGGCTGGAGCTCGCGGATTAAGGCGTAGTAGCTCGGCCAGTCATACACCTGTTTCTTGCCGTTGGGCCCCTCCCCGCAGGCACCGTCGAACCAGACCTCGTCAATCGGACCATAGTTGGCCAGCAACTCACGCAGTTGGTTCCTGAAGTACTGATTATACTTGGCCGAATCACCGTAAGTGGGCTGATTGCGGTCCCAGGGCGACAGGTAAAGCCCGACCCGAATCTGCTGTTCGCGCAGGGCCTCCACCACTTCGCGCACAACGTCCCCTTTGCCGCCGCGCCAGGGGGAGTTTCTCACGCAGTGCTCGGTGAATCGGGAGGGCCAGAGACAGAAGCCATCATGGTGCTTGGCAGTCAGGATAAGCAACTTGACCCCAGCTCCCTTGAGAACCGTGGCCCACTGTCGGGCGTCAAAGTCGCCGGGGTTGAACAACCTGGGATCTTCGTTGCCCTCGCCCCACTCGCGGTCAGTGAACGTGTTCATGCCAAAATGGGCGAAGGCGATGAACTCATGGCGCTGCCAGGCCAGTTGCTGCGGGCTGGGAAGCGGGAGGGCGTCGGCGGAGACCGCGACTGAGACAGCAAGGTGCCCCAGGACGAACCAGGCGATTCGGGAGCATTTCATACCAGGATCGGTTGCGGACACAACGCCAACCGTAAAGGTGCGTTGCCGTCAGCGCAAGTTCTCGTCCGGCGAAGTCAGGCCGATGCCAGTGCGTGTGGCGTGTGCGCGGGATAAAATCCATCGCCATGGCCGGAGGATCTTCCCTCCTGGCCACGTGAGAACCGGTAAGTGACCGGTCCAGCTTGCTCCTCAGGCACAACTGGCTGGGCTCGTTTACGACGGTGAAGATGGAGTTTCCGGAGACGTGCTGGGGCCTGTCCGCGGACCTGAGCATGGATCCCCGGCAAAACCCCAGTCAACCAGCGGACACCCGACCCCAACGGCAGCCTGGAGAATGTCCCCTGGCTGGCAGCCGGGCAAAAATCGGGTTTTTCGTGGATTTCCGGGGCATACGGGTGGTGATTTGCCATCTGCCACCCCCCTTCTTCTCGCCAGCACCCCCGCCGGACAGGCGGCGGTGCCATTGAGGTGGCCGCAGGCGGGCATTGGCTCGTGGATGGCATGCTAATGCGGTCCGGCTACGGTGTGTATCCCATGGGGAGCGCTCCCCATGGGATACACACCGTAGCACCACCGTGCCGTCACCGTAAACTCAAGCCATTAACGCCGGGGTCAGCGGGGGCTGGAAAAGGTAGAACGGCAGCCTCACTGTCCAAAATATGGACAGTGCGCGGGCTGGAAGTTGGAAGCATCGTTCCGATTCTGGCTGGGGAGCAATTTTACCCTTGTGATCCCTGTGCTTCAGCCAACCGGGTTGGACGGGGGAAAACCAGCGTTGGCACTTCCCGGAAACCCGTGATAAGCCCCATTTCAGCCTTCGGCCCTCAGCATTCAACCGTGAAAGCTAGAGGTTCCCTCACGGTGGTTCAGGGGTGCAAGGTGCGAAGCGTTTTGCCCCGGGCGGGCTTGGGTAGTGACTGGAATTACAGTGGATGGGTGGTGAGGTTCGTCAACCGCATCCAATCATTCAAGCCGCCCATGCCACCCACAATCCAGTTCCGGCTGGCGTCGTCCTTGAGGATGAAAGCCTCGGCGTGGCCGTCGGCAAAACTCATATTGCAGCCGAACCTGTGGGCGAGCGACGGCAGGTCTATAAACACGCTTGATCCCCCAACACTCACGATGAACATGCCATCGTTGATGCTGATTGGGTCTTCATCCAGCAACAGCCAGGTCTGCCTGGGCAGCCTGATCTCGGTCTCCCTGATATACACGGGATGGTTTGGGTCCCGAGCACCACCCGGATTGGTCACATACCATTCCGGGCTGCCGCCGAAGCTTCTTCCAGCCATGTAAGAGTTCATGGCGAAGCTGCGCAGGATTGGTTTCCCCTTGAATTGGGCCGGGACGGCAGCGGCGTCGGCGACACGATGATCCGTCGGGCAGTGGTAGAGACCCAGCGACCGGGCGTAAGGCCAGAGCAATCCCTTCTGAATGCCCGTCGGGTCGGCTCCCCCATAAAGGTAGGAGCTCGGCATGCCTCCTATCGCTGCGTTGCCCGCGCACCAGGTGGCGGTGAATCCGCCATAGTTTGGGTAAGCTGAGACGATCCGACCGTTGTTGTCATCGGCGTACATCTTGCAGGCAAACGCCAATTGCCGGAGATTGTTCCGGCACTGGACGGCGTAAGCATTGGGCCGGACGTGGGCGGAGGCCGGCAGCAGCAGCACGGCCAGCAGGGCCAGCACTGCGATTACCACCAGTAACTCTACCAGCGTGAATGCATACCTGGGCTGAGGGTGCTCTTCACTCCAACACTGCATCTGTCCGACCCGTGACGTAGCGGCGTCTCGGCAGAGCGCCGCAGCCTGTGGCAGGGGAAGTATGCGGCGCTCTGCCGAGACGTCGCTACGAGGGAAGAGCCATGGCGGCGAGCGGTGATGGCAGCCGTTGCTGCTACAAGTTATCTTCGCAAGCATATTTCTGGCTCCTTTGCTTAATACCCCACAATCCGATAGAACCTGTGCGCGGCGGCGGGGGCAAGGTCCTGACAATAGCCCTGGTTGCCGATGACCGTGACACTGCCGCCCAGCTCCTGCCAGTCCGGCTCAATCAGGCTGTTCTTGAACTGCACACGGTAGCTCCGGCCCGGCACCGCTGGCCAGGTAAGCCAAGGACTCGCGCCCGATGCGCCGGCTGGGTGGATCGCGGCGTAGAACAGCGGTATCGGTGCCGAGGAGAAGAGGCTGTAAACCACCACGTCCCCGCTGCGGTTGAAGTCCGCCTCCGCGAGATCGGAGGCCCAGGTCTGGAACACGAGGTTCTGGCCGCCGGCAGTGAAGACCGGGCAAAGCGAGCGGTTATCCGCGGCGAAGTTCCCGAACCGGCTGGCGGTCAGGAGCATCGTCACGCCGGTTTGCCGGTCGAAGAAGAATATGTCCGGCACGCCGTTGGTGTCGCCCGGGACGATGTTGCTGGCCGCGCTGCGGTAGGCCACAAAGCGGCCATCGGGGCTGATGTCAGGCGAGTCGGAGTGGCCGTAGGCCGGACTGCCCGAAGTGTGGCTGCGACTGATCAGCAGGCTGGTCCCTCCGACGCAGTCGTAAAGACAGACCTGGTTGGTCTGGCTCACCCTTGCGGTATAGACGAGAAAGCGGCTGTCGGCGCTGAAGCGCAACCCCAGCCGGGACAACGGCGAATTGGTGCTGACCAACCCGCTGGTGCCGGCAGCGCGGTTGGCCACGAACAACTGCCGGGGAATCGAGTCAACCAGACACGCGATTCGGTTCCCATCCGGGCTGATGGCAACGTTTGTGACCCCGCTCGTGCTGTTGGTGTAAACCCTCCTGGCCAACGCGGAAGCCCACACATGGAGTTTGTTGGCGATGGGGCCGACTACGTCCGCAAACGCCACGAAGCGTCCATCCGGCGTCATCGCCGCGCAGGACAAGCCGTTGGTAGTCAGGGCGTAGTTCGTTCCGGCTTGCAGGTCGCGCACGAACAGGTTGGTGGCGCCGGTGAAAGAGGCCATGACCAGGTTGCGCGCCCGGCTTTGGAACAGGACGTATCTGCCGTCGGAGCTGATCTCGGACCAATCGGACTCCGCGTCGCCGGGGACCGTGCCGAAGCGGTTGACGCTGGCAAGGGTGGTGGTTCCGGTCTGGAGGTCGCGGACAAAGACATCAGACGCGCGGTTGTTGTCCCCCACCACGAGATTGGTGGCATGGCTGGTGAAGGCGACGTAACGGCCGTTGCCGCTGATCGCCGGTCCATACGAAAGCCCGTTCGCGCCCATCCCATTGGTCCCCACGCTCACGAGGAGGTTGGTGGCCTCCACCAGATCGCGCACAAAGATGTCCCGGAACCCGTTGGTGTCGCCGGGCACGAGATTGTCCGCTTCGCTGGCGAACACAATGTATCGCCCGTCGGCGCTGGCGCAGCGAGTCGAGAGCTGGCTCGGCCCGTTGGCCGTAAGGGAGGGCAGGCTGGCGTCGCGCGCTGAGATAAGTTCCACGCCTCCGGTGGACAGGTCGCGGACGAAGACATCCGTGTCCTGGTTGCGGTCGTTGGCCACCAGGTTGCCGTCGCCGCACTCGAAAGCGACGAACCGTCCATCGGCGCTGAGTCGGGGCATGGCAAACGGTCCGACCGGCGAGCCGACGCCGCTGGCGTCGGCATCCAGCAAGGTGGTGATGCCCGCCTGCAAATCGCGCAGGTAAAGGTGGTATTCGCCCGAGAGGGTGTTGGTGGTCAGGTTGGTGGCGGTGCTGCTGAAGACGACGTAGCGCCCGCTGGCGTCAATGGCCGGCCAATCGCAGGCGCTGTTAGCGGGCACCTGGCCGCCGAGGTCGCCGCTCACCAGCGTCGTGCCGCCGGTGGTTGCGTCCCAGAGGAGGATGCAGGTTGTCGCCCCCGAGGTGCCGTTGGTACTGGCCACAAAGACAATCTTCTGCCCGTCCGGTGTCATGGCCAGGTTGCGAATGTCCCGGGCCATGGAGGGGTGAATGGCAGCGTTGGTGTGAACCAGGTCCGTGAGACCCGTCTCCAAACTGTACCGGAGGATCAGCCCCGGGTACGCCGGGCTGTAATTAGGCGACCGGCTCGTCTCGTACACCACGAACCTGCCGTCGGCGCTGAAAGCGTGGTTGTAACAGACCACCATGGGAGTCTTCAACACCGCCGTCGCCGCCGCGCCCGCGCCGGCGCTGGCATGGATCAGCGCGCCGCTGTCCAGGTCGCGCACGTAGATCTCCCGGGTGTTGAGGGCGTTGCTGCAGAAGGCGACATAGTAGCCGTCCGGTGTGATGTCGGGTGAGTCCGAGACACCCTGGCCGCCGGTCTTGGTGCCGGTGCTGGCGCGCACAGTTACCCCCGCCTGCAAGTCACGCACGAACACATCCGCCAGCCCATTGGTGTCGCCCTCCGCAACGAGGTTGGTGGCCGTGCTGAGGAAGGCCACATAATGACCGTCCCGAGTCATCACGGCGCTGCGCGATTCGGCATCCCCCGGGCCGCCATTGGTGCCGGCGCTCACCAGGATGGTTGTCCCGGTGACCAGGTCGCGCGCGAACACATCGCCGAGGCCGTTCGTGTCCCCGGCCACCAGGTCGCTGGCGCTGCTCTCGAACACGACGTAGCGGCCATTAGTCGATATGCCCACCGGCAGGGAATCGCCGTTGCCGCCGCTGGTGCCGGTTAGGTTAACGCTGACCAACACAGTCGTGCCGTTGGTGCGGTCGCGCAGGAAGACGTTCAGGGCGGGCGGGCTGCGAAACGGCACCGGGGTGTTGCTGCTCGTCAGCACTAGGTTGCCGGCCGCGCTGGCGAACAGGACATGGCGCCCATCTGCGCTGATCACCGGCGATCCGGAATCACCGCCGCCCACGGCTACGGCGCCTTCCGAGGCATCAGGGGCGGAGAGCAAATGTAAGCTTTGGGCGGATGCGGGGACGGCGGTTCCCGCCAGGAGCAGCAGCAGGAATGCGTAGTATCGGTTGGAGTGCTGAGTCTTCATGGACCTTGCTTATCGGCTTCGAGTGCCGCGGCCAGGCAAAGCGAATACACTGACTGATAGATTTGCTTCTGCGCGCCCGTCCGCGCTGAACGCTGCGCGGGTGAGGGCGCATTGGTGATTGGACTCACCGTGCATACCGCGAGCCTATCGGGAAGCTCGGCCTGGTATCAATTACAATGACGATTTCGCCAGGGCAGCGAAGCGAGCGGATGCTACTCGTGAATTTCGACCACGTCCTTGTCCCGGAGGGGCTCGGTCTTGTGCACCTGTTGGCCCTCGAAGCGGCTATGCCCCCAAAGCCGCGCAAACTTCATCCGCTCGGGCAGGTCCCGATGAATCTGCCGTGCCAGCTCGGCGACGGTCGCGCCGGCCGGGACGATGAACGGCTTGTGCATATCTGGCGGCCGGCCCGGCTCCTTGGAGTAAACCCGGATCATCGCCAGCAAGGTCCACAATCGGCCGAACCAGTTACCCAATCCTTGCCGGGTCCGCGCGCTGACGTCCACGACTTCCAGTCTGCCGGCGTACAGGTCGCGCAACGTTGCAGGAGCACCGGGCGGCGCCAGGTCCGACTTGGTGGTGACGATAAGTCCCGCCCGCTGGCTGGCATCCGCCGCCGGCAACTGGTTGCGCGCCACCGATCGCAGCTCCAGCCCGCGGGCGCGGAGCACGCCGAGCACCATTTCCGCCTGTTCGAGCCCCGCCTCGCCCGCCTCCACCACCGCGCATACCAGGTCGGCATTGCGAATGGTGCCCATCAAGCCGGTCGGCACATGCTCGGGTGTGAGCGGCGGGGTGTCCACCAGCTCGATCTGCACATCGTCGTGGTGCCACATCCCCGGCTGGGGCACGACGGTGGCGAACGGGTAGTCGGCAACCTTGACAGGGGCGTTGGAGGTCGCGGCCAGGAGGCTGCTCTTGCCCGTGTTCGGCGGGCCGATCAGCACCACCTGCCCGGCGCCGCTCTTGGGGATGTGGAACGGGTCGGGCCCTTTGCCATGCGCGGTCTTCTGTTCCTCGCGGCGGAGCAGGCTGATGCGATGCTTGATATCCGCTTGCATCTTCTCCGTTCCCTTGTGCCTGGGGATGGCGCTGAGCATCGCCTGCAAGCCGGCCAGCCGTTCCTCGTTGCTGGTCGCCTGCCGGTAACGCAGCTCGGCCCTCTCGTATTCCGGTGTCAAGTTCGCCGGCATGGGCCAGGTGTTAACCTTTCAGCAAGGAATCGATCTTCTTTCGTACGGCTTGGTCCATGCGTATGATCGGCGGCCAGCCGCGTCGGTGACCCTCGCCGGGCAGCTTGTGGGTGGCGTCAATGCCCAGCTTGCTGCCGACCGCCAGTTCAGTCGTCGCATGGTCGAGCACGTCGGCGGGGCCTTTGGTGAAGATGGCGTCCCGCTGCGGATCGGTGTTCGCGCAGAGCCGGAATAGCACTTCGCTTGTGTTGTGCACGTCCACGTCGTCATCCACCACGATGATGTACTTGGTGAACATCATCTGCCCCATGCCCCAGAGGCCGTGCATGACTTTGAAGGCCTGCATGGGGTAGGTCTTCCGGATGCTGACAAAGACCAGGTTATGGAAGACGCCCTCGGGCGGCAGCGCCAGGTCCACCAGCTCCGGGAAGGTCATCTTCAGGATCGGCAGGAACAGCCTCACCGAGGCGCTGCCGATGTAGTAGTCCTCCATGGGCGGCAGGCCGACAATGGTGGCCGGGTAGATGGCGTCCTCGCGGTGCGTGATCGCCGTCAGGTGGAAGACCGGGTAGCGGTCGGGCAGCGAATAGTAGCCCGTGTGGTCGCCGAACGGCCCTTCCTCGCGCAGCGGCTCCTGCGGGTCAACATAGCCTTCCAGGACGAAGTCCGCGTCCGCCGGCACTTCCAGGTCGCTGGTTTCGCACCGGACCAGTTCGGTGGCTTTCTTGCGCAGGTAGCCCGCCAGCAGGAACTCATCCAGGCCGTCGGGCAGCGGCGCTGTGGCGCAGAACGTGAACACGGGATCGCCGCCGAGGAACACCGCCACTGGCATGCGCGTGCCGGTTTCGTAGTAGCGGCGGCCATGGCGCGCGCCGACCTTCTGCAACTGCCAATGCATCCCGGTGGCGCGTTCGTCATAAACCTGCATTCGGTACATGCCGACGTTGCGCTCGCCGGTGTCGGGGTCTTTCGTCACCACGCAAGGGAGGGTGATGAAGCGTCCGCCATCCAACGGCCAGCATTGCTGGATGGGGAGGTTGAGGAGGGTTGGGGGTTGAGGGCGGAGGGCGGAGGGATTGCGCCAGTCGGGCGCTGGTGGCCAGGGCTCAGTCCGGGTGGGCGGGGCCTCGATCCGGTGCACGACTTCCTTGCAGGCGCCATCCTTAATTAGCTTGGGTTTGGCGTGGCGGAGGTCGAGCGCGGTGCCAAGCAGACGCAAGGCTTCCTTAAGGCTGGTCGGCGGCTTGGCCTTCACGAGGGAACCGAGCGCGGCGGCGGCCTCTTCCATGGAATCGGCGCCCAGGCTCATGGCCATGCGCCGATACGAGCCGAGCGTATTGATGGCGAGTGGAAATGGCGAAGTCCGCCCATTGACCGTTGGCTGCTCCACCAGCAGCGCCTGCCCGCCACCGTCTTTCTTCATCTCGCGGTCGGCGAGTTCGGTGATTTCCAACTCCGTGGCCACCGGCTGCGTCAGGCGCCGCAACTCGCCCGCCGCCTCCAACCGCTTAAGAAAGTCTCGGAATGAATCGAACGCCATGCGAAGAGCTTACCAGAGGGGCGCAGCCAAGGGAAACGGGAATGCGAAGGGGCAGGCGTGCTATTTGAGTAGTGGAACGCTGGAGCAGGAGGAAAGTTGCTGGTCCAGCAACAATCCAATGATCTATTACTCCAGCACTCCGAGCCGGAGCCGGGGCGAGCGGGGCCAGAGCAGGTTCTTGAAGGCGCACAGTTCCAGCGCAAAGGAAATATATCCGCCATAGCCGAGCAGGGGCATTTCAAAGACGTGCAGGAACTGGGCTCCCGGCGTGTGGTAAATCCATTTCGGGTAGGAGTAGTAGTTCCACATTTCCCAGAAGAAGCCGCAGATGACGGCGCCCAGCCCCAGGCACACCACCGGCCGCCAGTCGCCCTGCTGCGTGTGTTCCAGGAAGTGACGCCGGCCCAGCCAGCCGTTTAGCGGCTCCAGGATTAACACGAGCGAGGTCCACACGAAGGGATAGAAGTATTTCGGCCAGGCCAGCGTCAGCGCCAGCATGGTTGCGCCGCCAAGGAGCATGCCGAGATTGACCGCCGGGGTTGGCCGAAGACGCGGGCCCGCAGCCAGGCGTTGCACCCAACGGAAGCTTCCAGCCAGCTCCGCCGTCTCAAAGACCGCCGGCATGACGGTGGAAAAGGAAATCGTGCAGAGCAGGTAGTATTCGAGATCGGTGAATGCGGAGGTGCCGAGATATTCCCAGTTGCCGGTCCGCCGGTTGATCGCTTCGAAAAGCCACCAGACCGGCACCGAGGCCAGGAAGTACAGGACGAAACCCCGCCGCGACCTCGTCCAGAGGGAGGTGCCGGTCCGGCTCAGGACAATGGCATCCACCACGAGGATGTAACCGAGCCAGAGGGGGAAAAACAGGTAGGCCGTGCGCATCCCGGGCAGGGCCCAGTTTAGGGGCCAGAAGACGGCCAGGAGCACCAGCCCGAGCCATCCCTGGGCCGCCCAAAGCACGGGGCGCCGGCTTGAATCCATGCCGTTCATTGGGTCAAGCATTGGTCTTGCCCCTGATTATTTCAACCCGGATTTCGCGCCTCGGCACGGCTATAGAATTTGAACAAAAGCGGCCTTTCAGGCGTCTATTAGATGTGAAAATGAAAGCAAGCAGGAAGAAGTCCTGGCCGGCTCTGGCCAACGGGCAATTGTGGAAGACGGAGAATGCTTATATCCAGATCGTGGAGCTTGGCAAAAGGCTGATTGACTACCGCATGATGCGGGAGCTGGGACAGGCGCGCCGGATTCAGACCAGCAGCATCGAGACCATGGAGAAATACCTTAAGACCAACGAAGCCAGATTGGTTAAGGGGAACTCCAGAAACTGACTTGAGCCGTCCGCTGGTTTGGCCTCCAGATGGCAGCCGGTGGAACTGGAATTCTGTTGACTAGGGCGAAGAGCGCCCAATCCAAAATGTTGGCTTGACGAGTGCTGCCCAATCGGAGCCGTAGTGGCATGCTTGCTGGCAATCATGGTTGAGTCTGGCGTCGCTTCGGACCGATGCGCGGACAATGGGCGGGGTCGGGCAAGTGGGAGCTTGTAAATTCGTGACGACAATGATTGGATTCCAAGGTGCGCATTCCGAGCTACCAGGACATCATCGATTCGCTCAAGAACGGCCTCACGGTCGAGGCTCGGGAGAAAATCCTGGAGCTGCGGGAGGCCGCGCTGCGCCTGCAGGAAGAGAACCTGGCTCTCAAGGAGAAACTCGGACACGTTGACGCCGAAGCTGAACAGGTCCGCGAGATGTACTTCGACCGGGGTGTCTACTGGCTGCGTACCCCCACCGATGACGGCACGAACCTCGTCGGACCGTTCTGCCAGGTGTGTCACGACCGGGAGAAGAAACCGGTGCGCCTGCACCGAAAGATGACGCCCGGCGGCGGGTGGTATTGCGCTGTGTGCCGAAACGAATTTTAGCCCGCAGGCAGGGATCGGGGCGGCCGCACCGCCCTTATTCGCAGCCAGGCGGCGCGGCGCGAACTTGCGCCAACTGAGTGGGCGTCACCCTCATGGACAAGACAACGCTCGCGCTGATCGGCGCGCTGGTCGTGCTTACCGGAGCCTCGCTGGCTTGGCTCTGCTTCATACTCTGGAGACACCGCCAATGGAGCGCCTTCGTGGATTGGGAGTATAACCTCTGGGTTCGCCTGGGCCTGATCTTCCCGTCGCTGGCGGAGAAATGCAAGCGTCTGGAAAAGGGCCCCGTGTTGAAGTGCCTGGTTGGCGCGACGGTGCTTCTGGGAGTGGTGTTCCTCGTGATTGCCGGCCTGTGTCTGTTCCGGTCCTGAACGCAGGCGAAGCTGCTGGAGTGGCAGCCTGGGACCCGATGGTTTCTGAGCTTCACCGGGCTAACGATAACCACCCATTCCCCATCTGCTCAACCAGGCTGCCGCTGCAACAGCCAAGCCCGCCGGTGCCGCCAAGGCATTCCCCGTCTGGGCCATCTATTGCTGGAGTGATTTATACCTCACCCAAAGGCCGGCTGTCTGTAGGGCTGGCCACTAGAGTTTTTGTAGGGATATTCCTTACAAACTTGGCAGTGGCTGTTCCAGGAGAGCAGCTACCAAGGGGTCTTTCTTCCTGAGAGGGAGCGCTCGTCCCAAAAAGACCCTGCCGCCTCATTCAGTTGTTTCCAATGGCAAAGGAAACACTGTGGTAAGCGGCGATGGTTGCGTAACAAGCCGCAGGTCAGAGGCTGGTTGGTTCGTGCTGACGTTGGGTGAACCGGTGGTAATCAGCGTAGCCGGCGCTGCGGGCGAGTTGGACCGCCTCGGGGAAATTCATCCCCACCTCCGCCGGTGAGTGGGCGTCGGAGCCGAACGTGATCGGCACGCGGAGTTGGGCGGCGAGCTGAACAAAGCGGGGGCTGGGATATATTTCCCGGCAGTCTTTGCGGAGCCCGGCAGTGTTGAGTTCGAGGGCCAGACCACTTCGTTTGGCCGCATGCAGAAACCGGTTGAAGAGCGGTGTGCAATCTTCCTTGGGATAAATAGAGAACTTTTTGCACAGGTCGGCGTGTCCGATGATGTCGAACAGGCCGGATTCGGCAGCCTGGGTGAGGCGATCGAAGTAAGTGGTCCAGACATCCAGCGGCGCGCGGTCCTTCCACCGCGCCAACTGAGCGGGGTGGTCAATGGCCCAGGACTCGGAAACGTAGTGGACGGAACCAATAAGGTAGTCCCACGAATGGCGGGCGGCCAGCTCCCGAATCCAATCTTCATAGCCCGGCAGGTAGTCCACCTCCAAGCCAATCTTGATGACGAGACTGGGATGGGCACGACGGGCCTGCTGCACGTTCGCAATGTAGGTGTCCAGCTCGGCAGTCCTCATGCGCCAGTCGTCGAAATCGTCGCGGGGCATCGGGGCGTGCTCGGAGAAGCCGATCTCGCTCAGTCCGACCTTGAGTGCCTGTGCCGCCAGTTCGGTCGGCTCGCCCGTGGCATGGTGGCAGAGCGGCGTGTGTGTGTGATAGTCTGCGGGCAAGGACATGCGGGACTATAGAGGAGGGGATTCGAAGCCGCAAGTTGTGCGGATCAGAAGCGCGGAGCGAGCAGTCGCGGCGAACATGGGGGCGGGACGGAATTCGACGATCATGACCCGGCTGGCAAGCGGTCACCCGGTGTGCTTGGCTGGTGCCCGGCTGACCACTTGCTTGAGCTGCTGGAGGACATCGGCGGCGACCTGCTTCTGAAGATCTGTCAAACCGGCGCCATTAGCGACTTTCTCTACCGCCGCCGCCGCTTCGGCATACTGACCATAGCGGATGGACATAGTCACCTTGAAAACGCTCTTCTGAAGCTCCGGCGGGGCGGCGTTGAAGGCCTGCTGGAACTTGGCCAGATCAACCTTCACGCCGTGGATGATGGTCGGCCTCGGCCCCTCCTCGGACTGTCCACAGCCCGCCTCGGCCAACAGGGCGGCGGCAAGAATGCTCGAGATCCAGTTCTTCGTTTTCATACAGGTTCACCACGCTTTAGTCGGCGGCCGGGCTGGCACGGCAGCCCCGGCAGTTGATCGTCCCAATGGGTCTTACTGGCGTACAGTGGTAATCGTTGCCCACCAGATCAAATCCTTGGTGGTGCCCGCGTCCACGGGCTGCGGCGTGAGATTGCCTAGTGGGAGCTTTATCCCGGTGACCGGTGGCTTGATGTGTGAGCCCACCCATTTGCGGACAACACAATGCCCGTCGGCGATGGCGAACGCGCCCGAGCCGCCGTGGAAGCTGGCGGGGTAGTCAATAATCTTCGGAGCGGGATCGCCAGGGTTGCCCGCCATCCGGTTGGCCATCGCGGCGTCGTTGATGCTGTCAGGGTGCTCCTCCCCCATGACCCACGTTTCACCTGGGCGCCGGATTTCGGACATCTTACCATAACAGAGGTAAGGTCCACCCTCCGGCACTCCGACCAGCCATTCGCCGGCGGAGAAGACCTGGCTCATGGAGTTGACCCGCACCCGTTGCACAAGCTGGCCCGCGCTATTGTTAACTCGCACCGTGTCAGCGGGACACTTCCAGATGTCGCGGCTCTTGCCGATGTAGGGTTGCAGGGGGCTCTTGTCAATGTAGACAGTTGGGTTCCAGATGCCCGGGTCCGCCGTGGCGTCGAAATTCCCGCCGACCCAGAGGACGCGGCTGGCATCGTAGGGCGCTTTGGGGCTCTTCAAGCTCTCAAGCAGCAGCTCGTTATAGTCGGCGGAATACATGTTCCAGCCGAGCATCATTTGGCGATTATTGCTCAGACAGCGCGTCAGCAAAGCCTTCTGCTTGGCGCGGCCCAAAGCAGGCAACAGCAGCGCGGCCAGAATGGCAATAATGGCAATGACCACCAGCAATTCAATCAGGGTAAAACCACGGCACCGAGCACCAGCCGACCGGGAATCGAGTAAGCCTCCATAAGCCACGGGCTGCTGGGTTCTGATCATACACACGCGCTCTTGCGTTTCGAACTGTTGCCCGACTGCGGCATACGTAAAAATCTGCACGCATTCTAACCACTTTGTTCCTGCCGTAAAGGGGAATAGGAGACGGCGGGGCCAATAGTCCCAGCGTGCAGGTTTTGCGCGGCTATTCCGGGCGGAATGGGCAAGACCTGCACAGCGGGGCGGCGGAAAGTAGGGAATTAGGGCGTTTTCTTTGTTGGCACATTGTCTGCGAAGGGGAGGCGATTGCATTGCTCAATGGTACTGACGGGTGCCTTTGCGCTGCATACAAACAACAACCGCAGCATATAGAAAGCATATGAAGATAAACCAATGGTTAGTGATGGCGGGTATTGCCTCCGTGACGGGTCTGGGAACCAGCCAAGTGGTCGCGCAACCCAACGACGGCCCGCCCGGAGGCC
This sequence comes from Candidatus Paceibacterota bacterium, assembly GCA_035452965.1. Taxonomy (NCBI): domain Bacteria; kingdom Bacillati; phylum Minisyncoccota; species Minisyncoccota bacterium. The sequence goes on along the minus strand of DAOTCE010000004.1, from coordinate 298,390 downwards.
CCGGGGGGCCAGGCGCACGCCAAGGCCGGGGTTACCCTGATCCGGCGCAATTCCAACAGCGCATGCTGGAGCGCACCAAGGAAATGCTAGAGGTGACCAACGATGATGAGTGGAAGGCGATTGAGCCGAGAGTGCAGAAGATCAGGGAACTCCAGCGGGAGGCCTTTAGTAGCGGTGGGATGGCCCGCGGAATGTTCGGGCGCGGCTCGCGCGGGGGCGACAATCCTCCTCCGGGCGACCAGGGGCAGCGGCGCGGGGGCATATTCGGCACGCCCAGCCCGGAAGCCGATGCCTTGCAGAAGGCGATTGATTCAAAGGCGTCCAAATCGGAAATAAAAGCCGCGCTGGAGAAGTATGTCGCCTCCCGGAAGGCCACGCAGGCGGAGATGGAGAAAGCGCAAACGGCTCTGCGCGAACTTCTGACACCACGGCAGGAAGCTATCGCCACACTGAACGGGTTGCTGTAGGCACGGGTGTAGCGTATCGCGCAGCGCCAGCCACCAACTGCCAATCCCTGAGAATGAGCACGGGTGCAGATCAGGATTCTCCGCTAAAGCCGTTGTTCGACAAAATGGTCGCAGGCAAGCAACTGTCTGCGACCGACGCCCAGGCATTGATGCGGCTCAGCCAGTCTGGAGCGTCGACGCCTCTGCAGGGAGAGGCCGACGTGCTCCGCTGGCTGGCCCAGGAATACGGACTGACGTACACGACACTGGAGGACATCGAGCCCGACCGCCAGTTGCTATCGCTCTTTCCGGCGCGGATCCTCTTAAAGGAGGAGCTGTTGCCGCTGCGGCGCATCAACGGCAGCGTGGAAGTGGCGACCAGCCGCCTGTTCGCGACGCAGGGACTGGATGCGCTCAAGACCCTGACAGGATTGACACTCCAGCCCGTGCTCGCGTCCAGCGAAGCGATTCAGCGCGAGATGAAGAAGCGGCTCGGCGTGGGGGCCGATACGCTGGGTACCCTGGGCGAGGACGAATCGTTCACGTTGGTGGACGAACACCGCGAAGAGGACACGGACTTGGATGCCGCGGCCGAGGAAGCATCCATCATCCGTTTCGTTAATCAGGTCCTGCGGGATGCGATCGAGCTGCGGGCGTCGGATATTCACCTTGAGCCGTTCGAGGAGGAATTCCGCATCCGTTATCGCATTGACGGCGTGTTGCAGGACGTGCCCGTGCCGTCGCAGATCAAGAAGTTCCAGCCGGCCATTGTGTCCCGAGTCAAGATTCTGAGCCACCTGAACATAGCCGAGAAGCGGCTGCCCCAGGACGGGCGGATCAAGATCCGCATTGAGGATGCCGAGGTGGATATTCGCGTATCGGTTATACCGATGCTCCACGGCGAAGCGCTGGTGCTGCGGTTGCTGCGACAGAATGCGACCCTGCGCGGGATGGGCGAGCTGGACATGGACAATCGGGAACTGGACTGCTTCCGGCGCGTGCTGCAACTGCCACATGGCATCATCCTGGTCACCGGCCCGACTGGCAGCGGCAAGACCTCCACGCTCTACACGGCACTCAACGAGATCAATGATTCGGATCGCAAGATCATCACGATCGAGGACCCGGTGGAATATCAACTGCGGGGCGTCAACCAGATCCAGGTGGCAGAAAAGGCGGGCCTGACGTTCGCGCGAGGATTGCGCTCGATCCTCCGCCACGATCCGGATGTCATTCTGATCGGCGAAATCCGCGACCAGGAAACCGCGCAGATCGCGGTGCAGGCGTCATTGACCGGCCACCTGGTCTTCTCGACGCTGCACACCAACGACGCCCCCGGGGCGCTGACCCGCCTGGTGGACATGGGGGTCGAGCCCTATCTCGTGGCATCCTCACTCGAAGCTGTGCTGGCGCAACGGTTAGTGCGGGTGCTGTGCGAGCGGTGCAAACAGCCGGACACTTCACCCGCGGCGCAGGCGTTCAAAGCGCAGGTGGGCATTCCGTCCGGCACCACCATTTACCGCTCGGTCGGCTGCCGGGAATGCCGGCAAACCGGCTTTTTTGGCCGGCATGCGATCTTCGAGTGGATGGACAGCGACAACGAGGTGCGTCAGTTGATTCTCAAAAATGCTTCGAGCGACCTCATCCGGGACGCTGCCCGCCGCGCGGGAATGCGGACTCTGGCTGAAGACGGCTGGCGTCTGGTGAGGATGGGCGTTACCACCGTCGAAGAAGTGCTGAGCGTGACCACAGCTAAAGAAGTCGAGTTCACTACGAAGAAGAAGCTAGCGGAGGGCGCGACGAAGGAAGCTACAACGTCGGGTGGGACCTTCAGCCACCACTAAGATGCCCCTCTTCCAATACAAAGCCTTGCAGGCAAACGGCGCAATGATCGAAGGGCACCTAGAAGCCTCGGACCGTCAGGGCGCCTTCTCTCAAATGGCCGGGCTGGGCCTGCGGCCGGTCAGCCTGTCGGAAAAGGCCAGCACCGGAACAGCAGGCGGGTTTGCGCTGCCCAATTCCCTGGCATATCTGTCATTCCGCAAGCGCTCAACCAAGGTATCCGGGCGCGAGTTGGAGAACTTCACTCGGCTGTTGTCGAGCTTGCTGGCTGCGGGTGTCCCACTGAGCCGGGCTCTCGTGATCCTCCACAAAGAAGCCGCCTCTCCCACTGCCAGCGCCAAGTGGAAGGAAATCCACGACCTGGTCGTGGACGGCATGTCTCTGGCCGACTCGATGGGGAAGTCACCGGAGACCTTTCCGCGGGTCTATACGGCGATGGTGCAAGCCGGGGAGACCGGCGGATTTCTGGACTTGGTACTGGCACAGATTGCGGACTTTCAAGCGCGCGAGAAGGAGCTGAGGTCGAAAGTGCTGTCGGCGATGCTGTATCCGAGCATCCTGTTTGTGCTGGCCATCGGCGTGCTGATCTTCCTGCTCGCGTTCTTCATCCCACGCTTTCAAGGCATCTTCAGAGGCTTCGGCGCGGCGCTGCCCCTGGTGACGCAGGTTGTGATCGGGGCGAGCAACGTGGTGAGAGGCTATGGAATGTTCATAGCGGTGGGCCTGGTTATCCTCGTCGTCCTGCTGCGCACGTGGTTTACGTCGGAGGAGGGCCGGCGGAAATGGGAAAGCTTGGTGTTGCGCACTCCGGTTGTTGGCCCATTGGTGGCCGAATTCGCGATGGCGCGATTCTGCCGGATGCTAGGGACGCTGCTGGGTGCCGGGGTGCCGCTGGTTCAGGGGCTGGGCGTCGCCCGGAAGTCCATCGGCAACCAGATTCTCGTGGATGCGGTATCCCAGTCGATCGAGCGTGTGCGGGAAGGTGGCCAGCTGGGCCAGAGCCTCGGCGACGCCAAGAGCCTGTTCCCCAGCTCGGTAGTGGAGATGATCAGTGTGGCGGAAGAGAGCGGCCGGCTGGACCAGGAATTGGTGCGCATCGCGAACGTCACCGAAGCGGACCTGGATCGGGAACTGAAGACCGCCGTGGCCTTGATGGAGCCAATGATGCTCTTCTTCATTGCGGCATTCATTGGCATGATCTTCATCAGCATGGTGCTCCCGATCTTCACGATGCAGGAGTATATTAAGTGATCAGGTGGGTATGAGAACAGATATGAGAATACAACGAATGATGAATAACCAGATCGCCCGGCAAGGCTTCACACTTGTGGAGATGTTGCTGGTGCTGGTCATCCTGGCGACCCTGGCTGCGATTGTTTACCCGAAAGTCATGGGCCGGAGCGAGCAGGCACGCATCACTGCGGCCAAGACGCAAATTGCCAACTTCAAGACGGCCATAGACTCATTCGAAGTGGACACCGGTGGATTCCCCAAAGGCAGGAATGGGCTGCTGGATTTAGTCCAACAACCCCGCGACGTCGTGGGTTGGCATGGGCCCTACCTGGAAAGCATCCCGAAAGATCCTTGGAACAACGATTATATCTACGAGTACCCGGGCAAACACAACCCCAGTTCGTACGACATCAGTTCACCAGGACCCCCGGGAGCAAACATGGTGATCGGCAACTGGACGGTGAAGCAATAAATGAGGCTGTGCGCCGTAAGACGCAAGGCCGGTGGTCAAATCGGCCTGACCGGGTCGGAGAGCAGATCTCCGCTCCAGCCGCACGCGGCTGCGTGCGCTGCCCCTGTCAGGAGGCCGGAGTTCCGCCACGGATTCACTCTGATCGAGTTGATCCTGGTCATGGCTTTGCTAACGGTAATGATCTCCCTGACGGCGCCCAAGCTCTCCCGCTTCTTCCATGGCCGAACGCTGGATTCGGAAGCGCGGCGGCTGCTGGCGCTGACACGAAGCGGCCAGAGCCGGGCGGTGGCTGAGGGATTGCCAATGAACTTATGGGTCAACACGGACAAGGGCACTTTTGGACTTGAGGCCGAGCGAAGCTATGAGGCCAGCGATCCCCGAGCTCTGGAGTTCACGCTCGACACCGGCCTCAGGCTGGAAGCAGCGAATGAGACTGTGATAGCCCCGGTCCCAACGATGAGCCGAAGCCGCCTGGTGACCAGCACGGCAAGTGTGCCTCGCGTCAACCTCGTCCATGCAGAGCTGCCGACCATCCGCTTTCTGCCCGACGGTTCCATCGGCGAAGGCAGCCCGAAGAAGCTCCACTTGGCGAGCAACGACGGCGGCTCCCTCTGGCTGACGCGAGCGCGAGATGGGATGAGTTACGAGATTCGGAACACGGATGCGGAAGAGGAGGCGGAGGCGAGATGAAACTTCGAAACCTCCAATTCCCGACATCGGACCTCCAACACCCGACAGATTGCTGGCGGGTCAAGGGGGCGCGCCGGCGAGGGGCGGCAGGGTTCACACTGGCGGAAGTTCTCGCGGCACTCCTGTTCATGGCTATCGTCATCCCCGCGGCTATCGAAGGGTTGCACATTTCCAGCCTCGCGGGCACGGTGTCTCAGCGCAAAGGGGAGGCTGCCCGCGTTGCCCAGCGCCTGCTGATTGAAAGCCTGGTCTCGACCAATTGGAATCAGGCGGTTCAAACCGGCAACCTGACCGAAGGCCAGCGCCATTTCCGTTGGACTATCCAGAACGACCCTTGGGACCAGGATCCAAATCAAGACGTCATTCGGCTGCTTTCAGTGGAAGTTTTCTTCAAGGCGCAGAACCGGGAATACTCAGTGCGCCTGAGTACGCTGGTGGACAGTTCGCTGCAATGAAAGCCTTTACCCTCATCGAGATGCTGCTGGCGGTGGCGATCTGCGCCATCGTGCTGGTAGCCATCAACGGGGTTTTCGCCACCGCCGTGCGGTTGCGTGACAAGACCGCCGAAGCCATCGAGGACTCGCTGCCGATTAACCGCAGCTTTGAGATTCTCTGCCGCGACCTGAGGGGCGCCGTCGGACCGGGAGGATGGTTTCAGGGAGATTTCAGGTGCGGGGTACAGGCGGTGGGTGCGACAATGGGCTTGAGTGGTGAGGCGGGCAGCTCAGGGCTGGATTTCTTCACCACAACCGGCACGCTGAGCGACAAGGCGCCGTGGGGGGATATACAAGAGGTTCTTTACCAACTGAAGGCGCCTTCAGATCGGAACCAGGCTGGCATGGAACTGGTGCGCTGCGTCAATCGTAACGTGCTGGCGACCATTACGCAGACGCCGGAGATTCAATACCTTATGGGGGGGGTGCAGTCCCTGCAGTTCGATTGCTACGACGGGACACAGTGGCGGAACGCCTGGGATACCAGCACCAGCGATACCAACCTGCCCGTGGCCGTGCTGATCCGCATTCAACTTGTCCCCAAGCAAGACCAGGACGCCGCTGACCAGCAACCCCTCGAGATGCTGGTCCCGCTGATCTCGCAGCCGCGTGAAGTGGCGACCGGCGTGAGCACACAATGAAGCCGAGCGCGAGAATCCAAAGCCTGGCCCCGGCGCTGCCCTTTAGCGGAGAGCGCGGGTCGGTGTTGGTCATCGTGCTGTGGATTGCCTTCGGGCTGGTGAGCTTGGCGCTGTATTTCTCTCACTCGATGAACTTCGAGCTGCGAGCTTCAGACAACCGCGTCTCAGCAATAGCGGCGGACCAGGCGATTGACGGCACGGTGCGCTACCTCACTTACCTGCTGGACACCTACGCGGCGGACGGTTCCAACGGGGTCTATTTGAACCTGGATGCCTCCCTGTGTGAGGGCGTGCCGGTCGGCGATGCCCGCTACTGGCTCATTGGCCGGGACACGAACAACCCTGTCGGACCGGGCCTGCTCTGTTTCGGGCTGGTGGACGAATCATCCAAGATCAACCTGAACACTGCCTCCAGCAACACGATCAGCTGGCTGCCGCGAATGACGGGCGACCTCACGCAGGCCATTCTTGACTGGCGGGACACCAACGGCAACGGCCCCACGATGACTTACTACGCCATGCAACAACCGTCCTATCAATGCAAGTGTGACCTTTTCGAGACTGTGGACGAGTTGCGGCTCCTGTATGGCGGCGAAATGGACACGTTGCTGGGCGAGGACGCCAACCGCAACGGGGTCCTTGACCCGAGTGAGAACGACGAGAATCAGAACGGCATGCTCGACGCGGGGGTGCTGGATTGCGTCACCGTGTATAGCCGGGAGCCGCGCACGGGCTCGATCAACATCCGCAGCCTGGGCAGCGCGTCCTCTCAGCTGGTATCACTTTTGCAGACAAACTTCGGCACGACGCGGGCAAACGAAATCGTCGCCAATCTTGGGCTCGGTGGCGGCTCACCGGGCGGTCGCCCTGGAGGGACCGTCAGCTTTATCAGCCCGCTGCGGTTCTATATACAGAGCAAGATGACTTCGACCGAGTTCGCCCAAGTTGCCACGAACCTGACGACAAGCAGCGGCAGCTACATTGAGGGCCGGGTGAATGTGAACACAGCCAGCGCTGCCGTGCTGGCATGTTTGCTGGACGGCGACATCGGCGTGGCGGAGCAATTGGTCAACTATCGCCAGTCCAACCCGAACAACCTGACCTCCATCGCGTGGGTCGTGGATGCGCTGGGGGACAGCGCGCCGGAGGCCTTGGCGGCGTTGGAGGTCGGTGACTACATTACCACGCAAAGCTACCAGTTCACCGCGGACATCGCCGCTGTGGGCCATCATGGCCGCGGTTACCGCCGCGTGAAGTTTGTCTTCGACACCAGCAGCGGGACGCCCAGGATCTTGTATCGCCAGGACCTGACCCATTTGGGGTGGGCCCTGGGCAAAGACGTGCGGCAACAGCTGCTAATTGCGAAGGGAACGGGATGATTAGACTCCCAATGTCAATCTTGCCAAAACAACAGCGGCTTTCGTCCTTGCTGGGACTGGCGCTGGATGGAAGTCGTCTAAACGGCCTCGTGCTGCGCCGCGCCGATGGGGTCCTGCATCTCCACCAGTCCTTTTCAATCTCGCTTTCGCTCGATCCCCTGACCAACGCTCCCGAGTTGGTCGGACGGGAGATTCGCAATCACCTGGACGCGGCTGGGGTGCGGGAGCGCCAGTGCATTGTTAGCCTGCCGATCAAGTGGGCACTGACAACGCACATCGAAATCCCGGAAATGCCCGAAGCGGACATCGCGAGCTTCCTGCAAATCGAGGCCGAGCGCAGTCTTCCGTGCGACGTGCAGACGCTGCACGTCGCTGCCTCCCGCTGTAAGACGCCCTCGGGAAAACAACACGCGATACTGGTTGGAATTCCCAGGAGCCATTTGGCATTGCTGGAGCAGGAGCTGCGGGCAGCGAAGCTCAAGCCGATTAGCTTCACGCTGGGGCTGGCGGCATTGCAGCCGCCCGAGGCCGCGGCTTCGGACGGGGTGATGGCCCTGGCGATTGGCGAAAGCCACGTAGGACTGCAGGTGACGGTTGGGGGCGGAGTGGCCGCCCTGCGGGCGCTGGAAGGTGCGGTCGAAGTGGAAGGTGGCGAGCGGGTGCTGCACGCGGACCTGGTCGCGCGCGAGGCCCGGATTACGCTGGGGCAGCTGCCGCCGGAGCTGCGTGAAACGGTGCGACGGGTGCGGGTATTTGGGCCGCCAAAACTCGCGCAGCAGTTGGTGGACGAGATGGAACTGCGCCTGGATTCGAGTGGACTAAAGGTCGAGGCGGCGACGCTCTACGCTGCCAGTGAGTTCGGGGTTCAACTTCCCCCGGAGGCGTCCGTTTCGCAGGCGTTCAGCCTGGCCGCCGGAAGGCTAACCGGGCGGCAGACTCCCTTCGAATTTCTGCTGCCCAAAGTGACGCCCTTGCAGCAGTTTGCCGCCCGCCACTCCTCCGGAAAGCTCCGCGTGGCTCTCCTGGCGGCAGCGGCGGTTGTGCTGGTTGCCGGCGGCCTGTTCTTCTTCCAGCAATGCCGGCTTTGGCGGCTGGAGTCGCAATGGAAGAAGCTGCAGCCATCCGTTGTCCAACTGGAAGACCTGCAGGAGAAGATCAAGCAGTACCGTCCCTGGTTCGACGAATCGGTGCGCGGCCTGACCATACTTCGCTGTCTGACGGAGGCGTTCCCCCAGGACGGCAGCGTAACGGCCAAGACAGTGGAGATCCGGAACCTTGGCGCAGTCACCTGCACGGGCAGCGCCCGCGACCGCCAGTCGCTGCTCGCGACGGTCGCCAAATTGCGCAAGCTTCCGCAATTCCGCGATGTGGCTCTCGGGCCGACCCGCGGCCAGCCTCCGGCTGTGCAATTCACCTTCAACCTGCGGTGGAATGAAGGAGGTGCGAGTGGAAATTAAGAATCGTCAGCAAGTGCTGATTACCCTGGCGGTGGCGGTCATTGCGGTGTTCGCTGGAGACCGCCTGCTGCTGACTCCGCTGACCGCAGCCTGGAGCGCGCGGGCAAAGCGCATCGGCGAATTGCGCGCGAAGATCAACCAGGGCAACATGCTCATGCAGCGCGAGCAAAGCCTCCGCAGCCGTTGGGAGCAGCTGTCCGGGGGCACGTTGACGAACAACAACTCCGCCGCCGAGCAGCAGATCTTCAAGGCCATTGACCTTTGGGCCCAGAATAGCGGCGTCACGATTTCCGCCATCACACCCCAGTGGAAACAAGACAGCGACGATTATATGACCTACGAATGCCGCGTGGACGCGGCGGGCGATATTGGCAGACTGAGCCGGTTTCTTTACAGCGTTGAGCGGGACCCGATGGCGTTGAAGCTGGAGCTGGTGGAGCTGGGGGCGCGCGACAAGGAAGGCCAGCAGCTTTCGCTGGGGCTCCAGCTCAGCGGCTTGGTCCTTACTCCCCAGAAGCAATGAAACCGATCCGCGTCACGAAACCTCGCAAAGCTGCCGTGTGGCGGACCGTTGCCATACTCGGCCTGGCCGCCGCCGCAGCGGTCGTTGCGCAGGAGCCGGACGCGACTGGTCAAACAAATGAACTTACCGACGCGGAGGTGCTCAGCCGGCTCGGGGAACTGATTCAGGCCGCCGCCTCCGGCGAAGCCGGGGACATGGCCCCACCCTCCGGGGAAAGCGATCCCAACACCTCGCCTCACAGTGAAAACAAGCCTTCAAGCGGAGACCGCGACGGCCGGTTTTCCCGTTCCGACAACTCCAGCCGTTCCGAAGCGAGTAACCGGTTTCAAAGCAGCAGTCGTTCGCAAGGCGACGACCGCCGGTCCCGAAGCCGCCGTTCATCCAGGTCGAGTTCCAGCCTATCCAGCAGCTTGAGTTCGAGCCGGATGAATGGCGGCTTCGGGATCGGCGAGCGCTATAATGCGGACCCTATGGCTGGAACGAACACCGGCCCCGCCTCGCTGGATTATTCCGCCTTCAAGATCATCGTGGAGCGGAACATCTTCGATCCCAACCGGTATCCCGCCCGGCCGGCAGGGGCGCCCACGCGCCAACCCACCCGAGTGGATTCGCTGACGTTGGTCGGAACTATGAGCTATGACAAAGGCACTTTTGCCTTCTTCGACGGCACGAGTTCCGACTACAAGAAGGCGTTGAAACAGGCGGATCTGATCGCCGGCTACAAGGTGACGAACATCCTGCCCAGCAGCGTAACCCTGGCATCCGGGACCAACGAGCTGAAACTGGTCGTGGGTATGCAATTGCGCCGCGAGGAGGAAGGGCCGTGGCGGCTGAGCGGCCAATCCCAATCCTACGCCCCCCCTGCGACCTCAACCGCCACGAACAGCGCCATCTCGAGCCCTGATACTGCGTCGGCTGCCCCCCAGAGCGAGATAATCAAGCGGCTGATGCAAAGACGACAAGAGGAATAGTCTAAATAGCAACCAATGAATACCATCACCCACCTCCTTCTTCTAAGCAGCCTGTCCACCGGGATCTCAATGTTGGCGGCCGAAGCGCCGACGGCTACTCCTGCCAGAGAAGCAACCGGTGTGCTGACCACTAACGGCATCGTGACGGCTGCTGGTCCATCACTGGTCGTCGCAGCTCCGGCTATGGACAGCAGCACCAACGCAATCAGCAGTCCTGCCGCGCCGGTTCCAGTTGCTGCTCCAGCAGCAAACATAATCGCCCCCAACGATCTACCGGCGAGTGCCGGCATGCCGTCTGCCGTTCCCCCAGTCGAGCCGCCCGTGGTCGTCGAAGACGGAACCAATGGGCTGCGCCTCAACTTTCACAACGCTCCGTTGAATCTGGTGCTGGACTACCTCAGCGATGCGGCCGGGTTTGTCATTAACCGGGAGGCTGAAGTTCGCGGCACGGTTGACATTCAGGGCAAGAACCTGACCAAGGACGAGGCAGTGGCAGTGCTTAATTCCGCGCTCAAGCGGAACGGATACGCTGTGATTCGGAATGGCCGCATCCTGAACATTATCGCGCAGGACACCGCCAAGACTGGCGATTTGCCAATCCAAGTCGGCGTGAATGCCGAGGAGGTGGAGAAAGGAAGTGAGGTGGTGACTCAGATCATCCCGGTCAAGTATGCCAGTGTCAGCCAGTTGGTGCCCAACCTGGAACTGCTGCTGCCGAGCACGGCGACACTCTCGGCCAATGAAAGCGCCAATTCCCTGCTTCTGGTGGCGACCAAGACCGACATCAAACGGATGCTCACCATCATTAACGCGCTGGACACTTCCATCGCCAGCGTGTCGTCCATCAAGGTTATCCCGCTGAGCTATGCGGATGCCAAGGATACGGCGACTCTGATCACTACGCTTTTTGCCTCTCAAGGCGCGGGGGCGACCTCCAGCGGCAGCCGGCCCAGCTTCTTCAGTATGTTCGGGCGCGGCGGTCCACCCGGCTCCAGCGGGCGCGACAGCCGAAGCAGCAGCAGCGGCACGGCGAGTGGCGCGGCCGCCAAGAATGTGGTTGCCGTAGGGGATGACCGGTCCAACGCGGTCGTGATCAGCGCCCCCGCCGACTTGATGGCTACGATTGAGGTCATGGTCAAGGAGATAGATCAGGAAGTGACTGACGTGACCGAGCTGCAGGTCTTTCGCCTGGTCAACGCCGACCCTTCAGAGACTGCCGAGCAAATCGCGCAGTTGTTTCCTGACACCACCAGTTCCAGCAGCGGCAGCAGCCAGGGCCCGACGCCGCCGTTCATTTTCAGCAGGTCCAGCAGCCGGAGGAGCGGGAGTTCCGCCGCCGGGAGTGACCGGGCCAAGAAGATGGGCCGTGTCCTGGCGGTGCCGGATCCGCGCACCTCTTCGATCATCGTGATGGCCTCCAAGACGTTGATGCCGCAGATCGCGGAGATGATCGCGGAGCTGGATTCGGACCGAGGCCGAAAGGAGGTCGTAGGCTACTACGAAATACAGAACGCGGATCCGCACGACGTGCAGATGGCGCTGGAGGATCTCTTCAACCGCAACACGCGGGTGAACAACAATAACCAGAACACCATGTTGGGCCAGAACAATCCGCTCAGCAGGCGAGTGACCCGGAGCACACAGAACACAGGAACAAGCTCAGGGTTCGGCGGAACCAGCACCCGCCGAAGCTCGGGAGGGGTAAGCGGCTTCTGAAGATATTGCGCAGACCAAACGCAACTCCGACAACCGGAATAGCAAGGCTATGAATATGAATCTTCATTCGAACTGGCGCAGGTGCCTGTCGGTCCTGGCGGCTGCAGGCCTGAGCGCAACCCTTTCCGTCAGCGCCCAACAGCGCAGCGGAATCACCGGCAGCGGCTTCGGCGGCACAACCCGCAGCAGCACCAGCACCAGCGTTGGCACCACCGCCCGCCAATATCCCAACAACACTACCATCGGGGACGCCTACTTCTCCGTTGACCCGGAGACGCGCCGTGTCGTGTACATTGCCGACACGGCGACAGCCCAGGCCCTGGCCCAGGTGCTTACCAACCTGGACCGCCCCAAACCTCAGGTGCTTATAAAGGTCGTGTTCCTGGAAGTTCAGTACAACAACGCCTCGGACATCGGCATCGAGGGCGGCTGGGGCAGGCAGGGCATGGATGGAACCATAACCGACGCAGCCGCCGTCAACGGATACGGGCTTTCGGGGCTCAGCACAGCAGCGGGGACGAACTTAAACCGGTTCGGACAACCATTCAACCAGTTCAATCCCGTCTCGCCGATGACGCAGCAGGGAGCCGGCCTGTACCAGATTCTCGGAACGGACTATCAGGTCACGCTGCGGGCCATTGCGCAGGCTGGAAAGGCCAAGGTATTGTCCCGCCCGTCCATCCTGGCCCGCAACAACCAGCCGGCAACTATCACCGTTGGCCAACAGGTGCCGCTGATCACCAGCGTTCGCTATGACAACTTTGGTAATGCGATTAACTCGGTGACTTACCAGGACGTGGGGGTCATTCTGAACGTGACGCCATTCATCACCGCTGATGGTTTAGTGGAGATGATCGTGTCACCGGAGATTTCGTCTATTGATCAGACCCTCACGGTTCCAATTTCTGCCGGTGTCGCTGCGCCGGTCATTGACATTCGCTCCGCCGACACCGTGGCGGTCACGGCGGACGGGCAGACGGTGATCATCGGCGGGCTGATCGGGACCTCTAACGCCAAGACCGATACCAAGATACCTTTGCTGGGGGATATTCCGTTGCTGGGGAATCTGTTCAAGCGGCGCCAAACTGCGGATAGCAAGAGTGAGTTGCTCATCTTCCTAACCCCGCACATCGTCCAGGCGCCGGGGGAACTGGCGGCTTTGTCGGCGCGCGAGAGGCAGCGTTCGGGCGCATCAAAAGGACTGACGGAAGAGGAGCTTGACAAGTTCCTGGATGAGCTGCCGAAGTCGAAGTCGGCGCCGGATTCGAAGCAGCGGCCCGGGAACCAGGCACCGGGGGCTTCCCCGCAAGGCTCCTGAGCTTGCCAGCCGAAATCAGCCGGTCCTGGCGGCCGGTCGTTCCTGTGGGATTACAGCACTCCAGACTTCGTCCGCACGCCAATACATGGAACTGACTCGACGCAATCTGTTTGTGTACGGCTTCCTGGGCGCCCTCTGGGTGCTGGTTCTGGGCTGGCAGATCCAGGAGCATCACCGCGTCAGGGAGGCTGCCAAGACCAGCTTGCGCAACCGCTCCAAGGACATCGCGAACACCCTTAGCGCGATCATCCGCGGCATGCGATTCCGGGGAGTGATCCCGCAGGAGCGCCTCGAGCCGGTGCTCAATGAACTGATCCATGGCCGCACCAATGAACTCATCAAGTCGAGCGAGCTTCTTTCCATTGTCCTGCTCAATGCGACCAACCAGCCCGTGGCTTCCGCCGGCAGGCCGATTGATCTGCAAAGAGAGGACTTCCTGCAGGAGGGCGAGCATTGGGGTGCCGGAAGCGTCACTTTGGTCAACCCGGTTGACCTCGGCTCCAGCCTGAGCACCGAAGGGATCACGAACACCTTGCTCCTGCCGTTGACCGGGTTCACCAACCGGCCCAGCGAGCCCGGCCGAGAGTTTTCGCGGCGCGGTCCGCCGCCGCCGCCAGAGACGATGCCCCCGGAGGAACCTCCCCGTCCGGCCATGAACGAAACTCCTCCTGGCGGACGGGAAGGCCGTTCACGCGAACTCGGCGGCCGTTCCCGCCGTCCGTTCTGGCTGCGGGGCCTGGACGAGAACGAAGTCCAATCCCTGGTTGCAAAGCGCACCTTGCACGGGTTGGTTCTCACCATGTCCACCGAAGGGCTCCAGGCGGCGGCCAACCAGGACTTGTGGCTCCGCACGCTGATTATGGTGCTGGCGACGGTTTCCGTCCTGGGTTCCGGCCTGGCTTGGCACAATCTTGCGAAGTCCTCCGACCTGCAACTCCGCCTGGTGCGCGCCAGCGAGATGAACACGCACCTCAAGGGGATGAACCTGGCCGCCGCCGGGCTGGCCCACGAGACCCGCAACCCGCTCAACATCATTCGCGGGCTGGCGCAGATGATTTCCAAGCAACCGGGCACTCCGGCGGAGCTTCAGAAGAAGTCGCGCGAGATCATCGCCGAAGCCGACAAGGTGGCCGCGCAATTGAACGAATTCATCAACTACTCCCGCCCGCGCGAGGTCCGCCGCGCCAAGCTGGCCCTCGGCTCCGCCGTGAATGAGATCGTCCACGCGTTGAACTACGACCTGGAGGAGAAGCAGATCCGCCTGCAGATTCAGGGAGAGCAGCTCAGCGTCGAAGCCGATGAACAATTGCTCCGGCAGGCGCTCTTCAACCTGGTGCTCAACGCCATCCAGGCCGTGGATGGCGCGGGCGAGATTCAAATCGTCGCCGCCAGGCAGAATGCCACGGAGGCCTCGCTCGAGGTGCGCGACAATGGCCCCGGCGTTTCTCCCGAACGCCGCGCGGAGATCTTCAAGCCCTATGTCACCACCCAGAAGCAAGGCACTGGCCTGGGCCTGGCCGTGGTCCAACAGATCGTGCTGGCCCACGGCTGGGAAGTGGAGTGTCTCGCCAACGAACCCCGCGGTGCCATCTTCCGCATCACCCACTTGAAGCTGGCCCCGTAAACCGCGCTGGCCGGCGCGCAGCCCGACGGCCAACTCAAATTGAGGGGCGGGTTTGGCGTAGGACCGGTCCCCAAAAGGATTTCCGGCCCTCTGGAAGGGCGGTTCTCAAGGCAAAATCGGGGCATTTCGGGTGAAAAAAGGCATTTCACGGTCCGTGGCTCTGCAATTCCACCAACTTATTGCCTGTCCATGATGTGAAATCCCACCTTGGCCCGTAACTGGCACAATCGTCTCGGCTGTCAAGGAGGCGCAAGGACTGCAACGCCGTTCGGCCGTACTCGGTCACGCCCGCCGACAGCTAGTCCAGGCCAAGGCCAATTACGGCGATTAGACGGCGGCAATCCAGCGGGGCTACGGTGTGCATCCCATGGGGAGCGATCCCCATGGGATACACACTGGGCCATCACGGGTATCACAGCGTTATCACACCGGCAAATCCGGCTGTGGAGGCTGTGCTCGGGAACCACCACTGTCTCAAAAATGGACATAACGCCAGTTGCCGCTAGCGTAGGTACATGGTCCACAAATCGGGGACTGTGTTAATGGAATGCGGCAATTAGTCGAGAAACGACGTTGGCCAACCGGGATGCGGCGCTGGCGGAGTTGCGGGGAAACTTCACATTGCTGAGGGATTGCGTCCAGAACGCCTTGCCGGGTCGAACGCCCGTTTGTCGCCTGACAGCTTCACGCCATCGTATATCAACGTGTTCAAATTGCCGGCTTGCCTTGGCACCGGCGTACGTATATAGGGATTCGCAGCGGGAATGACACACGACATCTTACAGACAGATATCGCATTGGCTACCAGGCTCTTGGCTGACCAACGATCCGATGAGGAGGTCATTCGGGCACTGACCCAGCGGGGTGTTGACCCGGGCCAAGCCGCCTTGCTCGTGGCTGACCTGCGCAGCGGCAGGAAGGTGACCGTTCAATCACCTTTGCCGCCGGAGCTCAACTTGCGCCGGCGCTCACGGTCTGCCCGCACGTCATCGGAGACTACCCAGCCTGAGCCCGCGCCGGTCCCGGCCGCCAAACCCCGCAGCGAACCCGCTGAATCACAACCCCAAGCGGGCGGCAGTAAGTCGCCGTTCCTAGCGCGGGTATTGATTATCCCTGCCATTCTGGTTCTCATGGTAGTGGCTTTCATCCTCTACCAACGATATCAGGACGATGCCTTTCCCCCACTGGAGCCGGCGGCAACCACACCGAAGACTGGCGAGATTTCCCCCGTTGCGCCGCCGGAAACGGCCCCGGCGAGCCGGAGTGATTTAGCCGCGCCACTGGTGCTGGAGCTGCAGGCGGGCGGCTTGCGCATTGGCAGCAACCTCGTAACCCGGACTAATCTTCTGTCGGTCCTGCACGACCTGCTTGGCGTTCCGAACCGAACAAACCAAGTGGCGCAGACGGGGGCGACGATTTACGCCTACGACAGCCGGGGACTCCTGGTCTACTCCTTGCCGGGTGCGGGAACCAACAGCCTCGTTCTGGATTGCGAAGCCACCGGCGGCCTTAATGGCACCACTTCCCCTTTTGTGGGCGCGTTCAAATTGGGGGATCGGGTGATCCGCGCGGACATGGCTTTGCCGGAACTCACCGCCATCAAGGAGTTGGGCCTCAAGGAATCTGGCGGCAGCAGCACCGTCTGGAACGGGCGCTGCCATGGCATGGATTTGGTTTTTGCCTATCTCAAATCTCCCCGGCACCTCAGCCTTATTGAGATTGACCTTGAGTAGGCGCGTCCGTCCGTCAGTTGGCGGGGACTGCTTTATGCGCTATGATGGACAGCAACGTGCCCCGCACCGGGGCAATGCGCTCGTTTTACACTATGCAACTGAAGTTTGATTGGCTGATTGTCCTGGAGAACCTGCATCACGGGATCATGGTTACGGATGTGAACCTGGTCGGCCCCACCGGCCCGCGCATCATCTATGTCAACCGCGCCTGGCTGAAGATCACCGGCTATGACCGGGCCGACATCAGCGGCAAGACCCCGCGCATCCTGCAGGGCAAACATACCGACCGCAACCTCCTGCGCGCGCTCAAGTCCAAGCTCCACAACCGCGAGGTCTTTCATGGCCAGACTTGGAACTACCGCAAGAGCGGCCAGCCGTTCATAATGAACTGGTATTGCTACGCCATTTACGGCGACCGCGGCAAACCCCTCTATTTTGTGGCGGAGCAGGAAGACGCCACCGAACTGGAAACACTCCGCATGAAGCAGCGCCTGCTCCTCAACCCGCAGGACCCGGACGCGAACAAGTTTTTTGCCGTCCTCGCCGAATACAAGGCTGCCCGCAAGCCGGCCCATTAGCCGTTGCGGGCACTCCAGCCGCCCTCGGTCTTCGGGCTGGCCTCAGTAGCTCATCCGGTCGAGACGCACCTTGCCCCGGAAGATCCAATAGATGCTCACCGTGTAGGCTAACACCACGGGCAGACCGATCGCCGCAATGGTCAGCATGATGCTCAGCGTCTTGGGTGACGAGGCGGCGTTGTAGATGGTCAGGCTGTTGGCCTGTTCGGGATTGCTCAGCACCAGGTTGGGATACATTTCCAGGCCGAAGAGACTCATCAGGGTTATCATCGCCACGCACGAGGAGAGAAACGCCCGCCAGTCCCGACCCCGGTGAATCTCACGCGGGATGTTGGCGATCGCCAGCATGTTGACCAGAGCAAGACTGAACAGCCACGGGCTGCCCCGCACCCGCGCGGCCATGTGGGGCACGTAGAGCAATGTCGCCATCGTCGTCACCGCGTAGCAGATGATGAAGAAGATGATGCAGTTGTTGATCCACCCGCGCAGCCGGTCGTGCAGCGCTCCCTCGGTCTTCATGAGCGCGTAGATGGCGCCGTGCATCGTGAACAGCGCCACGGTCGTCACGCCCAGGAGCAACGGGTAAGGTTGCAGCAGGCTCCAGAATGTCCCGGCAAATTCGCCCCGGTCATCAATCGGGATGCCCCAGGCGATATTGCCCATCGCCACCCCGATCAGCAGGCTCGACAGCACGCTCCCGGCGCTGAAACCGATGTCCCACATCTGGCGCCACCAGCGCATCGGCTGCTTGCTGCGGAATTCGATGGCCACCGCCCGAAAGATCAGCGCTACCAGCAACAGGACGAACGCCATGTAGAAGCCGGAGAATACTGTGGCATAGACAATCGGGAATGCCGCAAACAGTGCGCCGCCGCCGGTCACCAGCCACACCTCGTTCCCGTCCCACACCGGCCCGATGGTATTGAGCATCACGCGCCGCTCTTCGTCGTTCTTGGTGAACAGGTGCAGCGCGCCGACGCCCAAGTCGAACCCATCCAGCATAGCGTAACCCGTAAACAGTACCCCAATGAGGATGAACCAGACGGCATTCAGATCAAGATCGCCAGCGTTCATGCGTGCCTTTCGGGTAATGCCAGCTTCCCGCTCGGCGTGAGATCCGCCGCGTCCGGTCCATGCTGGATCTTGTCATTGAGCAAATACAAGAACACGGCAAACAGCAGCGCATAGACCAGGCTGAACAGTATGATTGCCGTCAGCACCGTATCCGCTGTTACCACCGCCGAGAGCGCGTCCGACGTCCTGAGCAGGCCGTGAACGATCCACGGCTGCCGCCCGACCTCGGCGGCGAACCAGCCGCTCTGGTTGGCAATTTGCGGCCCCAGCACCGACAGCGTCAGCAGCCACAGCAACCAGCGCTTTTCAAACAGCGACCCGTGCCAGAAGTACAGAAAACCCAGCCCCGCCACCACAATCATCCCCAGCCCCGTCGCCATCATAATATGATAGAATTGGAACGTCAGGTTGACCGGCGGTCGGTCTTCCGGCTTGAACTCGCGCAGGCCAGTCACGGGCTTCGACGCGTCGCCATGGACCAGCCAGCTCAGCATGCCGGGGATTTCGAGGCTGAACAGTAATCGCTCGTTCTGTTCGTCCACCCAACCTGCCAGGACTAGCGGCGCCTTGGCGCGCGTGTCATACCGCCCCTCAAAGGCGGCCAGTTTGGCCGGTTGGTTTTGTGCCACGCCCGCCGCGCTGCTGTGCCCGCTCACCAACTGCAGCAGGGAAGCCGCCATGCCGACCACCAACCCCAGCCGCAGGGAGGCCCGCGCGAACGCTTCGTGGCGCCGCTTCAGCAAATACCACGCGCTGACGCTCACCACCAGAAATGCCCCGGCCTGCCAGGCCCCGCACAGCACGTGCAGCAACCGGTCCATGGACGATGGATTGAACACCATCTGCCAGAAATCCGTAATCTCCGCCCGCGCACGCAAACCTTCTCCCACGATGTGGAATCCTGCCGGTGTCTGCATCCAGGAGTTCGCCACCACAATCCAAATCGCGCTGAAATGCGCTCCCAGGCACACCATGCAGGTGGCGAAGAAATGAACGCCAGGGCGGACGCGGTCCCAGCCGAACAACAATAGCGCCAGGAAGCCCGATTCCAGGAAAAACGCGAATATCCCCTCCGCCGCCAGCGCGCTGCCGAACACATCCCCCACATACCGCGAGTAAGTCGCCCAGTTCGTGCCAAACTCAAACTCCAGAACTATTCCCGTCGCCACCCCGATGGCGAACGTCAGCGCAAAGACCCGCGTCCAAAACCGCGCCATCTGGTGGTAGAGCGGATTGCGGGTCTTGAGCCACACCGCCTCCATGATCACCAGCAACAGCCCCAGCCCGATGCTCAAAGGCGGAAACAGGTAATGGAACGCCGTCGTCAGCGCGAATTGTATCCGTGAGAGCAGCAGCACATCCATAACTCGCGGCTATGAATACCAGCCACGTTCCCCTCCAGTCAAGCCAGCTCGCGCACCGGAAGAACCGTTGCCCTACGGGGTAACCACGGCTGGACACTGCGCCGCCGGCACAGTGGACGGTTGTGCCGGAACCTCCTGGGTAGCTACGGCATCAACCGGTGCTTCTGCTTCCGCCGATTCCACCCGTCCCTCGCCTGCCTGGCGGGGCCAGATGTGAAAACCGCCGTGGTACTGGATGGTAATTTCCCACGTGCCCCAGATCCCTTTGCCCTCCCGGAAGCCGCGATAGAATACATCGTGTGCGCCCAGGTAGCTCTTGGTCCAATAACACTCATGGCTGGCCCCGTCGTAGCAGCCCTTGATGAGGAACCGGCCAATGTCATCCACACCTTCACCGTTCATGAGCCCGGCGGTGAAGGTGAGTGCAAGGTCCATGCGGTGCCGGTCGCCCGGGTAGTAGTTGTAGAAACCCGTCCAGGGTCCCGATGGAAACAACGGCTCGTTCACGCCCTGAATCTACCGCTTTTCTGCCTTCCCGTCGCGCCGTTCGAACGCCTGGACCATCGCCCGGATCTCCCGTCCGCCCTTGAAGCCGACATAAAAGATGAGGAAGCCATACCACGCAATGGATGCAAAGATCATCACACTCCAGAATACGATGAAGAAAGTCATCATGCGACTGCCTCCGGCGGGTTAGGCGAACCTCCCGCTGGCCGGCGCGACAGGAGTGATCCCACGAGCATCCCGAGAAACGCCAGCGCAAACGACGACGCCCCCGCCAGTTCCGGCCTGATAGGCTCTGCGTTCGGGAAGAATTGGCTGAATTGCAGCAACCACTCCTGCGCCAGGGAAGGCACTGCGGGCGCATGGGCGCTCAACAGCCGGGCCTTCAGGACGAGCATGTTCACGATCAGGAAGGTGAGAGGGCCGATCGCCCCGAGCAGCAGCGCGGCATAGGCGCCCTGCGTCGTGGCGCGCCGCCAATACAGCCCCGCCACCAATAACGTGAACACACTTGCCAGGTAGATGTTGCCGGTCACAGCCAGGTAATCCCACGCGTTGCCCGGCAACTCGTACCACAACCCGTAGAACAGCAGAAACACACCGATGCCCAGAACCAGCGCCCGCGTAATCAACAGCCGCGCTGCCGCCGACAGTGGCCGCTTCACACACGGCGAGATCAAATCGTTGTAGATCACCGTCGCCCAGGTCAGCAGGTAGCCGCTGTCCGTGGACATCTCGGCCGCCAGCGCCGCCGCCAGCAGCAGGCCGATGAAACCAGTGGGCAGCAACAGGCCCAGGTAAGCCGGTGTTGCACGCAGGCTCGCTTCATTGGCGGACAGCCCTTGCAACGTTTCGGGCAAGCCCCCGTGCTGCGTGAAATACACCAGCGCCGCCGCTCCCCAAAGACCCGGCAGAGCAAACCGGCCGACGAAGTAAAACGCCGTCCGCCGATACATCCGCTTGGCGGTTTCTTCATCTCGCGCGGAGAGGACGCGGGAAATCTGCGTCTGCCATGTCGTCGTCGCCGCGAACGCCAGGACAAATTGCCACAGGATGTAGCCCCAGCCGAAGCCACTCGCATGAAACGGATTAAACGGATGCGCATGGAGGAGTTGGCCTGAGGCCGAACCCGAACCGTCCCAACACTGCCACAGGCCCCGCACCAGGTCGCCCCACCCGACGCTCGAAATGACCAGAATGGACGTGACCACAATCCCTATGCCCTTTACGATAAATTGCAGGTAATCGGTCACCAGCACCGACAGCATCCCCCCCAGGACGGTGTAGAGCAGGATCATGCTTAAGAGGATTGTCATCACCCACTCCAGCCAATGCGCCGGCATGCCGGTCGCCGCGACCAGGAACTCGCCTCCCAGCCGCAGGAAGATGCCCATGTTCAATACTCCGCCCAGGACGATGAACAAACCCGCCAGCCACCGGACCTTTGTGCCGAACCGCTTCTGGAACAGCTCGGGAATGGTCATCACCCCCGCCCGCCGCAGCGGTCCGATCACAAAGCCCGTCCGCCCCACCAAGTACATCGCCGTTGCAATGAGCACCCCAATCGTTGCGCCCGCAAAGCCGTTGGTGAACCCCAGTTGCGCCGTGTACATCACGGTCACCAACCCAAGTTCGGTGGCGGCCAGCGACGCGATCCCCAGGTTCAGGTCCATCGTCCGCCCGGCCACCGCGAAATCCTCCACCCCCCGCACATACCGGCGCATCCAGATTCCGGCCGTCATGCAGCCGACGAGATAGACGGCGATAATTACCCAATCAATCAGCGCAAGATGCATTGGCTCGGTCGCTTACGGAACCCCATGCTCTTAACAGGAACACCCCTGGCCGTCACTGAAAAACTCCCTTGTCCGGAAAGCTCAACAAACGGTGCGGTCCCAGGTCCGGATTGTGATGGAGAATGCGCCCCTCGGAACCGCGACCTCAAACGGATTGACTCCATCCGCAAAGTCAGGACCATATGGCAACGCGATGAACAACATCCTCAAAGTGCTGCGCTTCGGCCTGCCGTACCTGCGACGCTACTGGGTGCGGCTGGCTGGGGGTGTGCTGTTTGGCATTTTGTTCGGGATGTCCAACGCCAGCTTCGTCTGGGGCACCAAGACGCTCATCGGCCGCATGGCGCCTCAAACCGAAACCCAGGTCGAGCTCAAGCAGAAACAGCCCAGGCAAGAGCGGTTCTTCGACGATGTGAAGGCCCAACTCGAGGAGAAAACCCACCGATGGGTTGATGCATGGCTCCCTTATGCGGGACGGCCCGTGGATTGGCGGCAGGTGCTGGGTGGATTGCTGATCTTTCCCGCGCTGGTCGCTATCCGGGGCATCATGGGCTACTTGAGTTCTTATTGCATGGCGTGGGTGGGCGAAAAGGTGGTGAACGACTTGCGCACCGACGTGCTCACCAAGCTCAACGGCCTATCCCTGGACTACTTCAATCGCGCCACCATGGGCGACATGATTACGCACGTCAACGGCGACACCGCCACCCTGCAGCGCTGCCTGCGCGTCGGTTGCGCGGACTTGATCCAGCAGCCGATGACGGCCATTGGCGTGCTGGGAGCATTGTGCGTGCTGGACTGGCGATTAACGCTGGCCGCGATGGTCTTCTTCCCGGCATGCATCATTCCTGTATTTGTGCTGGGCAAAAAGGCGCGGCGTGCCGCGTGGGCCGGCACCCAGGTCGGCATCACCCAGTCCAGCCTGCTGCTTGAAATCCTCTCCGGCATCCGGGTCGTAAAGGCGTTCGGCCTGGAAGCGCTCCAGGTCGGGCGGTTCCGCCATTATTCGGAACAGATTGTGCGGCAGAACATGAAAGGCATCCGCGCCAAGGAGCTTATCAACCCGATCATTGAAACCGTCTCGGTGATTGGATTTGGCCTGCTGGTGATCTACATCGCTTACAAGAACCATCCCGTGGCGGACATGGTAGGTTTTCTGACGGGATTGATCTTCTTCTATACGCCGGTCAAACGACTGGCCGCCATCCACGTGTTCTTCGAGCAAACCGCCGTCGGGGTGAATCGCCTGTTGCACATCCTCCAGCAACAGCCCTCCGTAAAGGACCCGGCCGAGCCCAAGCCATTGCGCGAATTCCACGGGGGCATCACCTTTGAGAACGTCAACTTCACCTACGGGCGCGAACCGGTGCTGCATGACCTCAACCTGGAAGTGCCGCGCGGCACAAAGCTGGGCGTGGCGGGGGAAAGCGGCTCCGGCAAGAGCACACTGGTGAATCTGCTGTTCCGTTTCTTCGACCCCACGGCAGGGACGATCCGCGTTGACGGCCTCGACCTCCGCCAGGTTGCTTGTGCCGACTTGCGCCGGCTGATGGCGCTTGTCAGCCAGGACGTTGTTCTGTTCGACATGACCGTCGCGGAGAACATTGGTCTCGGCAAAGCGGGTGCCACCCGGCCGGAGATCGAGGCTGCGGCGAAGGCCGCGTTCGCGCACGACTTCATCGCCGCCATGCCGCAAGGTTACGACACGCGCATTGGCGAGCGGGGCGTCACCCTCTCAGGTGGGCAACGCCAGCGCCTTTGCCTGGCGCGGGCCTTTGTGCGTAACGCGCCGATCCTTGTGCTCGACGAGGCGACGGCCTCGCTGGATTCCAAGGCGGAAGCCGAAGTGCAGGCTGCGATTGACCGACTAGCCGAACATCGTACCGTGATTTGCGTGGCCCACCGGCTCTCCACGCTGGCAGCGATGGACCGCGTTATTGTTCTGGCCGGGGGGCGCGTTGCGGAATCCGGCGGCTTCAACGAGTTGTTGCGGCGCCGGGGCACCTTTGCGGACATGGCGGCGCGGCAGGGTATTTTTGCCAGCGACACTCCACACGAAGCACTGTCGCATTGAACCGCTCCCGCGAGCGGTCCAACCGGTCCTCAAGCCGGCTCGGAGGATTTCGGGCCAGGTGATTTATTCGCCGGTGGAGTGCGCGTGACCTGGCGATCGTGCCGAGCTTGCACCTGTTTCTCAAACAGAAACGCATACTTGGCGAGAACGCCCAGGAACGCCGAATAGGCAATGACCCAGCCACGCCAACCATCGCGGAATCCCTGCTTCAAGACCAACCGCTTGCCCAGCGCGAGCCAGGGTGAAATAGCCAGGTGATACCAGCGGCAGCGCTGGCCGGCCTGGGCCAAACTGTCCGCCGAGGTCCGCGCATAGCGGATGTTGCGCTCGAAATGACTCTGCAAATTCGCGTAGGAGTAGTGGAGCAGGTCCCCCTCCAGTTTCTCCGTGTCACCGGTGACCAACAAATGCGGGTGAGGATCTGCCCCGGTCCAGCGCGCCGTCTCCCGGCGCACCAGCCGAAGACACCATTCCGGATACCATGCGTGCCAGATCCAATCCCCGAGGTAGGAGGTGCGCCGGTTCAACCGGAAGCCATTCGCGGCGGTCTTGCCCGCCAACACCTGCCGGATGGCCGTGGCCAGTTCTGGCGACACCGCCTCATCCGCGTCCAGGCACAGCACCCACGGTTGAGTGCAACGCTCGAGCACGGAGTTCTTCTGCCGCGTAAAACCCTGCCAGGTCTGTGAAACAAATACCGCGTCTGCGTGACGCGCAATTTCTTCAGTGCGATCCGTTGAACCGGAATCCACGACCACTATTTCCGCCGCCAGAGGTCGTATGCTCTCCAGGCAACGCGGCAGGTTGGCCTCCTCATTCAAAGTGATGAGCGCGACCGAAAGCGGGAGACGGCTCTGCATGCGCCATTGGTAAATCGCGGCGGCGCGCCTCACAAGGCAATTCCTGCGGCCTCGCGGCGTGAGCCAGTGAACAAGACGGTTGTGAAGCCCGGGCCGTTTTGAAACAATTGGCGGGACTGCTGAAGCATCGCGGCGGCGAGGCGGCTATGAAGATCCTGCATTTCAACAACGAGAGAACCTGGCGCGGCGGCGAACGCCAGACGCTGCTGCTCGCCGCCGGGCTGAAGGACCACGGGATCACGTCGGTTATCGCGTGCCGCCCGGGCGAGCCTCTGGCACGCCTGGCCCTGGAATCCGGGGTGCCGGTGCGCCCGATTCCAGGAAACAATTTCGGCGCGGCGCTCACGCTGCCGCGCATCGCGCGGGAGTTCGATCTCCTTCATTGTCATACGGGTCGGGGCCACAGCCTGGCGGCGTTGACTTCGGCCTGGCATCGCAAACCCTTTCTGGTGACCCGCCGGGTGGATTTTCTGCCGGGCGGCGGCTGGTTCAACCGCTACAAATTCCGTGGCGCGGCGCGGGTGGTGTGCATATCGCAGTTCATCGCCGATCAACTGGCGGGATGGGGCGTGCCCAGGGAACGATTGTCGGTTATCAGCAGCGCCGTGCCGCTGCCCGACCCGCAACTGCTGACCCCGCAGCATCAGGCCGCAGCACGCGCCCGGCTCGGAGTGGCCCCGGACGTGAAGCTCATCGGCAACATCGCCGCCATGGTGGGACACAAAGACCAGGCAACCCTGTTGCGCGCCGCCAAAATCGTCCTCCAACGGCGACCCGAGGCAAGGTTCGTGATTATTGGGGATGGCGAATTGAGAAGGCCATTGCTGGCCCAGCGACGGGAGCTGGACCTCGCGGACCAGGTCCTGATGCCCGGCTTCATTCCACAGGCCGAGGAATTCCTGCCGGCGTTTGACGTGTTCGCCATGAGTTCGTGCATGGAGGGGCTGGGCAGCATCGTGCTGGATGCGTTTGCGGCGGGCACCCCGGTGGCGGCGACAGCGGGCGGCGGAATCCCAGAGACCGTGCGCCATGAGGAAACTGGCCTGCTGGTGCCGGTTGGCGACCACGCTGGCTTGGCGGCTGCGATCTTGCGCCTGCTGACCGAGGAGCCCCTCGCCGCGCGCCTTCGCGCCAACGCGCTTGACCGGGTAAGGCGTGACTACTCTGTCGAGCGCATGTCTGGTGACTACTCGAAGTTATACCGTGAGCTGGTGCGCGCGCCGCTGCGAGCTTCCGGCCCCGGCACATGAGCACGGTTCGCGCGCCGGAGCGCTCAGGACTTCCGTCACTTTTATTGCGGGCTTGTCGGCGCACGGGACGCGCGGCTACGCTCCCGCGCTGAAGTTACTCGCGGACGCTTCTGAAGCAATATGCACAATGACAAGACTGTGGCGCCTGGTCTGGAAGCCATCGGAGAACTATTGGCGTGCCCGCGTTGTCAGGGTCGCTTGGAGTTGGGCGCGGGCAGTGTCGCCTGCACGGCGTGCAGGTTGAGTTTTCCCCTCCGCGATGGCATTCCACTGCTCGCGGTAATGGATGAACCGGAGCCGGAAGTCCCCGCGCACCAGGGACCGACGCGGACGTCTTACCAGCAGGAGTATCAGCAGGTGGACGCCGCGGCTGAATACAACACCAAGTATGAGCGGAAACTGCTAAAACGCTGGAGCACGCAGCGGGAGTATCAGTTGCTCCACCGCCTGCTCGCCTCGCAGCCCCGCTGCCGAACGCTGCTGGAACTGCCCTGCGGCGGCGGCCGGCTGAGCCCGGCCATGGCGCGATATACCGATCTGATGATCGAGGCTGACGTGGCGCTCGGCCAGTTGCAGTACGGCCGCCAAAACAGCCGCTGCGAAACGCCGCAACTCTGGCTGACCGCTTCGGCGCTCCGCATCCCGTTCCGGGACGCGGCTCTGGACGGCGTGGTGTGCATCCGGCTTTGCCACCACCTGCCGCATCCGGCGGAGCGGGAACGGCTGGTCATTGAGCTTTTGCGGGCCGCCCGCCGCTTCGTCATCCTGACCTTCTTCGATTACCATTCGCCCAAGAACCTGCTGCGGCGCATCCGCCGCCCCTTTGACCGGAAGCGACCCAAATACACGATGACACAGGACGAAGTTCGCAACATCGCAGCCCGGCAGGGCGCGCGGCTGGCCGCGTGTCCGGCGCTGTCATGGCTTGGCTCGGGCCATCGTTATGCGCTGCTCGTCAAATCGTGAGCACTCCCGCCCAGGGCACGGCCTTCTCCCTCGCTGTTGGCGGTTCCCGGCTCGGGGACATCCCACTGGAATTGCGGCGCGCGCTGGTCTTTCCCGGCGCGACTCCGCGCATCAAGGAGGAGGACCAAGCGCTCGTCTGGCGGCTCCAACTGGTGCTGCCCGGGCTGGTCGAAGCAGGCGTTGTGAAATTATATCGGCGGCGGGGCATGTGGAACCGCCTGCGGGGTGGAGTTCTGCGCTTTCGGGTCCAGCGCGAATTCAGTGCGCTGTGCGCTCTGGCGGATGGCGGGGTATCCTGTAGCCAGCCGTTGGTTTGGGGGTGGGGATTCGCGCCAACGCACGGTCATTTTGAGTTGCTCGTCACACGCGAAATTCCCGGTGTCGTCAGCCTCAAAGAGTATCTGGCGGCGAGCGGCGGGAGGCTGCGGGCTGAAGATCTCCTGCCATTGTTCGACAATTTGTGCCGCATGCACGAACGGGGTGTGTACCATGGGGCGCTCTGGCCAAAGAATATCCTGCTGGCGAAAGCGACAGGCGGAGCACGCGAGTTCCACTTGATTGACCTCGCGCGCTCGGTGCGCTTTCCAGAAAATATTTTCGGCACTTCAATGGCGCGGTTCGACCTGTTGAGTCTGCTTTACTCTTTGGTGCAGACAGATGCGGCGTTCGACTCCGAGGCGGTGCTGCGCCGCTACGGCTGCGGGCCGGCGGAAGCCCGGAAGATCGCGACGCAGGCGCTCGGCTACCGTTCATCACGGCATCTGCGCAACCGGCTGGCGCTGACGTTCCAAATGCGCGCGCTGTGGGCGCATTGCCGAAGCGGCGGCCCTCGCGGCATCCGCCAAAGCTGACAACCCCCTTCCCTGCCGCTACACTTCGGCCGCTTTGAAAACCGGTTCCACTCTCGCGCTGATGATTCGCGCCAACCTCGCGTTCTTGCTCTCCCCGAGGGCGCGCGGCTGGCGGTATCACCAGCCGCGGCCACCCGTTTCCCTGCCGCCGGACTTCTTCGGCGTGTGTGTGGCCAGCTCCGAAGACCCGGCCTGCGATGACTACATCGTCGCCCGGCTCCGCGAGCTCGGGCTGCGCTGTGTGCGCGTGGACTACGGCTACGAATCGCCCGGCGGTTTTGTCGAGCGCTTCGTCAAGCGGCTGGCGGCCGAGGGATTTCGCGTGGCGCTGCATCTGGTGGCGCCGCGCAAGGAGGTCGCTCTGCTTCTGAGAGCCGAGGGCGCGGAACGCTGGCGCCGATTTCTGCGCGACACGTTTGAGCGCTTCGCGCGCGGCGTGGAACTATTCGAGATCGGGGCCACAGTGAACCGCCGGCGCTGGTCCGGCTTTGATGTGCCGCTCTTTCTCCAGGCCTGGGACATCGCGTGGGAGGAGGCGGAAGGACGAGACGTTGTTCTGGCGGGTCCGAACGTTACGGACTTCGAGCCGTTCTACAACATTCCCATTCTTCACGCGATGCGGCAGCGCGGCCGGCTGCCAGCCGTCCACACCAACAATCTCTTTGTCGAGCGGGCCACCGAACCGGAAGCGTTCGACCACAAAATCCTCGGCCACCGTTGTGCGGGGTGGATCAAGTTCAACACCGTCAAGAAGGCGTCGCTGCTGGGGGCGATTGGGCGGTGGGCGGACGTGCCGCGGACCTTCAGCATGCATGTGTCCTGGAGCCTGCGCCGGATCCGCCGGGTGCTGGAAGAGGCCGAAGAACAGCAAGCGGATTACGTGGCGCGCTACTGCTGCCTCGCGGCCGCCTCTGGCGGGTTGAATCGCCTCTATTGGGGTCCGCTGATCGGCCAGCGCGAAGGTTTGGTTGACGATGGGACAACCTTCTTCCCCGAAATCTTCCACGTGACGTTTTATGGCCGAGCCAACGGGAAGCTCAGCGATTACCGGATCCGGCCCGCTTTCCATGCATTCCAGGCCGTGACCCGGTTTCTCGCCGGTACGACGTTTACGCGGAGAGTCCCCGCAGGCGGCTCGCTGGAGATTCTGGAATTCCAATCCGCCACGCACACATTGCACGCGATCTGGTGCCGAAATGGCGACTGCGCCGCTGCCTCGGACTGTTACGACGCCGGAACTTTGAGCGCAGCCGAAGTCTTTGATCGCGCGGGCGCGCCTCTCGCTGCCTTGCCAGGTCTGTTCACGCAAAGCCCCACCTATCTTCGGTGGCAACCAAACACTGCGATTCAAGTGCGGCCTTCGCCCCGCGCGCTGGCCGGAGTTCGCATCTCAGCCGGCGCAGAGGCGCGTTGCGCCCCAATCGAACGGCCGGAGTGGCGGGGACTGACTCTGGCCAGCGTGGCGGGGGCGCAAATTGATCCCGGCGCGTCGCTGCCTGACCAGTTTGCTCCGATGAATTCCAGCGCGGCCAAGGTGCTCCGCAACAAGCGGAATCGTGTCTGGTCCGCGCCGGCCCCCTGGGATGCCGGGCACAAGCTCGTGGTGAAGCATTTCCTGCCTGCGACCGGACTGCGGGGGTGGATTCAAAGGTTCAAACCCGGCAAAGCGCTGCGCAGTTGGAACGGCGCGCATGAGCTGTTGCGCCGGGGCATCCCCACGCCGCGGCCTGTCGCCTGGCTGGAACATCCCACGCGTCCCCACGAGCATGAGAGCTACTACATATGCGCAGCCTTCGAAGACGGTTCATCAGCTCGCCAGGCATTCTACGCATTCAACGGGGGAGCAACCGATTTCCTCGGCCTCCCGGCATCTGAGCTATATCAAGAGATCGCCAAGGTCATAGCGAAGATGCACGGCAGGGGGATCTTCTACCGGGACTTGTCGGCGGGCAACCTGATGTTCCGCCGGACAGAGAAGGGGAAGCTTGAATTCGCGCTCATTGACACAGGGCGAGTGCGCGCCGGTGCGAGGAGCCTCTCAATCCGCCAGCGCTTGGCGGACCTGATGCGGCTCTGTCATCCCTTGGCATGGACCCCGCGCGACGAGTTCTTGCGCGTTTACTTCGAGGTCGCCGACCTCCGCTTCGCGGCGTGGATGCGGCTCGCATTCCATTACTACGACTGGAAACACCGGATTAAGAAGCAATTGCGACCTTGGCGGTGAATCACCGCCCGGAGACATTTCAACCCCCAGCGCTAACGCGTGGCAGCGAGGCTGTTCATGTTGCCGCAAGCCCTGACTTCGGGATGCGGTCAAAGCTCGCCGACTGTGCACCGCGCGCAAAGCGGGTTGTTACGGAGGTCTCCACGGAGAAAGTCGCGGCGGATGCCAACGGCGCGGGGGGAATTCCACACTTCGCGAATCGAGCTGTTCCGGATGTTGCCCAGGACCATGGCACGGTAGTAATCCGTGCAGCACAATACCATGTCCCCGTCGAAAGTGATGCAGGCCGCCTTGAAGAGGCGGGTGCAGTCGCGGAACAGGCGTTTCTTGCCCGAGAGCAGTGCGTTGAATTGCTTCGTGTTGCCGCCGCGATTCTCCAGCACCGTATATTGCGCCCCGACGCCGCGTGACTTCCAGTAACGGACGGCCGCTTCGGCATCTATCTCCCTGGTCTTGACCATAGTGACGACGATCTTGAGCCGGGGCATGCGGGCGTCCCGCTGCTCGAGGAGGTAATCGACGTTGCGCTTGGTTTCCTCGAACACCAGCCGGCCGCGCATGGTGCGCTCGTAAGGCTCCTTCTCGATGCCCTGCATGGAGATGTAGATGGCGTGGAAGGGGTTATCCCGGGCGATGTCATCCACGATTGCACGGCTCAGGGCGCCGGCGTTGGTCGTCACAACAACGTCGCAGCGGGGCGCCGAACGCTGGATCAGCCGGGACTTTTCGACAATGGTGCGGTCCAGGAAAGGCTCGTTCGTCAGGTACGGACTGACGCGCCGGGTGGAGCCTTCTTTGGCAATCTCAGCGACGATCCGCTCGAAGAGGGCCTGGTCCATCGTTCCCCTGGGCACTTTGGTGGCGGTATCGCTGAGCGGGCAGAAGACGCACGAAGCGTTGCAGCCGGTGCGGGTCTCGATCTGCACGGTGCGGGGGAAGGAAGGAACGCGGCGATAGAAGAGGCGCTTGCCCGCGGCGCGGATGGGATTGTCGTCAGCGCCGGCGACGTAGTAGCTGGATTTGATGCGGTGCAGGAGGCTCATCAGGTTAGGCTTGGGAACGGGCAGCGGGGATTGCAGCGGGGCCTTGTGCTCGCAGAGCTTCAATCACAGCGAGCGTCCGTTCGACATTGAGGGACATCGGCAGGGACTCGGCGGTTTGGCGCGCGGCGGCGCCGGTTCGCTCACGCACGGCTGGGTCAAGGTAGGGCTCGATGGCTGCCGCCATGGCCGCTGCATCTGCGGGATTCTCCACAATGGCGCCATTGCGCCCGGGCTCGATGATTTCGGAGGCGCCGTTAATCCGCGAGCTGATCACCGGCAATCCACAGGCCATCGCCTCGAGACAGGCGTTACTGAACGGCTCGTAAATGGCTGGGTGAACGAGGACATCGGCATCCCCATAAACCTCCTCCATGCTTTTCCCACTGCCGAGGAAGTGCACCCGGTCGGCCACGCCCAATCGCGCCGCCAGCCGTCGAAAAGGCGCGGGATTGCCTTTGCCGGCGACCCGCAATTGCACGGACGCCGGCAGCCGTGCCAAAGCCCGCACCGCAAAGTCCACCCCCTTGCGCTCGAAGCCCGAACCGACCAGCAGCAGCACAGTCTGCCGGCGTTCGGGCCTGGTGGCGGCGGGGCCGAAGCGCTCGCAATCCGTGCCATTATGCACTACCTGGATTCGTTCTGCCGGGAATCCGTAGAGCCGGATGATTTCCTCTTTCCCTCGATGGGAGTTGGCGATGATCGCCCGGGTGTTGGCTGGTGAGAAGGTCCGCTTTTCAATCCACAGCAAGGTGAGATGCAGCGGATTCAGTCCAGCCAGGGACCGCGCCAAGCCGGGATGGTGCCGCCGTCGTTGTGTCAGCCATTCCCGATGGCACCCGCCGCCGGCACGGCAGACATCCTGGCGAAGAGTGCGTTCGTTGCTCAGCGCGAAATCGCAGCCCGCCGCCTCCATCACCCGGCGGCAATTCAAGGCGAAAGAAAGGACCCGCGCAAAAGCCGGCGCGTGAACCGTCGGCACGCGGTGAATCGCCACCCCGGCGCAGAGGGCCGCCGCGTCCCAACGCGCCGCCAACACATGAACTTCGTGGCCGCGCGCCTGGAGTTGGGCAACCAGACCGTTAGTGTATCGCTCCGCCCCCCCGCCGGAAGGGAAGAAATTGCTCTTGATGATGCCTATGCGCACGGTAACCGGAATCCTGACTCAAGCCGCCGAGTTCTATATGAAAAGACGTCAGACATTGCAATAGCGGAACACAGCGAAAGCGCAATTGGAGGCCTTGGCGCTGAAGAGATTGGGAATTTGGATGCCCGCACCGGTGCCCCGAAGTGACCTGCTCAATTATCCTTGCGCTGAGGTAAACCCCTCAGTACGAATGACGGACATCGAAAACACCAAGACCTGCATGGACCTTTTAGACAGATCTATTTTGATAACGGGGGGCACGGGGTCGTTTGGCAAACGTTGTGTCAAAACCATTCTCCAACGTTATAAACCGAGAAAGGTAATCGTCTACTCGCGCGACGAACTGAAACAGTTCGAAATGCAGCAAGAGTTCAAGAGCGGCGCCATGCGGTTTTTCATCGGTGATGTGCGGGACCGCCAGCGTCTGTGCACTGCCATGCGCGGCGTTGACTATGTCATCCACGCAGCCGCGCTGAAGCAAGTCCCGGCAGCCGAGTATAACCCGCTGGAGTGCATCAAGACCAACGTTCACGGTGCGGAGAACGTGATTCAGGCTGCCATTGAAAACGAGGTGGAAAAGGTCATTGCGCTTTCGACCGACAAAGCTGCCAAGCCAATTAATCTCTATGGTGCGACCAAGCTTTGCTCCGACAAGCTATTCGTCGCAGCCAACAACATTGCCGGCGGACACCGCACGCGGTTCGCCGTGGTCCGATACGGCAACGTAGTCGGATCGCGGGGCTCTGTAGTGCCCTTCTTCAAGAAGTTGCTTGCGAGCGGCGCCCGGGAACTGCCGATTACCGACATGCGAATGACCCGTTTTTGGATCACGCTCGAGCAGGGCGTGGATTTTGTGCTCAAGAGTTTTGCCCGTATGCAGGGCGGAGAAATCTTCGTGCCCAAGATACCGTCGCTGCACATCAAGGATCTGGCCGAGGCACTGGCGCCCGGCGTGCCTACTAAGGTCATTGGTATTCGTCCCGGCGAAAAGCTTCATGAAGTCATGTGCCCTGAAGACGATTCCCATCTCACCCTCGAGTTTCCGGACCACTATGTCATCCGTCCGACGATCAATATGGGCGAGCAGGTGGATTTCAGCTTGAACCGCTTGGGGGAAAAGGGGGTGCCGGTGCCGCCAGAATTTGAGTACAACTCTGGCACGAACTCCCGTTTCTTAAGCAAGGACGAGTTCCTTAGCCTCGAAGAACTATGAATCCGCTGCCGTACGGCCGCCAATGCATCAGTGAATCGGACGTGGCGGCCGTAATGGCCGTCCTGCGTTCTGATTGGCTAACTCAAGGGCCGACGGTTGAGAGATTCGAGCGCAAGGTCGCGGATCGTTGTGGTGCGCACTATGCCGTGGCGGTTTCCAGCGGCACAGCCGCGCTGCACCTCGGCGCGCTGGCGCTGGGGTTGAAACCTGGCGACAATCTGTGGACTTCGCCTAACACGTTCGTCGCATCCGCCAACTGCGCGCGCTATTGCGGAGCAGACGTGGATTTCGTGGATATAGACCCACTCAGTTACAATCTCAGTGCGGACAAGCTGGCGTCCAAATTGGAAAGCGCTGCTAGCCGGGGAAAATTGCCCAAGGTAGTGGTGCCGGTTGCTTTTGCCGGACAGTCGTGTCAAATGGAGCGCATCCGTGCGTTATCGCAAGAGTATAGTTTTGCAGTGATGGAGGATGCCTCACATGCACTTGGCGCGCGTTACCAAGGGCGGCCCGTCGGTGATGGCCGTTTCAGTGACTTGACCATTTTGAGTTTCCATCCGGTGAAGATCATCACCACTGGCGAAGGAGGCATGTTGCTGACCAATCGGTCAGACCTGCATGAGAAGCTTATGCGCCTGCGCACCCACGGCATTACGCGCGATGCGCGCTTCCTGACCCAACCCTCGCGCGGGCCCTGGTATTACGAGCAGTTGGAGCTGGGCTACAACTACCGGATGACCGATCTGCAGGCCGCCCTGGGCGCAAGCCAGATGGACCGGCTCAGCGAGTTTGTGGCGCGGCGGCGCGCGCTGGCTGCCCGCTACAATGAACTGCTGCGGAAGTTGCCGCTGACCTTGCCGCGGCAGCATCCGGACACTGAGTCCAGTTGGCACCTTTACGTGATCCGGCTGCAGCTTGACCGCATGCGCAAGAGCCATCGGCAGGTATTCGAGGAACTGCGGGCGCAGGGAATGGGCGTGCAACTGCACTACATCCCGGTGCCGGCCCAGCCCTATTATCGCCAGCTCGGCTTCAAGCCCAGTGACTATCCCGAAGCGGAGCTTTATTATCGCGAGGCCATCAGCCTGCCATTGTTTCCCGCCATGAGTGACCAAGATCAGAATCGTGTCTGCGGCATCTTAGAGGAGGTTCTTACCGACTGAACAGATGACTCGGGAAACGCTGCTCATCCGGGCCGATGCCAGCCCGCAGATTGGCACCGGGCACGTCATGCGCTGCCTGGCGCTGGCGCAGGTCTGGCAGCAGGCGCATGGACGCGTGATCTTTGCTTTGGCTCAGCCTGCGGGCCCCATTCGAGAGCGATTGGAGGCAGGAGGGCTCGCGACAGTGGAGCTGCCGCACCCGCCCGGGAGCCCCGCAGACGCCGCCGTTACCGTTGCCATGGCACTGCAACAGCAAGCTGCCTGGACAGTGGTTGACGGCTACCATTTCCAGGCTGATTACCAACGCCGCCTCAAAGATGCCGGCTTGCGCCTGGTCGCAGTGGATGACTATGGCCATGCCGAGTCTTATTGCGCTGATTACGTGCTGAACCAGAGCCTCGGGGCCTCAGCCGCACTCTATCAGCGGCTCGAACCTCACACGCGGCTGCTGTTGGGTGCGCAATATGTCCTGCTACGGCAGGAGTTCCTGAAATGGCGCACATGGCAACGCCAGTTTCCTCAACCCGCGCGGCGAGTGTTGGTCACCCTGGGCGGCAGCGATCCTGCCAACGTTACGCTCAGCATCATCACCGGCATCGGCGAGTTGAAGCAATGCGAGGCTACCGTCCTCGTTGGCAGCAACAATCCCCATTGGCAGGAGTTGCAGGCCGGCGCAAGTGCTCATGCTCCGCGCATGAAGCTGCTGCGCAACGCCGTCAACATGCCTGAACTGATGGCCGAAGCGGACCTCGCGATCGTCTCCGGCGGCACCACGGCGGTGGAGACTGCCTTCATGGGCTTGCCCGCCTTGCTCGTCCTGCTGGCGGACAACCAGAAAGGCAACGTTCAGCGGCTGGAGGCAATCGGCGCCGCGCGCAGACTCTCGGGCGAGGATATTGCCGGAGCTGCCCGCGCATTGCTGAACGACCCCGTCGCCCGCGAGGAGATGTCCCGCAAAGGCCGGGCGTTGATCGACGGTGAGGGCAGCTTCCGAGTGTGGCTCCATCTGATGGAACCGGGCATCCAGCTCCGCCCGGCTACGGAACAAGATTGCAGGCTGGTCTGGGAGTGGGCGAACGACCCGGTGGCGCGGCAGGTTTCCTTTTCCACCAAGCCAATCCCCTGGGAAGAGCACGTGCGCTGGTTCACGAACAAGCTGCGGCAGAAGGAGCATTGTTTCTGGCTCGCTTGCGACCGCGCCGGCCAGGCCTTCGGCCAGGTGCGCTTTGATACCCGGGAGGGCAGGACGGTTATCTCTGTTAACCTTGGGGCCCAGCACCGTGGCCGGAATCTCGGCTCGTTCGTCATCTGGGCGGCTTGCCGAAAACTCTTCCGCGAGACCCCTGCCGCCACCGTCGATGCGTGGATCAAGGCCGACAATGCCGCTTCCGTGCGCGCCTTCCAGAAAGCCGGGTTTGCGCAGGCACGTGCAACTGTGGTAAATCAGCAGCCGGCGCTGGTGCTCACTCTGCCCAAAGACCGCGCCGAACTTTGACCGTCAATCTGAAGATCAATGGCCGTGAGGTGGGGCCGGGACACCCGGTTTACATCATCGCCGAACTGTCGGCCAACCACGGCCAGGACTTCGAGCAGTCTGCCCGGTTGGTGCGCTCCATGAAGGCCGCCGGGGCCGACGCCGTCAAGGTGCAAACCTACACCCCGGACACGCTGACCATTCAGTCAGACAAAGAGCACTTCCGAATCCGCGGCGGCACGCCTTGGGACGGGCGCACGCTCTACGACCTCTACCGCGAGGCCCACATGCCCTGGGAATGGCAGCCGCGTCTGCAAGCGTTGGCAGGCGAATTGGGCATCGACTTCTTCTCCACACCGTTCGACCACGCTGCGGTGGCCTTCCTCGAAGGACTGAACGTCCCGGCCTACAAAATTGCCTCATTTGAGCTGGTGGACCTGCCTCTGATCCGCGACGTGGCCTGCACCGGCAAGCCGCTCATAATGTCCACCGGCGGCGCCACTCGGGAAGAAATTGCCGAAGCCGTAGCCACCGCGCGGGAGGCTGGTTGCGCTCAACTCGCCCTGCTCAAATGCACGAGCGCCTACCCTGCGCTGCCGGAGGACATGAACTTGCGCACCATACCGGACCTTGCCGCGTCACTCGGAGTGGTGGCAGGACTCTCCGACCACACTCTCGGCACCGCCGTTCCGGTGACCGCTGTGTCTCTGGGTGCCTGCATCGTCGAGAAGCATTTCACCCTCTCGCGCAAGGTTCCCGGGCCGGACGCGGCTTTCTCGCTCGAACCGAACGAGTTCAAAGCAATGGTGGAGGCGATCCGCACCGCGGAGAAAGCGCTGGGGCGCGTTGACTACGGCGTCGGCACGAATGAAAGCAAGAGCAGGGTCTTCCGCCGCTCCCTGTTTGCTGTGCAGGACGTTAAGACCGGAGCTTTGTTCACCGAGGACAATGTGCGCTCCATTCGCCCAGCCCATGGACTGCACACCCGGTATCTGACGGAGGTGCTGGGGCGGAAAGCTGCGAAGGACATTGAGCGAGGCACGCCTCTCCAATGGGAACACATTGCCGGTGCCCGCCCGCCGGCCAAAGATGCCTCACAACCATGAAAACGGTCGCGATCATCCAAGCCCGCATGGGCGCCACCCGGTTGCCTGGCAAAGTCTTAAAGCTGCTCTGTGGCGAGCCCGTGCTCGGCCACGTCGTGCGCCGCGTGAAGGCCGCTTCCCGGTTGGACGCGGTAGTGGTGGCAACAACGGTTTCCGCGGCGGACGATGCTATCGACGCCGCATGCCCGAGCCTGGGTGCCGGCTGCTTTCGCGGCAGCGAACAGGACGTGCTCTCCCGTTACTATGGCGCGGCCCAATTGGCCGGCGCGGAGGTGATCGTGCGTATCACCGCCGATTGCCCCCTCTACGACCCGGCATTGCTCGATCGAATGCTGGCCAACTTCGTGCAACCCGACCACACTGGAGCCGTCCCTGACTGCATGAGCAACGTAATCGAGCGCTCATTCCCGCGTGGGCTGGACACGGAGATCGTCACCTTCGCCACGCTTGAACGGACGCACCGGGACGCGACGCAAAACTTCGAGCGCGAACACGTCATCCCTTACATCTATCAGCACCCGAACCTGTTTCGGCTGCGCTCCTACAAAGAGGAGCCAAACCTCTCGGGCCACCGTTGGACGCTGGACACGCCGGAGGACTGGCAGCTCATCGAGGCAATCTACCAGGAACTGCACCGCCCGGGGCGCCTGTTCACGACGCAGGACGTCTTAAACTTATTGAAGAAACGCCCCGACTTGCCCAAGCTCAACGCCCATGTCGAACAGAAGAAACTCGGCCAATAACGCGTGAAGCCATGACCGCCTTCAAAACGGAACAGGAAGAATTTTGGGCCGGCGAATTCGGCGACGACTATGCCGCCCGGAACCGCGGCACGCACTGGGTCGCCCGAAACGTTGCTTTCTGCGCCCGCGTGCTTCAGCGCACGGAGCGAATTCGTTCGGTGATTGAGTTCGGCGCCAACATTGGGCTCAATTTGCAGGCCATTCGCCTGCTGCTGCCCGAGGCCAAGTTGTCCGCTGTCGAAATCAACGAGAAAGCCGTCCGCGAATTGCGCCAGATGCCCGAGGTGGAAGTCCACCATGAGTCGGTCCTGGACTACACTGGCAGAGAGCAGCACGACTTGGTCCTGATCAAAGGCGTCCTGATTCATCTGAACCCGGACAACCTGCCGCAGGTGTATGACCTTCTCTACCAGAGCAGCGCGCGCTACATCTGCCTGGCCGAGTACTACAACCCGACACCCGTAGAGGTGCCCTATCGCGGACACAGTCATAGGTTGTTCAAGCGCGACTTCGCCGGCGACATGATGGAACGCTTCAAAGACCTGCACTTGCTGGACTATGGCTTTGTCTATCGCCGTGATCTGCATTTCCCGCAGGACGACCTGACATGGTTCCTGCTCCGGAAAGGCCCTGAAGCCAGAGGAGACAACAATGCTTAAATACTGCGTTCGCTGCGTCATGCCGGACACCAAGCCGGACTTGCACCTCGACGCCGAGGGGGTCTGCAACGCCTGCCGCTCGTACGAAAAGCGCAAGCAGGTTGACTGGGAGGTTCGGCACAAGGAACTGGTCCAGGTGCTGGACCGCTACCGCCGCAAGGACGGCACCGGTTGGGACTGCATCGTTCCGGTGAGCGGCGGCAAAGACAGCACCTCACAGGTCATTCGCATGCTGCAGCTCGGCCTGAACCCGCTCTGCGTCACCGCCACCACCTGCGACCTTTCCGAGCTCGGGCGCAAGAACATCCAGAACCTCAAGAGCCTGGGCGTGGATTATGTGGAGTTTTCGCCAAACCCGGCGGTGCGGGCGAAGCTGAATCGCATCGGTCTGACGCAGGTGGGCGACATCTCCTGGCCGGAGCACGTGGGTATCTTCACGATCCCTGTTCGAGCCGCCGTGCAGTATGGCGTGCCGCTGCTAATCTGGGGTGAGAATTCCCAGAACGAATACGGTGGACCGGCCGCTGCCGCGGAACACAACGCCTTGGACCGCCGTTGGCTGGAGGAATTCGGCGGCTTGCTGGGATTGCGCGTGTCGGACCTCATCGGGCTCGAAGGCCTGCAAGCGAAGGACCTGATTCCCTACACCTATCCGTCCGACGAAGAACTGAAGCGCGTGGGCGTCACCGGCCTCTTCCTTGGTTACTACCTTCCGTGGGACGGGTACTCAAATGCCTTGCTCGCACAGGCGCACGGGTTCACCACGTACCACACGACCGTTGAAGGCTCCGTGGTGAATTATGAGAATCTGGACAATCATCAGACCGGCATCCACGACTACTTCAAGTTCCTGAAGTTCGGCTTTGGCCGCGCCACGGACATCGCCTGCCTGCATATCCGGCGGGGGCGCATCACCCGCCAGGATGGCTTGGAATTGGTCAGGCGCCACGATGGCAAGTTCCCCTGGAGCTATATTGGCAAGCCGCTGGAGAAGATTTTGGAGCCGCTGGCCCTCACGGTGGAGGAGTTCGTGAAGTTGTGTGACCGCTTCACCAATAAAAAGATCTTCCTGAAGGATGTCATGGGCAACCTGGTCAGAGACAAGCGCGGCAACCTGTCCAAGATCAACTACGATAATGCCTGAGCGCTCCGCATTCGGCCTCTCCGGGTGCTCGCGCCCATGAAGACTCTGCTGATTGACTACGGCATGGGGAACCTGGGTTCCGCGTGCAGGGCCTTGGAAGAATGCGGAGCCGACGTGCTGGTCTCGGACAACCCGGACGACCTGGAGGACTGCGACCGGTTTGTGCTGCCGGGGGTAGGCGCGTTTGCTGAAGGCATGGCGAATTTGAATAAAGACGGCTGGCCGCCGCGAATGCGGGAAGCGTTGAGCAATCCGAAGGTGGAAATGCTGGGAATATGCCTGGGCATGCAGTTGCTCGCCGACCAGGGCCACGAGGGAGGCCTTAACTGCGGCTTGGGCCTCATCCCCGGCGAGGTCAAACGGCTTACACCCAACTCGCCCGATGCCCGCATTCCTCATGTGGGCTGGAACGAGGTGCACTACCAGGCCCCGGATACGCTGTTCGACGCCGTGCCCAATCGTTCAGACTTCTACTTCGTCCACAGTTATCACTTCATCCCGGCAGCGATTGGAAGCGTCCTCGCCACGACGCCTTACTGCGGCGGGTTCGTGTCGGCCGTGCGGGCGCAAAACGTGGTCGGCGTCCAGTTTCACCCGGAGAAGAGCGGGCGCCACGGTCTGCAGTTCCTGCGCAACTTCCTGGCCACCTGACTATGCTCAAAGTGCGGGTCATACCTACGCTGCTTTGGAAGAACGTCGGCCTGGTTAAGGGCATCGCGTTTGATAGCTGGCGGCGCGTGGGCACCGTTCTCCCGGCCATCAAGGTCTATAACACCCGCGAGGTGGACGAGCTGATTCTCCTGGACATCACGGCCACGGCGGAACAGCGCGACCCGGACTACGAGTCCATTCGTGAGTTCTGCGCCGAAAGCTTCGTGCCCCTTACTTACGGCGGCGGCGTATGCAGCCGCGGGCAGGTCCGGGAGCTGCTGCGGGCGGGCGCCGACAAGGTCAGCATCAATACCGCCGCGCACCAGAATCCCCAGCTTATCACTGAAGCCGCGCAATCGTTCGGCTCGCAGTGCGTTGTTGTGAGCATCGACGCCAGGAAGGTTGGCGAAGGCCGCTACGAATGTTTTAGCCAAAGCGGCACCCGCGGCACAGGCAGGAATCCAGCCGCGTGGGCGCGGGAGGCGGAAGCCCTCGGCGCGGGTGAAATCCTCATCACCTCGATTGAGCGGGACGGGGCCATGGCCGGTTATGATTTGGAGCTGATCCGCCAGGTGAGCGAGGCGGTAAAGATTCCGGTCATCGCGTCGGGTGGCGCGGGGAGCTACGCCCACATGCTCGAAGCGCTGACTCAGGGTCATGCCTCGGCAATCGCAGCCGCCAGCATCTTCCACTTCACTCAGCAAACGCCCAAAGAGGCGAAGCAATACCTTGCCGCACACGGGATCCTGGTGCGTAACGTCCACAGCGCCCCGCCAACTCAAATAAATGGGGTGCGCGCATGATTGAGCAGGGCAAGAAGGTCGTTCTGTTCCCGGTGGAGATTGTCGCTCGGGAGCTGGATTTCCGCCTGGTGCTCGCGGCGCTCTGCGCGCGAGCAGATACGCAAATTGTCATTGGCCGACAGCATCTGTTGCAGAAACTCCTCTTGCGGTTGCGCGGCGGCTTGTTCGTCGGCAAGGGCTTGGCCTTTTGGAAGACGGACAAGGACTACCGGAAGTACAAGGACCGCGACTTTCGCACAATCTTCCTGCACGAGGAAGGAGGCATCTACGAGGGCACTGAGAAGGATTGGGCCAAAGCGACCCATGAAATACTGGATGTGGAGAAGACCGAACCCGAGGATTATGTGTGCCCCTGGGGCGAATTCCAGGCCGACTGCTACCGCTCCCGCCAGCCCAAATGCGCTCCTCACATCATCGTCACCGGCCATCCCCGCTTTGACCTGTGCACCCGCCGCTATCGCCCGCTTTACCAGGATGAAGTGGACGCGCTGAAGAAACGCTTTGGCAAGTTCATCCTCATTAACTGCAACTTCTACTGGGCAAACGCCAAGGGCATTGATTCCATTCTCCACTTCTACGGCGTAAAGCCCGAAGAGCGCGAGCGTCGCACATACTACCTGGACCAGGTCTGCGTCTCGATGAGCAAGTGGACCCGCTTCCTCCAGATGGTCAACCACCTCAGTGACCGGTTTGCCGAATTCCAAATCGTCGTGCGTCCTCACCCGGCGGAGAACATCCATCTCTATACGCCCCTGCTCCGGTACGTCCCGCGGGTAACGGTGACGAGGGAAGGCGGCGTTCAGCCTTGGCTGCTGGCCAGCGCAGTCGTGATTCATGATGGATGCACCACGGCCATTGAAGCTTACCAGGCAGGGGCTCCCGTTATCAATTTTCGGCCAGTGAAGGACGATCGGTTTGACATCGTGCTGCCCAACCTGGTGGGAATCAGGTGCGAAACGGAAGCGCAGGTCGAACAAACCCTGCGTCAGTTGCTTGCCGATGGCGCGAGCGGGTCATCGGTCGCGCCTGAAAACGCCGGCCGCATCAAATCACTGATCCACAATTTCGGTTCGCAGCAGGATTCGTTTGAGACGCTGGCAGGTATTATCCATGGAGTGCTTGATGAGATTGCACCGACGCAGGTAACGGGAGTCCTACCCGTCCTTGGAAGACAACGCTTCAAAGACGCCCTGTGGCGTTTGCTTCAGCCGCTCGATCCTGTTGCCTGGCAACGCCGCCTGGGCAAACGGGACCGCGGCTATCAGAAATTCCCGCCGTTGCGGCGCGAGGAGCTCGAGCACAAGCTCAGACGCATCCAAGAAATTACCGGTCGGCGTGTCTCCATGCGGTTCCACAGCTCGCAGCTCCTTTCGGTATTGTCGAGAACCTGACGGCTGCGTAATGCCCGCTGCCATGAACGTGCTTTACTTACAAGATCATGCGGGCATCGGTGGCGCCCAACTGAGTCTCCTGGACTTCTTCGACGGGCTGCGCATCAGCCGTCCGGGTGTGACGCCGCAAACCGTTGTTGGTAGTGACGGGTTCCTCACCGCGCAACTTATCCGACGCGGCCTGAGCACGGCAGTGATCCGGTTTCCGGAATATCGCAAAGCCAGGGACTTCTTTTGGCGCCCCCGTTTTCTGCGTCGATTGACCCACCTTT
The DNA here is from genome assembly GCA_035452965.1 of Candidatus Paceibacterota bacterium. Lineage (NCBI taxonomy): Bacteria > Bacillati > Minisyncoccota > Minisyncoccota bacterium. The sequence continues at coordinate 255,504 of DAOTCE010000004.1, read as the reverse complement.
GCCAGCAGCGACAGGTAGACCTCATTCATGCGAATACCTCCCGAGTTGCGCCCTGGTCGGTCCGACTGGGGCGAGCTCTGGGCCTTGCTTCTTGCGTAACGCTTCGGGAAGTCAGCGCTGCCGCGCATGTTGAAAAGTATCGGGTGCTTGAGAATGATGCAGTCATTGCCATCTCACGCGCCGTGCAGGCTGAGGCTCCGGCGTCGCCGAAGGTGCGGCAGATCTATGACGGCATCGCCTGCCCTCAGTTTCTGCCGTCCAAGGCCGATGCTTGGACAACTTTGCGCATTCCTCCCCAGGCTGGCCTAAAAGTTGGCTTCCTTGGAACCCTGTCGGCGCGGAAAGGCCCGCAGGTGTTGGTGGAGGCCGCAGCGCTCGTGCTGCAGCGCGTGCCAGGCTGCGTGTTTGTTTTCATCGGCGACGGCGAGGCGCAGTTCAAGAGACAGTTACAGGCGCAGGCGGGCCGGTTCGGGATTGCGCGAAGCCTCTTTTTCGCGGGGCCTATCGAAAACGGCGCATCCTGCCTTCAAGCCTTTGATCTCCTGGTAGCACCGTCGTTCACTGAGGGCATAGGGCGCGCAGCGGTGGAAGCGATGTACGCAGGGCTGCCCGTGGTCGCCAGCCGCGTCGGCGGGCTGGCCGAGATTGTGGAGGACGGAGAAACCGGCCGCCTGGTGGCGCCGGGCCAAGCCGATCCGCTGGCCGAGGCCATTGTTTTCTATCTGGAACACGAGCCACAACGGCTGGAGCACGGCTCGCGAGGCCGGCAGCGCGCCCAGACGCTATTCGACCCCGCCCAATACGCCGCGCGCGTCTGCGGGTTGTATTCCGAATTAGTGGGAGCTGGGAAAAGGGCTAAAGGCTGAGGCTGAAATTCCTGCCTTTAGCTTTCAGCCTCCAGCCTCTAGCCTCCGGCCATTCAGCATGCATATACCTGACGCACGAGCTCGAGAAACAGCGCGCCGCTGCTTCCTGCCGTTCGTTCACTGTTTCCACAATTGCCGGGCGGTGCTTGATATCGCCTGTGGTCACGGTTTCCTGCTGCAGTTGTTCAAGGAAGCAGGCATCGGCGCCACCGGCGTGGAACTGGATCAGAACCTATGCAACGAGGCGCTCTCGAAAGGGTTAGAGCTTGTCAGGGGTGATTTTTTCCAATTCCTGCGCCAGGCCGCACCGGGCTCGCACGACGGCGCCGTCGCGTCCCATATCGTTGAGCACTTCCTGCCGGCACAAGTGGAAGAGCTTTTCCGCCTCCTCGAAAAAGCGCTAAAGCCCAAATCCGGGGTGCTGGTAATTACCCCAAACATCGCCCACCTGAGAAACGCAGCCGGCGACTTCTGGCGCGACCCAACACACGTCCGCCCGTATCCTGTCTCTGCCCTGGCACAGATCCCCAACCGCAACGGCTGGGAAGTAGTCGCCTCCGGGACCACCTCCAAACGGCCTGCATCGATGTCGCGCAAGGTGAGCTACAAGCTCAGAAACCTGTTCCTCGGCCCATATTGGCTGGACGAAGACGTCTATGTTGTCGCCCGGTCGCCGGCTCGTCCATGAACCCCAACCGGCGGCTCACCCCTCAGGCGCAAAACATGTCCGGCGCGAGCGTGCTGCGACAGCGGGTGGGCAGCTTCGATTGGCTGATTGCCGCCCAATCAGATTCGCAGCCCTTGCTGGCCGACCTGATCGATCCTGCCTGGCTTCTGCGTCCTCCGGCCGAACCCTTGAAGCGAGTCGTAGTGTCTGGCCGTGAAGTCGTGCGAGTGCGGGGAACGGAACCCGGTGGGGGCGATTTGGTGGTGAAGCATTTTTCCCCGCGCGGCCTCACCGAAATGATCAAGTGGGGCTGGCGCGGGTCGCCCGCTTACCGCGCTTTTCACCTTGCGTGGCAGCTTCAGGTTCTTGGCATAGGAACAGCCACGCCTGTTGCTGCCGGAGAGAGGCGCTGTTGCGGGTGGCTGCGTGAGTCCTACCTGATCACACGCCACATTTCCGGTGCCACGCCGCTCTACGAGACCAATGCCCATTGCACCGACCGGCGGCGGCGGAGCCACATCGTTCGCCAATTGGCACTGGCTTACGCTACAATGCACGACGCCGGCTTCTGCCACTGCGATCCCAGCCAGACCAATTTCCTCACCGTGCGGCAGGCCAGAGATCAGGAAGAGCTTCTGCTCATTGACCTGGACGGCCTCCGGCGGCGAGGCCAAGTGGCGCTTGCAGAGGCTGGCAAAGACCTGCGCCGGTTGTTGCTACGCTGCCAGGTGCCGCGGCGCGAACGGGTGTTGTTTCTTGCGGTTTATGCGCGGTCGCGCAAGGAGTCGATGAATGCGCGGCAGTTGCTCCAGTGCATTGGGCCGTTGCCGGCTCAGTTCTCGTTTCCGTTTTGCGCACTGAACGAGGAAGGCCTCCCAAAAGCAGCGCCATCGCTGCCGGCGCAAGTGGTCCTTAAGGAACGCCCACCTATGCAGCTTCGCCGGACGGGCAGGTTACAGTGGGTAGTTCGCTCCTCGCACTTCACGTTGCAGGTGGAGACCATTTTGAACGCGCCTGACCGCTTCCTCGAACAGGCGCGAGTCCTCAAGCCCAGCCGAAGCTCGGCCGTTAGCGCTCGGGACGGCTTGGTGCTCAAGCGATACAACTTCCGCAAGTGGGGCAATCCGTTCCTGGACCTGTTGCGCGGCTCCACGGCGCGAAGGGCTTTCCAGAAGGCCCTTCGTCTGGAGTTGGCGGGCTTACCGACGGCCCGGGCCGTCGCCACCGCGGACGAGAGGCGATTCTTCCTGCCCCGGCGCAGTTATCTCCTAATGGAGGAAATCCCAGGGGCTGTGCCGCTGCAGTCCTGGGGCGGAAGCAAACCCCAGGCAGCCAAGGCGCTGGGAGAACTGCTGGGCGGGATGCACGGCGCAGGCTTCACCCATCGGGATCTTAAGCCGGGGAACATCCTCTTTAACGGCGAGGGCCGGCCATACCTGATTGATCTGGATGGGCTGCGCTTCGTCCGTCGCGTTTCGGATTCTCGAGCCGCTGCCGACCTGGGACGCCTTGCCCGGGATTTGCAGCACTGGCATCGGAGACCTTCCCGCACTGACCGCGCCCGCTTCCTTATCGCCTATTGCCGCGCGCGCCGACTGCCCGACTGGCGTTGGTGGTGGCGGACGATTGAAAAGCGCCTCCCGAGATAGAAGCCTCGGGACGCATGCCCTGGCTCCCCACCTTCAGCGCCGCAAGCCAAGTTCGTTGCGGATCATCCGGGTGGTGTAAGCCTGCACGTAAGCTGCGACCCGATCTTCCCGTTCGCGCAGGACCTCGGCCAGTCCGGGATCGGCAAGCAAGTTCGTGCGGCATAACGGGTCTTCCGCGCGGCGAAACAGACCAATGGATCTCTGGCCGTCGAAAAAATGGCACCAGTCGCGATCCACGGATTGGAAGTTGTTGTTCAGGTATTGCACCGCATAGCCTGTCCCTCCGCCAAGAATATCTCGGCCAAACGTTACTACCCGCCCCTCCCAGCCAACCAGCCCTAGAACTGTGGAATACAGGTCCACATGCGACACTGGTTCGGTGATTTCATGGCGCACGGGGTTCTCCGGATCAAAGATCATTATAGGCACGCGAAACACCGCCAGCGGAGAGGCGGCCTGTGCGTGAGTGAATTGCGCGGTGTGGTCGGCGGTGATGATGAAGACGGTGTTCGTAAACCAGGGCATAGTCTCGGCCGTTTCGAAGAATCTCTGCAAGGCGAAGTCGGTGTAGCCGATGGTCTCACAAATGGGGTGGTGGCCTTTGGGAAAACGACCTTCAAAACCGGTCGGGATGGGGAACGGATGATGCGAGGTGAGGGTATGCATGTAACCCAAGAACGGTTGCCGGGCCGTTTCCAGGGTCCTGGCCATGAACTGAAGCATTGGTTCATCCAGGATTCCCCACGTGCCGTCGTAGTCTGAGGCGGGTCCGGGATAATCGTTCTTAAGGAAAGCGTGGTCGAACCCCGCTTTGCCCGCGAAGACGTCGTAGCTCATGCTGCCGGGGCGCGCACCGTGGAAGAACCAGGATTCGTAGCCCAACGGCTTGAGCAGTTGCGGCAGCGCGTCCAGTTGGTTGGCCCCAAACGGTGAGCGCAACAAGGTCGCGTTCATCAGCATGGGCAGCCCGGCCACCAGCGCCGGCCCGACATCAATGGAGCGCCGCACGCTGGCGAATGAATCCACACAGACGGTGCTGCGTTGCGCGAGCCGGTCCAGGAAGGGCGTGTAACCGCGGCCCCCGTTGTAGGCGCCGACGAACTCGCTGGAGAGGCTTTCGAGCACGACGAAGATGATGTTGCGTATCCGGCTCCCGGGGCGCGCGGTGAACTGGCGCACCGGGTCAAACCGCCGTGCCAGCTCCTGCTCAGAGAAGTAACGCCGCGAGGGGACGGACTTGCCGTAGCTCTTGATCACCACAAACGGCGTGTTCAGCACCACCGGCGCGAGGCGGGCGGGCACATGCTCGCAGGCGTGCAGTATCCCGAGCGGATGTTTGATCCGGCTGCTGCGCGTGCCGAGGAACAGCAGGCCGACAATGAGGGCGAAGCCGGCGCCGCGCAACAGTAGCGGGGGCGGAAAGGCCGGCTCAGTCCGCCCGGCCCTCCGGTAAAGCCAAATAGTGAGAGCAATAACCACCACCAGCGCGAGCGCCAGATACCACCAGTCGAGCAGGTACTGGGGGAGGATGTGGCGCACGTCGCCGTCCCCGGCCAGAAACAACACGCCGTCGAACGTCGAGCGCTGTTTGCTGAAGGGATAGAAGCCGGCGTCGATCAGGTTGAGCAACAGGCCTGAGACGTTGCTGATGTGAAAGGCAACAGCGGCCAGGCTCTGCCAAATGCGCGTCCGCAGAAGGGTCAACGGCGGCAGGCTCAAGATGTGGAACGGGAGATACCAATAAGTCAGCGTCGCCAAATCAAAATGCAGGCCGAGCAAGAACGGCGTCAAAGCAACGCCTTCAAACAGATTCCGGTTCGCCAGCGCGAAAGCCACGCGCCCGCCCGTCAGGCATAGCAGGGCCAGGGCGAGACGTTTCAGGTACGGGGCATACCAGTCCACCGTGCGTCCGAGCGCCGACCCTGGCTGGGTTTGGTCGCTCGCCACCTCGCTGCCGGGCGGTTCTTGTTTGAGGGATTCCACTCTCAAATCAAATCAACTTGCCCTCACTGAGGGTCGGCTATTAGGCTTCACAAATTCTCAAATGACCCGTGACAATGCACAAGCGGAGGGCTGCGCACCGCCGGATTCGGTTCCGTCCACTGGTCGTTGGCCGCAGTTTCTAACCCACATTCAGCGGGATTTCAAGTTCTGGCTTTTCGCGTTTCTTTGGCTGGCGGTGTTCCGAGGGGTCATGCTGACCGTCTTCGCCAAGCACCTTGGCCCGGGAGCCACGGCCCGGGCGGTGCTGAAATGCGTCCTCACAGGCGCACGTTTCGATATGAGCATCGCCACCTATTGGGCACTGCCGGTGGCACTGGCCAGTCTCGCCATCCTGTGTGGGCTGTCCCCCCGGGTCGCGCAGCGGATTCGCCAGGTGACCGGGGGGCTATTCGCGGTTTTCAGCACGCTTCTGGGGGTCGTGGCCATTGGCTTCTTTAGTGAATACAAGGACCATTTTAACCATTGGATCTTCGGTGTCATCTTCGACGACTTCAAGGCGGTGCTCAAAACCATCTGGGCGGCGTATCCTGTCATTCCTGCCTTGCTGGCCCTGGTGGTGGGGGTGGCTGCGACCTGGTTCCTGTTGCGGTGGTTTGTGAGCAAGCCATTTGCAACGGGAGATTGGCTGTCGAGCCGCCTGGCTACGTGGCCGCGGCGGGGGTTGGCGCTTGGAATGTTGTTGTTGCTCATTGTTGCCGGAGCGCGCGGTTCGGTGGCCACGCGACCAATCCAACTGAAGGATGCCGCGGTTACAGGCGATTCGGTGCTGAACAAGATGGTGGTGAATCCCTACTCGGCGTTGCGTTACGCCGTGAACCAGCAATTCCGGCTCATGGGCGGCAGCGACCTGCGCGCGGTCTGGCCTGGTCGTGACATTCGTGAGGCGGCCCGGGTTGCTTTTCCCGGACAAGCGGCCTACGAGGATGTGGACGTCTTGACCGAGCGCGTGGCCAAGGGGCCGCCGGCCGCGCGGCCCAGGCACATCTTCCTCATTGTCATGGAGAGTTATGATGCCTGGCCGTTTCTGGAACGCTACCAATCGCTCGGTCTGGTGGAGGGTGCGCGGGCCCTGGGCCGGGAGGGCGTGTTGATCCGGGCCTTTGTCTCCGCCGGCACGGGCACGATGACTTCGCTGGGCGCGTTGGTTACCGGGTTGCCGGAGGCCGGTGCCATGGTGAATTACCAACGTGCCAGCCGCAAGCCGTTCCCAACCTCAGTAACCGCCATCTTCAAGCAGTTGGGCTACCGGACGCGAATGTTCTACGCGGGCTACCTAAGCTGGCAGCGGATCGGGGACTTCTGCGCCGACCAGGGCTTCGAGGAAATCTATGGCGGCGACGTGATGGCCAAGGGCCGCCTCTCGCGCGAGTGGGGTGTCGAGGACGATCAGTTGTTTGATTTCGTCCTGAGCAAGCTCCCCGCCGACACGCCGAGCTTCAATTTGATTCTGAGTGCAGGCTATCATCGGCCGTTCACGACGGACGTTTATGGCAAAGGCTTTCCGTTGCGCGCGGTGCCCGAGGACATCCAGCCGATGTGGGAGGGGGCGGTGAGTCTTGCGGCGCTGGGCCACTTGTGGTTTGCCGACCAGTGCCTGAGCAATTTCATCAGGCGAGCCGAAACGCAACTGCCGGATTCGGTCATCGCCGCGACAGGCGACCATTGGTCGCGCGATTTCCTCAACGAACGCCCCAATGCCTATGAGCACAGCGCCGTGTTGATGCTCTGGCACGGGAATGGAACCCTGCCGCCGGTCGCGCACCCCGAGCGTTTGGCCGGCGCGCACCTGGACATCCTGCCGACCCTGGTGGAACTCGCCGCGCCTGCCGGCTTCAAGTATCACGCGTTTGGAAGCAATCTGTTTGACCCCAACCGGCTGCAGCTCGGCTGGGGCATCCATGCCACCATTGGACCGGATTTTGTCGTGTATCACGGCGCTGCGAACGAGGCGCTAAAGCTCTGGGACCTGCAACCACGGCCGCTGAAGCCGGAGGAGAGGACGACTCTCCGGCAGGGAGAAGCCTTGCGCGCCCTGGGTTGGTGGCGGCTTATGAAAGGCACAAGCCTCGCGTCCGATCCAGATCAGCGATCACTCCCCCGGCAATAGCCGCACTTCTGCATGCCCACGACTTGGCACCTTGGGGCAGTTACTCGTTGATCCCCCCACCAGCGGTGAGGTTCGGCCCGCTTGAACATGTCATCAAGCACCGTGGAAGACTGGTGCACGCGCCGGTTGATCTCGTCCATCACCGCATCTAGTTCGCTCGCGGGCGCTTCGGAGAAGCCGTAGAATAAATCTGCTCCAGCCGCGACGGCGATCTCCTGCATGAAACCCAGGACCGGATTCTCACCCCTCTGGCCGGCTACTCCGGCATCCAGCAGGACACCCAGCGCACACGGTTTTGCTTGTTTGTGCTGCAGCCAGCAGTTCAGCCATGCCCGCGCTTCAACCGGCAAGGCACCCCGGCCATGAGCCGACAAGATGATGACATCGGCCGTGTGGCTGATTCTTTATCAGCAAGAACCTTAGCCGAGGCAGGGCTGCGGCCGAGTCCTCGCGGCGCGGGGCCGCGTCGAATCACGGGCTCAAGCTCACGCGGTAGAAGCTTACCGCGCCAGCCGGGGCGGGAGTGGGCCACTGCACCAGCGAACCTGAAGCGACGACGGAAGTCACCCACTGAAATGGACTGGCGAAATTAGTCGCGGTGAGAATGTCATAGCGCAAGCCAGTGAGTGCGGGCCACGAAAGCTTAGGCGGCGTCCCGGAAAGGTTGAGTTTGAAAGAGGGGAGCAGGCGAATCCAGGCGGTCTGGGTCCGGTAACGATTGCCGGTTGTGTCAGTCACCAGCGCATAAAACGGATGCACCCCCAGGCCCAGGAGAGCCGAAGGGGCCGTGAAAACGCCCGAAGCCTGATTGGTGAGCACCCCCACTGTGCCGCCCGTGCTGAACAGCTCAATTCGCGAGAAGTTTTGGGCGCTGGCGGTCACCTGGAATTGCAGCGGCATATCAAGCGTGGCGTTCGTGCCGACGAGCAGCGGCGTGAAGTCGGCCGTGAGGGCGGTGTTTTGAACCCGCACAGACCGCGAAATGCGGGATTGCGTTCGGACGCTGGTTCCCTCGTAAGCCACAGCGGTCAGTTCGTGAAACCCATCCGGGATCTGGGTGGTGTCGAGGAGGAAGCTAACTGGCAGCGAAGTTGCGCCCGAGCTGACATAAAGATGATTGCGCGGCCGCAAATCATACAGGTTGTCCTGGAGCTGGTTCGTTCCCATCGGCAGGGCGAGCAGATTTGTTGAAGCGGTAAACGCGACCTGAACCTGGGACGCCGGCCAGCCGGGCGAACGGGCGTAGAGGGTCAATTGCGCCGCCACGACGCCGCAATAGGTCGCATCCCCGAAGTCCGACGCCAGGACGCCGTCTGCGGACTGCAGAGCCGGGTTGGCGTTGACCAAAGCCTGGAGGTTCTGCAGCAGCGTGGCGATGGTGGTGCCCTCGGTGGTGTTGGTTATACTGACGGTCACCTGCGCGCCATTGGTCTTGGTGAAGTCAAGTTGAAGCCAGTCGCCCACGACCAGCGTATTGCTGGCCAGAATGCCGAGGTAACCGGTAGCAGGAGTGTCGAGGAAAGTCGGTCTGGCCGGGGCGAGCTGCGTAGTTAACTGCGCCGCAGACCCGAGGGAGGCGCTGGCGCTCAAGGTTACATTGCTTCCCGGAACGGTCACATCGAGCGATTGGAGTTCCAGCCGGTCGCCTGTCGGGTATGCCCATACCCGGGTGGCGTTGGTCTGCGCGTTCAACTCCGCGGCCAGGCCGGTGACAACAGACGCAACGGTTGCGTTGACGGGCACGGCGTAGTTGACTGTGACGCCATTGAGCGTGACCGAAGCTACGTTGCCTTCGGTCGGCAGGAGATTGGTCACAGTCTGCAGAAAGGTGCCGTCCAGGAAGAGATCCGCTCGACTCAGCGGGAGGTTGGTCGCTGCGGCAGAGAAAGTGAGGTTGAGCCCGGCCTGGCCGCTCAGGACGGCATTATTGGTGAGCGAGCTCCAGTCCGCGATACCCCGGCGGGCAAACGGTGCCGAGAGCGGTTCGCCTACCAAAAGGCCCTGGTAAGGATTCAGGAGGCTCTGGTAGTAGGCCTCGGCCAGGCAGAAGCCGCGGTGCTGGTAGAAATAATTGAGAGGATTGGGAAACTTCTGCAACCAGTTGCAGGGTTCCTTCACGGTGCCATAGCTGCCCGCAGCACCCGCCGTGAGAAAAGCCAGCAGGTCCGTCTGTCCGCCGCTAAAGCCCAGAATGCCGCCTGCGTAGGAGGTAAGGCTGTCCCCCATGGCGCCAGGGACAAAGGCGTTTACAGGCAAAGTGAGATTTGCCAAACCTGTCTGCAAGCCCAGCAGGTTGGTAAAGGCGGTGGAGCTGGTGTTGGTCCAGACCAGGGAATCCTGACCCCGAATGCGGGTGTCAATGAGGGCATTGTCGAACTCAATATAGCGAACATTGCGGGCCGCATCCGCGGTCTGGGCGAGATACACCCTCTGCGTTGGCCAGGTGCTGTCGCTCGCCACACCCCGGGCCAGCACTGCTTCCGCGGCGGCGAGAGTGTTGTGCGTCAGCATCATCGCCAGGAACGCGCTTGTGGGCGCAGTGTCGGGCGGGGCGTCGCGGAAAGGCAACTCGCTGAAGGCGTAACTACTGAAAGAGGCATCGGGCAAGGAGCAGGTCGCTGGCAAACATGGGGGAGGCAGCGGCGGGGCGGTGTTGGTCTTGAAGCCATAAAAGAGGGCCGAGGTAGTGCTGTTGTAGCTGCCGCCTTCCGCCACCGTGTAGGGAATATCCATGGACAGCAGCACCAACTCCGCCTGGTTGGTCAAACCCCGGCCGGCCAGCAGGGTCAGGAGCGGGTTAAGGAGACAAGTCTCGAAGCTGGTCCGGCTCCACTCGATCGCGCCGCCCGTCCAGTCGGTCATGCGCAAAACGTTTTGCGGCGGGACACCCCGCTGTTCACAGTAGGCGTTGCCGAGTTGAACCGAGTTGGTGCTGTGCTGGTTGACGACCACAATGACGTTGAAGCCGCTCCCGCCCGCCCAGACCGTGCCGGCAGTGAACAGCACAGCGCAGAACCAATACAGCCCGGCAACTAATCGCATCGGAAAAGCATTCACCAGGATTCCCGGGATGTAAAGGCGGACGGAGATCGAACCTGGGAAAAGTGAAGCCTTTAACGCTACTTGCCAGGGTTCCCGCAAGCGCAATCTAAACCAGATGCAGAAAAGCCGCCTCAGCGCCGGGCGAGGAAACGGCGGAGACGCACGAGCGCCTCTTTGATGTTATCCAGGCTGGTGGCGTAGGCGCAGCGGACAAAGCCTTCGCCGCATGCGCCAAAGGCAGTGCCCGGGACTACCGCCACCTTTTCCTCGCGCAGTAACGCGAGGGAAAAATCCCTGGCCGACATTCCGAACTTCGCCACGCTGGGAAACGCGTAGAACGCCCCGAGCGGACGGTGGCATTCCAGGCCCATTTCGGCGAGCGCCGCGGCGATGAAGTTACGGCGGCGCCGGTATTCGTTCACCATTTCGGCCACATCGGCTTCGGGGCGGGCCAGGGCTTCGAGGGCCGCCTTCTGGCTCAGGGAGGAGGCGCACAGCATCGTGTATTGGTGAATCCTCATCATCGCGTCAATCAGCTCGGCGGGGCCGCAGGCATAGCCGAGCCGGAAGCCGGTCATCGCCCACGCCTTCGAAAAGCCATGCAGGAAGAGGGTGCGGTCACGCAGCCCGGGCAGGCTGACGATGCTGGTGTGCGGCGCGTCATAGGTCAGCTCGGCGTAGATCTCATCCGCAATGACAATGAGGTCGCGCTCGCGGGCGAAGGCGGCGATGTCCTCCAGGTCCGCCCGGTTCATCACGGCGCCGGTCGGGTTGTTCGGAAAGTTGAGCATCAGGACCTTGGTGCGGGGCGTGGCCTTGGCCTCGAGCATGGCGCGGGTGAGGCGGAAGCCGTTCCCGGCCTGCGTCTCGACGGCGACCGGCACGCCGTGCGCGAAGAGAATGGTGGCCCGGTAGGAAACATAGCATGGCTCGTGGTACAAGACTTCATCGCCCGGGTTGAGCAATGCGCGCAAGGCCAGGTCCAGCGCTTCGCTGACGCCCACCGTCACGAGCACCTCGCCGTCCGCGTCGTACTCGGCGCCAAACGTCTTGCGCACATAACCGGCCAGCGCGCGGCGCAGTTCAAGGTAGCCGAGGTTGCTGGTGTAATGGGTGGCGCCGCGTTCGAGCGCGAAGACGGTGGATTCGCGGACATGCCAGGGCGTGTCGAAATCCGGCTCCCCAATTCCCAGGCTGATCACGTCCTTCATGGTCGTGACCAGGTCGAAGAAATCGCGGATACCCGAGCGCGGGATGTCGCGCACGGTCGCGTTGAGGCGGCTACGGAGTGACGCTGAGCCGTTCATCGGGGCTGGGCTGGTGCATGAACACGCCGAAACGTTTGTAGGTCTTGAGCATGAAATGGGTGGAGGTGGAGAGCACACCTTCCAGGGGAGACAGCCGCTCGCTGACAAACCCCGCCACCTCGCGCAGCGTGCGCCCTTCCACAAAGAGCAGCAAGTCATAGGTGCCGCTCGTCAGGTAGGCCGAACGCACCTCCGGGAACCGGCCAATCCGCTCGGCAATCGTGTCGAATCCCCCCTCACGCTGCGGCGTGACCTTCACCTCGATCACGGCGGTGACCTTGTCCAGGTCGAGCTGGTCCTCGTTCAGGATGGCCTGGTAGCCGCGGATGACGCCGCGTTTCTCATAGTCCGCTATCCGCTGGCGGACCTCAGCCGCCGGAAGCTCCAGCATGCGGGCGATGTTCTCATGTGATTCAAGCGCGTTGCGCTGCAGGATTCTTAGCAGTTCGTCCATAATAAACCTCTGGTGACGTGTCGTGCCAAGGTAGCCGCTGCGGCGGGCGGCGTCGAGTGCCTTGGCGGTCATCGCCCGGCACCCGCGCTCTCAGACCACATGAACCCCGCCCTCGGGCAACAAAAAAAGAGCGGCCCGGTTCTTACACCGGGCCGCCCCCAACCCAACCATGAAAAGAGGAGGGCGGCGCCTGTTGGTCCCGGCACCGCCCCACTCAGGAGGATGTAGGCAGGGAACCTACAAATTCAATGATTGCAGATGTTGTGCCATGCGTAATTCTGAATAGCGCTTGCCCTGAGTTCGGCAAGACGAGCGTCCGCTCGCGAAGGAGTTGTTGGCGGGAAACCCGGTGGCGGTTCCCATGGGAGTCTCACCGTATACGCGCCGTATCCTCACCGTATCCACACCGTGGATACAGCCTTGACATCCGGGAGGCTTTCGTCGCAACCTACTGTATTGACGGGACTTACCGCTGAGACGCAGGTGTTGCCGGGGGGTGTATTCGCCGCAAGTGCCGCAAGGGCAATAGGTTGTGCAACAAGTGCCAGGAGCAGGCGGCCCAAATCCGCGCCTAAGAATGCGAGAGCGAGAGCGTAACCGGCGCCACGGTGCCTGTCTAGTTGTTGGACTGTGCCCTGCCCGAGAGCAGCAAATGGGACAGAAAGCCAACGCATCTCCCTGGGTGCTGAAGGCCTGCTTCGGATAAACTGGCGCCCCGTCGCATCGGCAGGCGGAACCATGCCCCCCGCCCGCCATGGTCGCCGCGATGCGCCCCTGCGCATTAAACAGGACAGGCCGGGATGCCAGAGGCGTCTCCCGGCCTGCTGTGTGATTGCCAGACTGATTACGGTTTAGCGGCGCGGAAGAATCGCTGTGTGTAATTCGGCACGGTGTTATCCGTGTACGTCCACCGGCCGTCCGGACCGGCCGTATTGGTGGACACCTTCACCCACGAAACCGGCGAGACGATGCTCGTCGAATCCAGGACCAGGTAAGCGGCACCCGGCGTGCCGGCAAACGTCACGGTCACCGAGCCATCGCCGTTCGGCAGGATGCTCACCACCGAGGGCGGTTCGGCAACGACCTTGACCACCTGCAACAGGTTGTCGGTGCTGCCGAGGTAGTTGGCATCACCCAGGTAATTGGCGGTGACGGTGTTGGTGCCCGTGGGCAACAGCGCCGTGTCGAATGTAACGGTGCCACCGGCCAGAGCAACCGGGCTTCCCATAGCCACGTCATTGGTCAGGAATTGCACGTTGCCGGTGGGCGTGGTGCTGGCCGGCGCAACCGGGCCAACCGTGACGGTGAAGGTCACGTTTGAGCCGGCGTCGGACGGATTGAGCGACGAACTGATCGCCGTGGTCGAGGAGGCGGCCGTGATCGCGAAGTCAGCGGGGACAAACGTGATCGCGTAATTGGCCCCGGCGGACAGGTCGCCCTGGTTGATCGCATAGCTGCCGACATCCTCGCCCGCCGCGCGGCCCAAGGCGCCGGTAAAGCTCGCCCCGAGGTCCGAGGAAACGTAGGTCAACACCGGATCAGACGCCCCAAAGACTTTGCTCTGGCCGCTGTCGGCGGTGACAGTGATCGGCTTGGCCGTGATGGTGAAGTCGGCGGGGACGAAAGTGATCACGTAGTTTTCCCCGGCCGACAGGTCGCCCTGGTTGATCGCATAACTGCCGACATTCTCGCCCGCCGCGCGGCTCAAGGCGCCGGTGAAGGTTACGCCCGGAATCGAGGAGACATAAGTCAGCACTGGGTCAGCCTCGCCGAAGACCTTAGACTGGCCGCTGTCTGCGGTGACGATCACCGTTTGCGTCTGGGGAACCGACTCCCGCAGCATGATGCCGTCAAAGGCGTAGCCCTTGCCCACGCCCCCGCCGTCCTCCACCCGCACGGTGAAGTCGCCGTCGCTGCCGCACTTGATCTTGGTCCAGCGCGCCACATACCCGTTGACCGTGTTCATCCCGGTGCAGAAGGTCACCGACGTGTCCGAGTTGACCGTGACGCCCGGCGTGCTGCCGTTCTCGGCCGAGTCCATGTCGGTAATCGTGAACTTGCTGTATCGGCTGGCGTAGTCCGAGCCGGATCCACCCCGGTTGGCCGAGGTGGCGAACTCGTATTCCTTGGCCGGGTCCAGGCCGGTAAAGACCGCATCCATCCAGAAGCCGTTGCTGGTGGCGGTGTACCAGATGACATTGTCGAAGACGACTTTGCCATTGAACGTGGTGTGGGCGTCGGTGCCCGCGTTGGGCATCGGACCGCCGGTGCCATCGTAGGTGATCCGGTTGGTGACGAGGGTGAGGGTGACCGGCAGCGTCGCGCCCGTGTCGAAGTCCTTGAGCAGGCCCGAGTAGGATCCGTTGCCCGGGTACTCGGTGGTGTTGGCGGGGTTCGTGCCGTCCCCCTTCGAGCAATCGTTGTAGGCCGTGAAACCGGCGGCGGCCGGATCATCGGTGATAGTGGCCGTCACCTGCTGGGTGCCGCTCTCGATTGCGTTGTCCACCGTAGTGATGTCCACCACAATGGTCTCGGCCGTGCTCTCGTAGACGGCGTCCGCCACAGCCGTGAGCGTGATCGAGCCCGTTAAGCTCCCCGCCGGTATCGAGATGCTGGCGCCGGAGCGCGTGTAGTCATCCGTCAGCGTTGCGGTCCCCGCAAAGGCCAGGTTTACCACTACCTCATAGGCGCTGGTCTTCGACAGCGTCGCGGTCACTGTCGCCACGCCGCCGTCTTCCGCCATCGGGCTGCCCGCCAAATCAAGCGTCACCGTGGGCCCCGACAGGTAAGTGCTGCGCACGATGAGGTCGTCAATGGCCAGGTAGTGGTCGGAGGTGCTGTCGTCATTCCAATCGTGCCAGCGCAGGTAGAAGGTGCCGCCCGGCGGAACCGGGCTCGCAAACGTAATGGTGCCGGCGACGGCCGCGCGATTGGCCGCCAAATTGCCGTCCAAACCGCCGACCGGCCAATCCGCCACCAGTTGCTTCGGGGCCGTGAAATTGAGATCGGAGTAATAAGCAAACCCGTCCGTGGGAGAGGTTGTGCTGACCAGGAACCTCAGCATTTCAGGGCCGCTATCTGAGGCGCCCTCGGACTGGCGCCATTGCTCGCCCACGTAGCTCACGTTGATCGAGCTCAGGGAACCGCCCGTGGTATTCACAATGGCAACCTGCAGGACATGGTCGCCGGAGGGGGTCGTTCTGGGGTAGCTGCCCAGGGCGCGTTCGGAACTGCCCGCCGAGCCGATGTTGAAGATCGTTCCTACGTTGGGATTGGGAAAAGCGCTGCCGTCGCTCACCACCAAGGGCAAGGCGGTTAGGTTCAGGCCGTTTCCGGCGTAGGGTGACATGGTCAAACGGTTTTGGGTGCTCACGACGCCCAGATAGCCGGCCGTCCAATCGTTCGGCATAGTGGTGCCGGCAGAACCCAGGACATCAAAATTTTGGTCCAACAGGGTCATGACTGGCGGGATCGGATCGTCATCGGAAATGGTGGCCGTCACCTGCTGGGCGCCACTCTCGGTGGCGTTCAACACCGTGCTGATGTCCACCACAATAGTCTCGTCCGGGTTCTCGTAAATGGCGTCTTGCACCGCGGTGAGCGTGATGGAGCCGGTTAGGCTCCCCGCGGGTATCGAGATGCTGGCGCCGGAGCGCGTATAGTCATCCGTCAGTGTTGCGGTCCCCGAAAACTCCAGGTTCACCGTCACCGCATTCAGGCTGGTCCCTGACAGCGTCGCGGTCACCGTCGCCTCGCCGGCCGCTTCCGCCATCGGGCTGCCCGCCAGACTGAGCGTGACGTCCGGTGGGACCGGGTCATCATCGGTAATGGTGGCCGTCACCTGCTGGGTGCCGTTCTCGAGTGCGTTGTCCACCGTGCCGATATCCACCACTATGGTCTCGGCCGGAACCTCGTAAAGAGTGTCCTGCACCGCCTTGAGCGTGATCGAGCCGGTTAAGTTCCCCGCGGGTATCGAGATGCTGGCCCCGGAGCGCGTATAGTCATCCGTCAGCGTCGCGGTCCCCGAAAACTCCAGGTTCACCGTTACTTCATTTGCGCTGATCTCTGACAGCGTCGCGGTCACCGTCGCCTCGCCGGCGGCTTCCGCCATCGGGCTGCCCGCCAGACTGAGCGTGACCCTTAAGGGCGGGCGCGTGGTAAACTGGCTGGTCGCGCCCGACACGGACAGGCTGGCATCGCTGGCCACGGCATACCACTCATAAACCGTTTCCAGGTCGAGGTTGGTCCAGACGATCGAAGCGTTACCACCCGAAGGCACGCCTGTGCTGGTGCCAATGACCACAAACGGGTTCGTGGCCGACATCACATAAGGAATGTCGAACTGATTGCTCGAAGCGGTCTTATACTGGTCCAGCCACGGCGAATAGGTCTTTGCGTGGATCACGTTGTTGGACGGCGAAAACTCGTAGAGCCGCATCCAGCCGTTGCCGCCGGCAGTGAGGCTTTGGTAATCGCTCATGATGGACCACACCGCGCGGCCCTGGTAGACGTCCGTGCGTTGACCTTCCTCGGGGCTTTCATGGCCGCAGAGCATAAGGAACAAGTTGGTGTTGCCTTTCAGCCCATTGTATATCGCCTGCCCCTGCGCGCTGAAAGTGGCGTTGAAACCGGGGTTGACGATATAGTGACTGACCACGATTGCGCGGCGGTTGCTGTGAGTCTCCAACACGCCGTTGGCCCAGGCGAGCACGGGCGAGGCCGTCGTCATGGCCGCATCATACTCCAGGTAAATGACGATGAAGTCCATGCCGCTGGCGCTAAACAGGTCGTAGTGATTGTCGTTGTTCGTGCCGTAATGGCCGCCGTAGTAGCTGTACCCCTGGAAGTGGTTGATGCCGAAGTACTGGTTATAGAACGTGGTCGTGCCGTTGGGGTCGTAGGCGGGCGTCTGATCGTGATTGCCCACCGCCACACCGTAGGGAACTCCCTCCGGGAGGAACGTGGTCAGCGGATCTTCCAGCCGGTAAAACGCGTTGGTCGCGTTGCGCCATTCGGCATCGTTCCCGCCGTTTTCGCCGTTCTGCACACAATCGCCCAACTGCGCCAGGTATTGAATGTTGCGGCTGACGCGGTTGGCGATCACCCAGGCCACCTGGTTGGTGGCAATCGCGGGCGAACCGCCATTCAGGCTCGACATGTAGAACTGCGTGTCCGGCAGCGCCACGAACGTGAAGTCCGCGCCCGGAGCCGGGCCGTCCAGCGGGCGGCCGTAGAACACCACCGTCATCGGGTCGTTGTTGGGATCCGAGACCGCGACGGTCAGCGTGGCGTCGGCCGCCACACCCACAGCGCCGTTGATCGGCGCCACCACGACCGGCGCGCTGGGCGGCAGGTTGGTGCTGACCGTGATGTTCACCACGGCCGAGGTGGCGGACAGCCCTTCGTCGTCCCACGCAACAGCCGTCAGCGTGTGAGCGCCCTCCGGCGCGCCGCTCCAATCGAAGGTGTAAGGGCTGCTGGCATCACTGCCCAGCAGGGTGATGTCGTCGGCATAAAAGTCCACCTGGCTAACCGCGCCGAAATCCGTGGCGGTGGCGCTGATCGAGAAGCTGGTGAAGACCGTCGCCCCGTTGGTCGGGCTGGTGATCGCGACCGTCGGCGGCGTGTTCGCCGCCGGCTGCAGCGGATAGCCCGTCGCCCAGACCGCCCCGTTGACCAGCGTGCCGTTCACCCCGCTCGATCCTGTATTGCTGGCCGTGGTGCCGTTCGTCTCATTCAGGCTCCAACGTCCGATCAGCCCCGCTGCCTCCGCGATCTCACTATACATGCTGCTGCTGATCTCCGCCTGCGTGCGCGCGTAATTCCAGACGCGCACCTCGTCCATGACCCCCTTGAAGTACCCCGCCGCCGCGCCGGTGGAGGTCATGGCCGTGCCCAGGGCAAAGTGCTGGATGCTGTCGTAACGGGGCACCTGGACGTTCCCGCCGCCTGTGACCTGCAGACTCGCATCGGCCGCGCCGTCAACATAGATGCGCCACCAACTGCCGTCATAGGTGACGGCACAATGATGCCAGACACCGGCGCTCAGGGCCGCTGTTCCAACGATCGGGTGGTTGAGGCCGCTCTGCATGTCCTCGAAGTCCGCCGCCAGCCGGTTGTTCGACTGCACGCCGAAGATGTAGTTGCAGTCAAGATTGCTGGCATCGCCCTCGCCGCGCCCCTTGGCAATCAGCGGGGCGACGTTCACTCCGCCATTGCCGCTGCTGGCCGTAACGCCCGTGCCGTCAATCCGCATCCAGCATTCCAGCGTGAAGGTGCTCGCGCCCAGCTCCGGTGCCGCACCCATGGCGATGTGGTCATTTGCCCCGTCGAAGGACACCGCGCCAAACCCCGGTTCGGCCACCACGCTCACGTTCACCACGGCCGACGTGGCCCACAACCCGGTATTATCCCGTGCCACCGCCGTCAGGGCGTGGAACCCGAGTTCCGCGCTGGGCCAGGTCGCGCTATAAGGGCTGGTGTCGTCGCTGCCGACCAACTCGTCATCCACGTAGAAAGCCACTTCGGCGACCGACCCTTCGTCCATCGCCGTGGCGTCCAGCGTCACGCTCGAACCGACGGCAAACACGCTTCCGGCGGCGGGAGTGGTGAGAAGGACCATCGGCGGGTTATTGGCGTCGAAACTGTCGGTGGACCACACGGGGCCGTTCCGGAGGTCGCCGTTGAGCCCGCCGCAATTTGCGTCGCGGGCGACGGTGCCATCCGCCTCGTTCAGCGCCCAGCGCGCGACCAGCCCGTTCTGATTGGTGATTTGCAGGCGGTAGTTGTCGCCAATCTCCGCGGCGCTGCGCGCATAGTTCCAGACGCGCACCTCGTCCAGCAGGCCTTGGAAGTAGCCCGCCGCCGCTCCGGTCGAGTTCATGGCGCTGGCCAGCGCCGCATGCTGAATGCTGTCCGAGCGGGGCGGCTGGTTGACCGCAACGTTGGTTTCCACGTTCCCGTTCAGGTAGAGCGTCCAGCTTGCGCCGTCGTAGGTGGCGGCGGCATGGTACCAGACATTGTTTATGACCGGGGTGTTTCCCCAAACGGGATGGTTCAGCCCCGGCGTGGTCCCGCCGACGCCCTCTTCAAAGTCGGCCGCGATCACATTGCCGCTGGTCGAAATCCCGAGGAACCAATTCATGTCCGCATTACTGTTCTCGGCTTCACCGCGGCCTTTGGTGACCAACGGCACGGCGTTGGTGACGCCGCCCGATCCGGTGGTGGTGATCTGGCCGGTGCCCTGGCGTTTAAACCAGCACTCAATCGTGAACGTGGAGAGGCCCAGCTCCGGTGCGGTGCCGAACGTGACGTAATCGTTGCTTCCGTCGAACTGCAATGACCCGGCGGTGGCCGGTGCGCTCACCGTTACGTTGACCGCCGAGGACGTGACGCTCGCGCCGGAGTTGTCCAGCACGACCGCCGTCAACGAATACGCGGCCGGGGCAACCCCGCACCAGTTCATCGTGAACGGTTCTGTGGCATCCTCGCCGATCTTGGTGGTGCCCGAATAGAATTCCACGTTTGTGATGGAGGCGCCGGTGGAGGGCGTGGCCGTCGCCGCAATGGCCAGCCATTCACCCGTCATCGTGCTGTCATTGGCGGGGCTGGTGATGCTGATTGTTGCCGGTTGCGGACCAGGGGGTGTGATCGTGATCGAGGCATTGTCAACATTGCCGCGGCCGGCCGTGACATTGTGGTTCTTGTAGGACGGGCACTGCTGCGCGGAGGTGAAGAGCGACGTGCTGGGGGGATTGGCAAAGGTGCTGGTGTCGGCAATGGTGCCAACATACGGGGTGCCGGTCGGGTTCCCGGAGGCATCCAGCTCGGTCAGCGTTCCCACGATGGTCGCGCTGGTGGCGGTGAGTTTGGTGTATTCGACGCTGAAGCGATACCAGGTGCTGTTCTTGATGCCGCTCAGGGCGTTGAGCACAGGGGTTCGCGTGGAGTTGTGATAAAACACCATGCCTCCCTCCGACGTGTTGTCCAGTTGGAGGGCCAATTGGCTGCCCGTGCTGGTGCTGGCGTCCGGGGTGATGGTCCACCCGACGCGATCGTCGTCAAACTTGCCGGTCGTGCTCGACTGGAAGTCCAGGGAGATCGCCACCTTGGTGCCGACCGCCAGCGCGCTCCACTGGAAGGACTGGCCTTTCCAATTGAAGATCGCACTGCCATAGCCAAGACCTGCCGTTCCGTTCACGCCGCCAGGGTTGACCACGGTATTCGCGCCGATGGTCCAGACACCGCTGCCGCCGACCGCGGTGATCAGCGTCCCGTTGGCGTAGCTGTCGAATGTCTCCGTGACAGTCGCCGCCAGGCCGCCAGGCGCGCCACTCAGCACGAAGAGTAATGTGATCAGGCACAGAGGAGTTGTTCTTTTCATAGATTTATGTTCCAGGAGTTCTACCGACGTTTGACTGCGCCCGGCATAGCCGGGGGGGGAAGTGTGGTGGCGTGCCAATAAGGCCGTGGACACGCGTCCGGCGTTCCACAAGGCATTGTATCGCTCGATGAGCGTATCTTCACTAGCCTCTTCCCTATTGCTATTCTGTATTGCGGCAGCAGGGCAGGCCGGGTTGCCGGCCTGCCCTGTGCTTGGCAAACGGTTTACGGTTTGGCGGCTCGGAAGAACCGCTGCGTGTAATTCAACTTGGTGTTGTCCGTGTAAGTCCACTGGCCGTCTACGCCGGCGGTATTGGTGGAGACATTCACCCACGAAGCGGGCGAGGTGATGTTGGTCGAGCTCAGGACGAGATATTCCGCCCCGGGCGTGCCGGCACACGTCACGGTTACCGAGCCATCGCTGTTGGGCACGATGCTCACCACTACTGGCGTTTCCACCGCGGCGGTGACCACCTGCACCAGGCCGTCGGTGCTGCCCAGGTAGTTCCCGTCGCCCAGATAGAAGGCGATGATGTCGTTGTCACCCGTCGGCAACAGCGCCGTGTCAAGAGTGGCCGTGCCACCCGTGAGAGCGACTGGGCTGCCCAAGGCGACGGAGTTGGCAAAGAACTGCACGGTGCCAGTGGGAGTCGAGGTGGCCGGGGCCACCGGGCCGACGGTGACGGTGAAGGTCACGTTCGATCCGACGCGGGACGGATTGAGCGACGAACTGATCGCCGTGGTCGAGTAGGCGGTCGTGATGGCGAAGTTGGCGGGGACAAAGGTGATCGCATAGTTGGCCCCAGCGGACAGGCTGCCCTGATTGATGGCATAGCTGCCGGCGTTCTCACCCGCCGCACGGCCCAGGGCGCCGGCAAAGCTGACCCCAAGTTCCGAGGAAGTGTAGGTCAACACCGGGTCAGGCGCCCCGAATACTTTGCTCTGCCCGCTGTTGGCGGTGACGGTGACCGGCTTGGCCGTGATGGCGAAGTCGGCGGAGACAAAATTGACCACATAGCCACCCACGGGGGACAGGTTGCCCTGGTTGATGGCATAGCTCCCGACGTTCTCGCCTGCCGCCCGGCCCAAGGCGCCGGTGAAGCTGACTTCCGGATCGGAGCAGATATAAGTGAGCGTCGGGTCCGCCGCGCCGAAGACCTTGGACTGGCCACTGTTGGCAGTGACAGTGATAATGACCGGCGTGCTGTTGACCAGTAGGTCCTGGGAGCTGTTGATCGTTGACCCCGGAATCGCTTCCAAGCCCAGCAGGCTCAGCGCAAGATTGGCCGCATCGCCGTTACGAATTGGCTGGCCGCCCGTGTAGGGAGGATTGGACGTTCCCGGAGAAGTGCGGCTGGCCGGATTCATGGCATACAGGTCGCCTCCCGCAGTTACGCCCGGGCCCCAGACGTAGAACGGAATGGTGTAATCCAGAGGATTCGACATATCGCCGTGGGTCGTGCCATGGCCACCGTGGTCGGCGGTCACGATGATCGCGGTCTTGCCTTGCAGCGTGGGGCTGTTTTCCACCATTTCGATGACCCTGGCGATTTGCGTGTCCACAGCCTTCAACGACGCGGCGTAGGCGCTCGTGGGGTTGGTTGACCAGCCCGAACTGTGGCCGGCCGTATCCGGCTCGTGGAAATGGAGCAACAGGAAATGGAACGGGTTGGCAGTCATTTGGCTGATCAGATCGTCCGTCAAAGCCGCGGCCGAAAGGTTGCCGACCTTGTCGTAATCAATCTTGTCCCGGCCGTTGTCATCTCCCGTGATGTCCGGAGCGCCGCTGGTGGCGCTGTACGACTGCTGGAACAGGCTGAACTTCGATTTGCCTGACCAAATGCCCGTGCGCAGTGCATTGTCGTGGGCGACGTCCCAGCCGCTGGCAACGTAGGATCCCTTGTTGTTCGCCAGCGTGGCGGTGGGCGCCGGATCGCTGTTGCCGGTCCAGTTATGCCCGGAAGCGCCGCTGACGCCGCGGCACGTCATCATGCACACATGATTCGGAAGCGTGATGGCGTAGTTGTAATCCGTCCGGGCATTAAGCGTGCCGGACCCTTCGGTCTGGAACCGCTTGAAGGTCGTCAATTCATTGGCCAGGCCCGGCGTCAGGAGCGGCGTGACGTAGGCCGAGCCCATGCCATCCACGCTGATCACGATGACATACTCCGGCGTTGCCGGCGGCTCGGGCTCCGGCGGGGTGATAGTAAAGGTAGCATTGTCCGCATTGCCGGCGGCGGGGCTGTGGTTTTTGAAGGACGGACATTGCTGGGTGGCCGTGAAAAGCGCGCTGCTGGGACGATTGGCAAACGTCCCGGTGTTGGTAATCGTGCCGACGTACGGCGTGCCGGTCGGGTTGCCTGAACTGTCGAGTTCGGTGAGCGTGCCCACGATGCTCGCATTGGTAAGGCCCAGCTTGGTGAACTCGACGTTGAAGCGATACCAGGTGCTGTTCTTGATGCCGCTCAGGGCATTGAGCACGGGGGTTCTGGTGCTGTTATGATAGAACACCATGCCCCCTTCGGTGGTGTTATCCAGTTGGAGCGCCAACTGGCTGCCGGTGCTGCCGGTGGTGTCCGGGGTGATGGTCCACCCGGCGCGATCATCGTCAAACTTGCCGGTGGCGCTGGTCTGCAAGTCCAGGGAGACCGCCACCTTGGTGCCATCCGGCAGCGCGCTCCACTGGAAGGTTTGCGCCTTCCAGTTGAACACCCGGGTGCCGAAGCTGATACCGGCCGACCCATTCACGCCGCCAGTGCTGAGGATGATGTTCGTGCCGCTGGTCCAGACGCCGCCCCCGCCGATATTGGTGATGATTAACCCGTTGGCGTA
Organism: Candidatus Paceibacterota bacterium; assembly: GCA_035452965.1. NCBI lineage: Bacteria > Bacillati > Minisyncoccota > Minisyncoccota bacterium. The sequence goes on along the minus strand of DAOTCE010000004.1, from coordinate 232,194 downwards.
ACTGTCGAAGGTCTCCACGGCGGCCACCGTGCCGGGCGCCGTGACGGTGATGTTCACCACGGCGGACGTGCCCGCCAGGCCGGTGTTATCCCAAGCCACGGCCTTCAGCGCATGGGCGCCCAGCGGCGCGGCGCTCCAGGTGAAGGTGTAGGGACTGCTGCTGTCGCTGCCCAGCAAGGTGCTGCCATTGTAGAAGTATACATTGGTGACCGTGCCGTCGCTGTCGGCGGCGCTGGCGGTGATCGTGAAGTTGGTGCTCAGGGTTGCGTTGTTCACGGGACTCGTGATGGCGACCGTCGGCTGCTGGGGACCCGCTGTGCCGGTCTCCCGCAGCATGATGCCGTCAAACGCGTAGCCCTTGCCCACGCCCCCGCCGTCTTCCACCCGCACGGTGAAGTCGCCGTCGCTGCCGCACTTGATCTTGGTCCAGCGCGCCACATACCCGTTGACCGTGTTCATCCCGGTGCAGAAGGTCACCGACGTGTCCGAGTTGACCGTGACGCCCGGCGTGCTGCCGTTCTCGGCCGAGTCCATGTCGGTAATCGTGAACTTGCTGTATCGGCTGGCGTAGTCCGAGCCGGATCCACCCCGGTTGGCCGAGGTGGCGAACTCGTATTCCTTGGCCGGGTCCAGGCCGGTAAAGACCGCATCCATCCAGAAGCCGTTGCTGGTGGCGGTGTACCAGATGACATTGTCGAAGACGACTTTGCCATTGAACGTGGTGTGGGCGTCGGTGCCCGCGTTGGGCATCGGACCGCCGGTGCCATCGTAGGTGATCCGGTTGGTGACGAGGGTGAGGGTGACCGGCAGCGTCGCGCCCGTGTCGAAGTCCTTGAGCAGGCCCGAGTAGGATCCGTTGCCCGGGTACTCGGTGGTGTTGGCGGGATTGGTGCCGTCCCCCTTCGAGCAATCGTTGTAGGCCGTGAAACCGGCCGCTGCCGCATCATCGTCCGCGATAGTGGCGGTCACCTGCTGGGTGCCGATCTCCGTTCCGTTGTCCACCGAACTGATGTCCACCACAATGGTCTCGTCCGGGGTCTCGTGAACGCCGTCCTGCACCGCGGTGAGCGTGATTGAGCCCGTTAAGCTTCCCGCCGGTATCGAAATGCTGGTGCCGGAGCGCGTGTAGTCATCCGTCAGCGTCGCGGTCCCCGCAAAGGCCAGGTTCACCTTCACAACATTTGTGCTCGCCTGCGACAGCGTCGCGGTCACTGTCGCCACGCCGCCGGCTTCCGCCATCGGGCTGCCCGACAGACTGAGCGTCACCGCGGGCCCCACCATGTAGATGCTGGTGACGACGAGGTCGTCAATGGCCAGGAAGTGGTCGGAGGTGCTGTCGTCATTCCAATCGTGCCAGCGCAGATAGAACGTGCCACCGGCCGGAACCGGGCTCGCAAATGTAATGGTGCCGGTGATGACGGCGCGATTGGCCGCAAGATTGCCGTCCAAAACGCCAACCGGCCAATCCGCCACCAGTTGCTTCGGGGCCGTGAAATCGAGATCGGGGAAATAGCTAAACCCGGCAGTGGGAGAGGTTGTGCTGGCCAGGAACCTCAGCATTTCGAGGCCGCTTTCTGAGGCGCCCTCGGACTGGCGCCATTGCTCGCCCACGTAGCTCACGTTGATCGCGGTCAGGGAACCGCCCGTGGTGTTCACAATGGCAACCTGCAGGACATGGTCGCCAGAGGGGGTCGTTCTGGGGTAGCTGCCCAGGGCGCGCTCGGAACTGCCCGCCGAGCCGATGTTGAAGATCGTCCCTACGTTGGGACTGGGCAGGGCGCTGCCGTCGCTCACCACCAGGGGCAAGGCGGTTATGTTCAGGCCGTTTCCGGCGTAGGGCGACATGGTCAAGCGGTTCTGGCTGCTCGCGGTGCCCAGATAGCCCGCGGTCCAGCCGGTCGGCATGGTTGTGCCGGCAGAACCCAGGGAGTCGAAATTCTGGTCCAACAGGGTGATTACTGGCGGGACCGGATCATCGCCGGCGATGGTGGCCGTCACCTGCTGGGTGCCGTTCTCCTTTGCGTTCACCACCGTGCTGATGTCCACCACAATGGTCTCGTCCGGGTTCTCATAAATGCTGTCCTGCACCGCGGTGAGCGTGATGGAGCCGGTTAGGCTCCCCGCGGGTATCGAGATGCTGGCGCCGGAGCGCGTATAGTCGTCCGTCAGGGTTGCGGTTCCCGAGAACTCCAGGTTCACGGTCACCATATCCGTGCTGATCTCTGACAGCGTCGCAGTCACGGTCGCCACGCCGGCCGCTTCCGCCATCGGGCTGCCACTCAGACTGAGGGCGACCGCCGGCGGCCCCCCTGCGGTGAGGAACTGGCTGGTTGCGCTCGTCGCGGACGTGGTGGCATCGCTGGCCACGGCATACCACTCATAGATGGTGCCCGGGGCGAGGTTTGGCCACGCCAGGCTGGTCTGCGTGCCCGAGGCCACCGCCATATTGGTTCCGATGCACACGAACGGCGCCGGTGCGGAGGCCATGGCGTACTCGAGGGTAAACTGGTTGTCGCCGTCCGTCTTGGAGCCGAGGGTGTAGGGCGAGTAGGTCGTGACGCGGATGACGTTGTTGCTGGGCGAAAACTCCATCAGGCGAACGAAGCCGTTGCCGCCGTTGACGTCGCTCTGGTAATCGGACAGGAGGACATCAATGAAGCGGTCGCCCACCGCCTCGTGCCGCCGCCCCTGGCCATGGTTATGGCCGCACAGCATCAGGAAGACGTTGGGGTTGTTGGCCAGCGCCGGGAAGATCGTGGTGCCGCCATCCGTGGACCAGGCGGCAGGTGTTGGCCAGTTATAGCCCGCCTGGAGCAGCGAGTGAGTCACCACGATAGCGCGGCGGTCGGCGTTGGCCTGCAGAACGCCATTGGCCCAGCTCATGATCGCCGAGTTGGCGCCGGCGTTATACTCGAGTGACAGCACGATGAAATCCATCCCGCCCGCGCTGAAGAGGTCGTAATGATTCTGGTAGCCGGTGGTGTAGCTGCCGCCGTAATAGCTGCGGCCGCTGAAATGACTGACCCCGAAGTAGTTGTTGAACAGGGTATAGGGCGAGTCGTGATTGCCCACCGGAACGCCGTAGGGAATGCCTTCCGGCAGACCCGTCGTGACTGGATTCTCCAGGCGGTACAGGGCATTGGTGGCGTTCCGAAACTGCGTGTCGGACGTGCCGACGTTCACCACATCCCCAAGGCCCGTCACATACACAATGTTGCGCTCCTGGTGGTTGTTGACGATCCAGTCAATCTCGGATTGGAAGATCGCCGGGTAGCTCTCCGAGTAGAACTGCGTATCCGGCAGCGCCACGATCGTGAAGTCCGGCGCCGGGGCGGTGCCGTTCAGCGAGCGGGCGTAGAACAGGACCGACATGGGGTCGCCATTGGGGTCCGAGACCGACACGGTCAGCGTGGCGTTGGTCGCCACGCCCATGGCGCCGTCGGCCGGCGTGACTACGACTGGCGCGTTGGGCGCCAGGTTGGTGCTGACGATGACGTTCACCACTGCCGAGGTGGCCGAGAGCCCCGTGTCGTCCACGGCGACTGCCGTCAGCGTATGATTGCCCACCGGAGCGCCGTTCCACGTCCAGCTATACGAGGAGGTGGTGTCATTGCCCAGCAGGATGCCGTCCGCGTAGAAGCCCACGTTGGTCACCGACCCGTCATCCGTGGCGGTGGCGTTGATTGTGAAACTGGTGAACACGGTTTCATTGGCGGTCGGGCTGGTGATGGTCACAATCGGCGGCTGCGGGCCAGGCTGGGTGATGGTGAAAGTCGCATTGTCCGCATTGCCGGTCGCGGGGTTGTGGTTCTTGAAGGTCGGGCACTGCTGCGCGGAGGTGAAGAGCGCCGTGCTGGGGGGATTGGCAAACATGCTGGTGTCGGCAACGGTGCCAACATACGGGGTGCCGTCCGGGTTGCCTGAGGCATCCAGTTCGGTGAGCGTGCCCACGATCTTCGCGCTGGTGGCGGACAGCTTGGTGAACTCGACTTTGAAACGATACCAGGTGCTGTTCTTGATGCCGCTCAGGGCGTTGAGAACGGGAGTTCGCGTGAGGTTGTGATACAACACCATGCCTCCCTCCGTCGTGTTGTCCAGTTGGAGGGCCAATTGGCTGCCCGTGCTGGTGCTGGCGTCCGGGGTGATGGTCCACCCGACGCGATCGTCGTCAAACTTGCCGGTGCCGCTGGTCTGCAAGTCCAGGGAAATTGCCACCCTTGTGCCAATGTCCAGCGCGCTCCACTGGAACGTCTGGGCCTTCCAATTGAAAATCAGACTGCTGGTGCCAAGCCCACCCGAGCCGTTCACGCCGCCGCCGCTGACCACGGTGTTCGCGCCGGAGGTCCAGAAGCCGCCCCCGCCGATATTGGTGATCACCGTCCCGTTGGCGTAACTGTCAAAGGTTTCCGCAAAGGACACCACGTTCAGCGCGGTGATAGTGACGTTGACCACGGCGGACGTGGTCGCCAGGCCGCTGTTGTCCCGAGCCACGGCCCTGAGCGCATGCGCGCCCAGTGGCGCGTTGTTCCAGACGTAGCTGTAGGGGCTGCTGGTGTCGCTGCCAAGCAAGGTAACGCCGTCGTAGAAGGACACGTTGGTGACGGTGCCGTCGCTATCCGTGGCGGTGGCGGTGATCGTGAAATTGGTGCCTACGGTCCCGTTGTTCGCGGGACTCAGGATGGCGACCGTCGGCGCCACGGGTGCCACCGAGCCCATGGCATAGATGCAATACGAGGAGGTGCTCCCGCCGGTCGTGACGATGGGATCGGGCCAGGTGCCGTAATTGCGCTGTGCCCAGCGGAGCGTGCCGCTGGTGCTGCTCGAGTAGTAGGCCTTGGCGCTGCTGCTGTCCGACCAGATGGCCAGCCAGTAATAGCTGCCGTTGGTCAGCGCCTGCGGGGCGGTGAGCGTGAAAGTCTTCCAGCCATCGGTGGTCGGGTTGGTTACCTCGCTCGTGGCCCGCAAAAGGCGGTTGGGCTGACTGCTGCTGTCAGAGTAGATCGCGCATTTGTAGCGGCCGGTTATGGCGGAGACTTTGGCGTGCATCGTGACCACGGTCATGTTCGACGCAGCCCGAAATCGGCAGGCATTGATATAGGCGCCCTCATACCAGAGTGTGTCGGTCGAAGTGCCGTCGGTGGTGTTGCCGATGGTTGCAGCAGCAAGGCCGGTCGCAACAGATGCAACGACAAACGCAATCGTTAACCCAATGGAACAGAAAGTTCTCTTCATACTCGACGAGCCTAATGACCGCCCTGGAAGCCTTCAACGAGAACTAATACTTACTTCCGGTGCGGGAAAGTACGGAAAGAGTTGCCAGGATTTCGCAGACTTTTGGCCCCTTGCTTCGCGCACGTCGTGGTTGCGCCAACCTCGCGGCCGGTCTAATACTCCCGGCATGAATAATTCGGCCCCCGCCCCGACACCCGGCGCGAACTTCAACATCAGCCGCCGCCGGTTTCTCCAATCTGCCTCCGCGCTCGCCGCTATGGCCGCGTTCCCGTCGCTCGGCGCCGATGCGCTTGACCTGGTCAACGGCAAACCCAGGCGCGTCGGCCTGATTGGCGCCGGCTGGTATGGGAAGAGCGACCTGTGGCGCCTCGTCCAGGTGGCGCCGGTCGAGATCATCTCCATCTGCGACCCCGACAGGAATCTGCTCGCGGAGGCGGCGGAGATGGCCAGCCAGCGCCAGAAATCGAAGCGGCGGCCGCGCACTTATGGCGATCACCGCCAAATGCTCAAGGAGAAGGACCTCGACATCGTCCTCGTCGGCAGCCCGGACCATTGGCACGCCTTGCACATGATCGCGGCGGTCGAAGCGGGCGCGGATGTTTACGTGCAAAAGCCCATCAGCGTGGACGTGCTGGAAGGCGAAGCGATGGTCGCCGCGGCCCGCAAGCACAAGCGCGTGGTGCAGGTCGGCACGCAGCGCAAGAGCACGCCGCACCTGATTGACGCGAAGAAGCAGGTGGTGGACGCCGGCCTGCTCGGGAAGATCGGCCACGTGGACATGTGCTGCTACTTCCACATGCGCGCCAACGGCAATCCGCCGGTCGAGCCGGTGCCGGATTTCCTCGACTACGAAATGTGGACCGGCCCCGCCCCGCTGCGGCCCTACGACGGTTTGCCGCACGTGCGCTGGTGGCGCACCTTCATGGAGTACGGCAACGGCATCGTCGGCGACATGTGCGTGCACATGTTCGATACCGTGCGCTGGATGCTGGGCCTTGGCTGGCCCAAGCGAATCACCTCCGCCGGCGGCATTTACGTCCAAAGGGAAGGCAAGTCGAACATCTCCGACACCCAGACCGCGACCTTCGAATACGATCAGTTCAATTGCGTGTGGCAGCACCGCACCTGGGGCGCGCCGACCGATCCGGACTATCCCTGGGCGCTCTTCATCTACGGCGATAAGGGCACGCTCAAAGCCAGCACCATGCGCGCGGACTTCTTCCCGCTGGACAAGAACGCCAAGCCCATCCATTTCGATTGTCGCTACGAGAAGGAACAGTATCCCGAGGACGTGACCGAGAAGAAGATCGAGCTCAACGCCGCGCCCGCCACCCGCCGCCACATGCTTGACTTCCTGGCAGCCATCGAAAAGCGCGGGCGACCGGTTGCCGACATCGAAGAGGGTCACATCTCCACCGCCAGTTGTATTCTGGCCAACGTGGCGATGCAGCTGGGCCGGTCGCTGGCCTACGATCCGCGCAAACGCGAGGTCACCGCGGACTCCACCGCCACGAAGTTGCTGCGCCGTCCCTATCGCCAGCCGTGGCGGCGGCCGGCAGTCTAAATCGTTTGCGGGAACTGTGTCGCCGCCTGCACCCACGTTTGCAGTGGCAGGATTAGTTAGACCGGGCTGGAAAAGGCTGCCTTGGATGGCCTCCCTGCGAAGCCGCGAGGGCGCTGGTCTTCGTCAGGGCGAAAGTCCAGGCAGCGCTCAGCTTCTCGTCGAGCGCCTTGGGGCCGAATCTGCTCACCCGGTTGCACAACCGATCGACGCGGATGCCTCAACGGGGACACGCCGCCTACGTCTTGCCCCAGCCGGGCAGGGCGGCCGCCTGCCGAATCCACGCCGCCATCTGCGCCTCGTCGAGATCATCCTCGTGGATGTCTATCCAGCGCGCGTCCTTTGCCTTGCCTCCGGGGGGAACGGGATGCAGCAAGGTGCCCTGGAAGAAGGCCACTTTGACGTAGCGCGTGAAGACGTGATATCCCAGGAACCACCCCCGGCCCTCGACGCCATAGAAGGGTGAGTTCCATTTGACCGCCTTGCGCACACCGGGAACCGTGCGCTCGATGAGCTTGTCGAGGCGGCGCCCGATTTCGCTCTTCCAGCCCGGCATGGCCGCGATGTAGGCCTGCACGGGGGCGTCGCCGTCGGCCTTCGCAATCTGAGGGTTGCCACCGGTGAGGAGGACCGGTTTCGTGTCTCCCAGGGACCCCTTGCGCCTGGTGGCGATGGATCGCCCGCCCGCGCGCGCCTTCTGCTTGGTTCTGTGTATTCTGCCCATAGTTTTGTTTGTGTGTGGGGCGAGATCAACGCGCAGCGGCGCCATGGCCGCCGAAGACTGCAGCCCGCCGAAACCCGGCAGCGGCGAATCCGCCATCGCAACCGCAGACACGAGGGCCGGCGGCTGTCCGTTTGAGCGAAAAGTGTGCGCCCGACATGGGCTTGAACTGGCGGGGCGAATGTCCCCAATGTGTGAACATGGCTGTAATTCCTCTCATACCGAGAGACAAGATGGCCCAGACATCAGTCCCGTGCAAATGTGGAGTCGCCGGACACGGAAGACCGCCCCGCGGATTCGGAGGACCTGCGGAATGTCACGTTCGCATACACCCGGCGGGCAAGATGCCTGCCGCTACTTGACGGCGGGGACATGACGCGCCGGCGCGCCAGTCATTCGACCTATTGTCATTGACACGGGTCCGGCGCGGTTCCAGGCTCAGACAGTTGGTTGCATCTGCAACAATTCGTTGACTGTTATGCTTGCTCAGCCGCCCAGGAATTCGGAGAAGTCCGCTTTTTCACTCGTCGAACTATTGGTCATCATTGCAGCCATCGCCTTGCTGGCGACCCTGCGGTTGTCCGCGCTGGCGCCGGCGGAAGTGAAGGCCCACCGGCTCGGCTGCCTCAACAATCTCAAACAGCTCGGTTTGGGAAGTATGATGTATGCCAACGACTCCCAGGGCCATTACTCCGGCCACACTTGGCTTCCCGGAGAACTCGGCAATGTTCCCCCGGGGGGAGCCACAGATCGCTCCGGGTCGGATGATGACTTAAACTGGCTTTACCCGCGCTACGTAAAGTCCACCAGGAGTTTTGTCTGTCCCAGCACCCAGAACTACATCCGCACCAATCTCGTCACCAAGCCCACCGGGGGAGTCGCCCTCGTTGATCTGTGTAAAAACGGTGCCACGCTCCAGTCCGCCGGCACCAGCTACGAAGTCTCCGGCAACTTCACCCTCCGCATGACCGGCATGGCGATTACCACCAAGAAGAAGGAAGACACCGTGAACGCGTTCACTATCGGCGCTTACGTCCGCGCGCTCGGCATGAAGCCGGGGCCATCCCGGGTTTTCTTGATCATGGACGCGGACGACACCTTGCCGGGGGTTGGGACTGACGCCAATGACTGGCCGGACAACCCGGCCGACAACCACGGCGCCGCGGGGGCGAACTTCTCCTTCTGCGACGGCCACGCCCAATGGGTGCGGCAGAATGAATTCATGGAGGTCTGGAACATCAGCCAGGACTCGAACCGCTCGTCCCCTTGATCCCCAGACAGCAAGGAATGAACGCTCGGGATCGAGTTACGGGAGCAAGATACGGTTGCACCCTGCGCCGGCGGCGGCGCCGGCGACGAGGGTGAAGAGCCCCTGCGCGCGGCCTGTATCGCCCGATTGCTTGAGGGCGTTTTGCAGGTTGGTGCGGCCGAACCACTCCACACTGCCGTCTGCCAACCCGACATTGCCTTGCTTGGAGTGCATATTGTTCATGAAAGCAGGGCCTAGATTGGCGTTGAAGTTGGTGCCCAGCGAGGCCTTGGAGATTCCTGTGTTCGGGGCTGCCAGGTAGGGAATGGTCGGCGGATTGGCGTTCCCGCCCAAGTTATGGTCTCCTGTCAACAACATGCGAGGCATGGTTTCCATGGCGTCGGCAGCGACGAGGTAGCTGACGTTCAGATCGTTGGTGTAAGGAACCGTGCCGGGTGCACCCACTCCGCTGAAGGTGGTGGCCGCCTGGCGATATATGCTCTCGTACTCCGCCGGGCAGATGAGGAATCTCGGGGTGGTTAACTCATTGGAGAGGCACAGGAAGATCTTGCACGCGCCGTGGCTCGTAACCTGGCTGGCGCTCAAGGTTCTGGAGATGGTTAACTCACCGGAGGCCCCGCCTTGGGCGCCGGGCACCTGCATCGGCATGTAGCCGCCGTTGGCGGCCGCCCAGGTCCGGAAAGCGAGACCGACCTGCTTGAGGTTGTTGCTGCAAGCAATGCGCTGCGCTTGCGGTCGGGTTCGGGCCAGCGCGGGCAACAAGGAGGCGGCGAGGACCGCGACGACGGCGATGACGACTATCAGCTCGACAAGAGTGAAAGCCGTGTTCTCTTTACGCATGTTTTTCATAGGTGTGGGGTCAGCGGTTCTCTGACGCCCGATAGAATCGTTGGGGCTGAACGGATGGAATCTCCTCCAGGTACCGGAGCGGGCCGATCGTCGGCGGGTTGGTGAATACAGCCTGCCAATCCGTCAGGTTCGAGGAAGCGTAGATGACCACGGGACCCTCCGCCGCCAGGTCTGTCAGGCGCAGAAGGAACGGCCCATCGCTCGCCGACGAAAGGAGCGGCGCAATCTCGATGCGCGGCGGCCCAACCATGGAACCCTCAACGGCGCGGTAGAACCTCGCGTCAGGAGCACCCGCCCCCGGATCAGTGAACTGCACTGGCCCGATGACCGGCGGATTGGTAAGGATCGGCTCCCAGCCCGCCAGGTCGCTGCTGGCGAGAAGCACCACCGGGCCGACTCCGGAGGCGCCTGACAAACGGAGCTGAGCCTCGCCGTTGGTCACCAGTATGCCCGGCGGGTAGCCGTCGAACCGCAGCGGGGTGCGGAGCACAGTCAGGATTATTGACGGCCCCGTTGCACCTCCGAATGCGTTGCTCATAACCAGCCGGTAGGTGCCGGCGTTGGACCAGTTGACGAACCCTATGGCAAGGGCCGGGCTGGTTGCCCCCGGCAAGGCCACGCCGTTCAGTTGCCATTGATAACTGGCCATGGCGCCGCCGAGCGAGCCGGCGCTGAGCAAGGTTGATTGGCCTATCGTGGCCGTCATTTTGAACGGCTGGAAGGCGGGGCGCTGCGCCCCGTTGCCCGCCAGCGCAAGGCTATGGGCGCTGCCCGCGCTTAGGACCAGCACGTTGGTCGCCGAAGGTGGCGCTGAGGCCTGGCCAAAGTAATCGGCGCCCCAGCAGACCACCGTGCCGTCGGCGAGCAGGGCCATACTATGGTCGCCCCCTGCGGCCAGGCCAACCACGTTGTAGATGTTAGTTGGCAAGGTTGCTTGCCCGTAGTAATTACCTCCCGAGGCATACAAGGTCCCGTCGGCTCGTAACGCCAGCGTGTGATTGCCCCCTGCGGCGATAGAGACAACGTTTGTGGCTAACGTGGACACACTGGTTCTTTCCCACGCCAGGAAAGTGCCGTCGGCCCGCAACGCGAGGCTGCGGTCGCCACCAGCCGCAATCGCACTGACATTCGTTACTGAGGACGGCACGGTTACCCGCCCAAAGGAGTTGGAGCCCCACGCCACCACGGCGCCGTCGAGGCATAGCGCCAGGCTGTGGGACCCGCCGGCCGCGATGGACACCACGTTGGTCGCGGACGCCGGCACGCTGGTTTGACCGCTAGAGTTGTCCCCCCAGGCCACCACACTGCCATCCGCCCGCAAAGCCAGACTGTGAGATCCTCCCGCGGCAATGGCCACGCTGTGGCCCGCGGATTGCGGCACATCGCACTGGCCCAAAGAATTGGCTCCCCAGGCGGCAACCCTGCCATCAGCCAGCAGAGCCAGACTGTGATCGCCGCCGCCGGCTATGGCCACCACGTCCGCTGTCCCGATTGGCACTTCAAGCTGGCCAAAAGAGTTGTCCCCCCACGCCACGATAGGACTCACGGAAATCTGCGCCACCAACCCGGTCACGCAGCCGTGCGCATTGCTCACAACCAGGCTGTAGCTGCCACTGTCTTCGCCGGTCGTCGCGCTCAGGCTTAGAACCCTTGAGGTCACGCCGCTGATCCGGCCGCCCTCCGCCAAGTCTCTGCCATTTAAGCGCCATTGGCAGCTCAGCGGTTCTGCGCCGAAAACACTTGCAGGCAAGCAGACGCTTGTCCCAAGCAGCACGTTCCGGTGTGTGAGCACTTCCGTGACGGCCGGCTCGGCCTTTACCGTCAGGATCGCCGTTTGGCTGTTGACCTGGCCCGCCGCATTCGTGGCCATCAACGTGTAAGTCCCCGCATCGGCCAACTGCGCGTTGCTCAGCGGGAGATACGGGCTGGTCGCGCCCTCAATGGCCGCACCGTCGTGAAACCACTGCACGGTCAAGGGACGGGTCCCGCTCACCTCGGCGCCCAGAATTGCCTGGCCGCCAACATGCACTGCGACCGGCCCAAGTTGCTGGCTGAATCGCGGTGGCCCAAGCTCGACCAGCGCCAGGCTGTAGTCTTCTCCGACGGCGATGCTCGCCACGTCGCGTAAACCGGCAGGCACATTCGTCACCCCCCAAAGGCTCCCTGCAATATCCCCTCCTCCCCAGGCAACAACGGTGCCATCCGACCGCAAAGCTACGTTGTGATAGTAGCCTGCTGCGATCCCCGCCACGTTGGTAACCGATGCTGGAACCACGGACTGTCCGAAGGAGTTGTCGCCCCAGGCAACGACCGTGCCATCCGCGCGCAGGGCCAGGCTGTGCCACCAACCGCCGGCAATCGCCACGACATTCGTAGCCGAAGCCGGCACGGTGTTCTCCAGCCCCCAGGCAACGACGGTGTGGTCCGGACGCAGTCCCAGATTGTGGTTGTACCCTGCCGCGATGGCGATTAGCTCCCTGGCCCGTGGCGGAACATTCGTTTGCCCGAATTCGTTGTTTCCCCAAGCCAACAGCGTTCCGTCCGCCCGCAAAGCCAGGCTGTGCGTCTCGCCGGCGGCGATGACAACCACGTTGGTTGCTGCTGCCGGCACATTCGTCTGCCCATCCGAGTTGTTTCCCCAGGCGATCACTGAGCCATCAGTCCTCAGCGCCACGCTGTGACCCCCGCCGGCGGCGACAGCCACCACGTTGGTAGCCGCTGCGGGCACGTCTGTCTCGCCATAATTGTTCCTCCCCCAGGCCGCTACACTGCCATCCGCGTTTACCGCCAGGCTGTGAAACGGTCCGGCGGCAATTGCCCGCGGATTCGAGGTTGCCGGTGAGACATTGCATTGTCCGTTATTGTTGCCGCCCCAGGCGCCGACGAGTGCGACTGTTACCGGATCCGGCTGGACTGCGAGATTTACGGGTGGACTGCTCACCTGGCCCATGATGTTTGCCGCCACCAAAACATAGTCCCCCGCGGCGGCCATCTGCGCGTTGGTCAGGAGCAGAGAACGATTGGTCGCACCGACAATCGCTATGCCGTCGTGATACCATTGGAAGCTCAGCGGCCAGGCCCCCATAACCGTCGGGTTGAGAGTTGTGCAGCTGCCGGCATAGGCGAGGACCGATCCAAGCTGGCGGCCGAATTCCGGTGGACCGGATGCGGCCAGCACCACGTTGTAGTCCTCTCCCGCCGAAATGCCCGCAACGTTGCGAAGACCCCCGGGGACGTTCGTCACTCCGAACCGTGACGCGCCCCACGCAACGACGGTGCCGTCCGCCCGCAACGCCAGGTTATGGTAGTAGCCGGCGGAGATCGCGACTACGTTCGTCGCCGATGCCGGGACCGAGGATTGGCCATAAGAATCATCGCCCCAGGCGACAACCGCCCCATCCGCACGCAACGCCAGGCAGTGTTCCCAGCCCGCCGCAACCGCTACCACGTTGCTCGCCGCCGGTGGTGTCGGGTAGTCAAATGCCCAGGTCACCACTGTCCCATCCGACCGCAGAGCCATATTGTGGTAGTACCCGGCGGCAATGGCGATGATATCCAGGGCGAGGAAGGAGCCGGAGACCTGGCCGTAATCGTTATTTCCCCATGCGACGGTTGTGCCGTCCGCTCTCAAGGCCAGACTATGCGCCCACCCCGCGGCAATCGCGACGATATTGGTAGCGGTCGGGGGCACATCCGTCTGCCCGTCCCAATTGCGGCCCCAGGCGATAACGGAACCGTCATCCCTTAACGCGAGACTGTGGGCTTTGCCGGCAGCGATGGCCGCCACGTTTGTGGCGGATGGCGGCACATCCGTCTGCCCATCCCAGTTCTTCCCCCAGGCAGCCACGGTCCCGTCCGCGCTCAAAGCAAGGCAGTGAGACGCCCCGGCGGCGATCGCGCGCGGGGTCGCAGACGCATGGGGCACGTTGCATTGCCCGCTGGTGTTGTCCCCCCACGCACCGATGGCCGCGACGGCGGGCCCCTGCCGCACAACCAGATTCACCGGTTGATTGGTAGCCTGGCCTTCGGTGTTCGTGGCGACCAATACGTAATCTCCCCCGTCGGCGTCCTGCGTGGCGGTCAGGAGCAAGTTTTGATTGGTCGCGCCGGAAACCGCCACCCCGTCATGAAACCATTGAAAGCTTAGCGGAAGCGTTCCCGCGACCGTCGGATTGAGAATTGTCTGGCTGCCCAGGTGAGCAACTGCTGACGCCAGCGAGAGGCCGAATCGTGGAGGACCCGACGCGACCAGAGCCACGCTGAAGTCCTCTCCCGCCGAAATGCTCGCGACGCTGTCCAGACCCGTCGGCACATTCGTGACTCCCAAATAGGATGCTCCCCAGGCGATGACGGTGCCGTCCGCCCGCAACGCCAGGTTATGGTAGTAGCCGGCGGAGATCGCGATCACATTGGCCGCCGATGCCGGAACCGATGACTGACCGTAAGAGTTGTCACCCCAGGCGACCACCGAGCCGTCGGCCCGCAGCGCCAGGCAGTGTTCCCAACCCGCCGCGACCGCCACGACGTTGGTCGCGCTCGCCGGAGTCGGGTAGTCAAACGCCCAGGTGACTACGGTCCCATCCGACCGCAGAGCCATGTTGTGGTAGTACCCGGCAGCAATGGCGACGACGTCCAGAGCGAGGAACGAAAAGTCAGTCTGGCCAAAATCGTTGTTGCCCCAGGCCACCACCGTCCCGTCCGCCCGCAAAGCCAGACTGTGCGCCCAGCCCGCGGACACCGCCACCACATTGGTTGCCGTCGCGGGCACGTCTGCTTGCCCGTCCCAGTTGCGTCCCCAGGCAACGACCGAGCCGTCGTCGCGCACGGCCAGGCTGTGCGCGGAGCCGGCGGCGACCGCCACCACGTTCGTGGCTTCCGGCGGCACGTCGGTCTGCCCGTCCCAATTCTTGCCCCACGCGATCACTCCGCCTTCGGGATCCAATGCCAGGGCATGGGACGCCCCGGCGGCAATGGCGATTACATTTGTCGCTGAGAGCGGCGCGTTGGTTTGGCCCTCCGAACTGGCGCCCCAGGCGATGACATTTTGAGCGTGACCTGCCGCCGCGGAGAGCAGCAGCATTATGGCAATCCCCGTGCCTCTCCAAGCCCTGCCAGAAATCTTCAGACGGGCCTTCATAGATTGTGACGATTAGGCGTCTGTTGGCCATGTTTGTCAAGAGGGAGATGATATTTGTGGCGGGTCGGCGCGAGTGCCATGGCGGTTCGTTCCCCTCTTTCGCGCCAATGGGCTGGTTTCCGGTCGGAATACGACCTTTAGGTCATTCAGATGTCAGGAATATCGAGGAAATGTGCCACTCAATGCGTGACTGGAAATTGCCATTCCCTTGCCAAAATGGCCGTTCCTGGCCATTTCCGGCCCCCCTCTGGCAAGACACCATCCGGTAAAAGGTCTAACGGGGTAGGTTTGAGAAGGCTGCCTAATGCCGCCTCAACTGACGGCTCTGTCCGCCCCCCAAGCCAGAGGCACCCCGTGCCCAAGCCAGCGCGGCGTTTAGACGGTGCCAATCCGGCGGGACCCCGGTGTGGTTCCCATGGGGGTCGGCCCCCATGGGAACCACACCGGGGAATCGCAGGTATGACAGCGTGGTCTCACCGGGGCGGCTATCAGGGTGGATTGTGGGATCCAGGGAAGCGTAACTGCCAACGTCAGCTGGCTTGTTCGGCGGCTGAGTAATCCCCTTTGCACCGCCGCGCGGTTATTGGTAACTAAAGGCCATGTCGGAGCTCAAAGTTGGCGTGGCTGAGGTGGATTTCACGCCCCCACCGGGGCTGCCTCTGCTGGGTCACATCCGGGATGATTACGCGGCGCGGGGCACGCATGATCCCTTGCGCGCGCGGGCCATGGTGGTGGCGAATCAGGCGGGGCCGCGCGTGGCCCTGCTGACGCTGGATCTGTGCATGCTCAACCGCGCGCAAGCCCGGATGATGCGCGAGCACATCGCGGCGCACACCGCCCTCTCGCCGGAGAACATCCTTATCGCCGCGTCGCACACGCACGGCGGGCCGGCTGCCGTTTCGTTGTACCAGACTCCCGCGGCCACCGATGCGGAGATCGAGGTATTCCTGAAGCACGCCGCGGAAGCGGCTATCCGCGCGGATAAGAACTTGAGGACTGCGATGGTGAAGGCTGGCTATGCCAGCGAGTCTTCCCTTTCCTTCAACCGGCGGCTGCGATGCCGTGACGGCAAGACACACATGAATTGGGAGGAACTGGCGCCCGGTTTCGTGCTGGATTGCCTGGGGCCGATTGATCCCAGGGTCCTCGTGCTCACGGTGGAAGACGGCGGCCTGCCAACGGCGGGACTGGTGAATTTCGGGCTGCACCCGGCCATTCTGGACTACGAGAACTGGCTCTATTCGGCGGACTACATCGGGTATCTGGATGAGGCGCTGCGCAGGATCGTGCGAGAGGACTTCACGACGCTGTTCTTCAACGGCTGCTGCGCCAATGTCAATCACATCAACTACGCCGACCCTGCCAGTCCCCGGCGGGGCTACCCTACAGCCCAACGTGTGGGCTACGTGCTGGCGGCGGCGGTCGCTCAAGCTCTGCGGGCGCGCGTGCCGGTGGCGGGGGATGCCATCCTGGCGTCGCGGGAGTCGGTCGAACTGGAGCGATTCAAGATACCCGACAACCTTTTTGCCGAAGCGAAGCGCTTCCTGGAAACGGGTCGGCAGAGTAAGCCGGCGGGCATGGACGGGCTGGATTTCAAGAGCGGAGCGCCGCTTTGGGTGCGGATGCGCGAGCAGCAGGCGACGCCCGACCGGGTTGAGGTCATGGCCCTGCGGATCGGGCCGGTGGGGATTGTGGGCATGCCCGGGGAGGTCTTTTGCGAAACGGGCCTGGCCATCCAACAAGCCAGTCCTGCGGAGCACACCATCGTGATTGAACTGGCGAACGATGCGGTGGGTTATCTGCCGACGCGCGAAGCCTACGTACAGGGCGGCTATGAGGTAACTCCCGGCGCAACGGCTTACGCGCCAGGCTGCGCCGAGAAGCTCGCCGAGTCCGCCATCCGCCAGCTAAAGAGACTATTCGAGTGCCCGGGCGGGTGACCAGTCAGGTGTTGAATTGCGGGAACCAGACAACGGAACTACTGTGCAGGCCATGAACACAAACCAATCGAGGAAATCGCGGGCATCCAGGCAAATCCTGCTGGCGGCGACCCTGGCGCTGGCCGGGGCCCTGGTGGCGGGCTGCCGAACCACTGTGTACCAGCCCGGAGACCAGGCTGCGGGGACGGCGCGCGCGGCCGCCGTGCACGTTCAAAAGCAGAGCCAGATGCTGGAGAGTACCATGGCGGCGCTCAACAACCTGGTGAGCAACCCCGCCGCCGACCTTAAGCCGCAGTTCCAATCTTTCAGTTCCGCGTTGGACCGGTTGGTGGAAGCCGCCAATCAAGGTGGAACCACGGGCGGCCATCTTGTGCGCGACAATGCCACCTTCTTCAACGCCTGGGACCAGCAACTTACCACCATCACCAATACGGACGTTCGCAGCTCCAGCCAGGCTCGCAGAACGGAGGTTAACAACCAGTTTACCACCGTGCATAACCAATACGCCCAGGCTCAGGGCGCCTTGTGGTCGCACCTGGACTACCTGCGGGAAATTCGCAAGGCGCTGGTCACGGATCTCACCGCGGGCGGGCTCGAATCGGTGAAGCCGCTGGTCAGCACCGCCACCTCCAACGCAGGCAATGTCCAAACCGCTCTTGCTCAGGCCCGCAGCGATCTATTGGCCCTGAGCACCGCAATGTCCTCGGCGGGTGGACCGACCGGCAAGTGAACCTGGTAAATACGGAGAAAAATCAGAGTCACCCCAAACTTCACATGAACAACCGATTGATGAGTAGAAGGCGGTTTGCGCAGACGGTCTCGGCGGCCGGTTCGGGCCTGGTTTTGGGGGGCGCGTACCAAGCCTTTGGGGGCGCCGCTGAACCACTGAGAATCATCGAGCCCTATCATGGCGCGGTGCTGAACAAGAGGCTGGGCGAGGCGGTGCCCGGAGGGCTCAAGATCCGGGTCACCGGCGAGGCGCCCGTGCTCGACCGGGTGACGGTGAATGGAGCCCCGGCTCGGCGCGAAGGCCGGCAATTCACTGCCGAGCTTATTCTCCGCCAAAAGGAGAACACCATTACCGCTGTGACTGACGGGAACTTTGGGCGTCGCCAGCACCAGGTGCGAGTTCTGTGGGACCGGCATTCCCAGCCCCGCTATCGTTTCTCCATTGACGACAACAGCTTCTTCCTGCGCGACGTCTTCCAGAAGCAGTACGCCTCTCTGTTCGATTGCTTCTATCTCAAACTTCTGCGCGATCTGCATGCCCGCTATGGGACGCGGTTTGTCCTGAACATCTATTACACGACGGGGGACGGATTTGACCTGACGCAGTTTCCGGACCGATACCGGGGAGAGTGGAATGAAAACGCGGATTGGCTCAAGCTGGCCTTCCACGCGCATGCGAACGATCCCGACCGCCCTTATCAGAACGCTCCCGCCAACAAGCTGATTGCTGACCTGGACAGAGTGGCCGAGCAGATTGTTCGTTTTGCGGGCAAGGCAACCTACTCGCCGCCGACGGTCATCCATTGGGCAATGGTGGATCCGACCGCCCTGAAACCGCTCCATGAACGCGGCGTCCGCGTGCTCAGCGGGTATTTTCGGCTCGCAAACGGACGCTGGGACATCAACTACCGCGTGGATGATGAGCGCTCAGAATATCTGTCGCGCCACGACGCCCTCATGGATTTCGACAGCGGAATCGTCTTCTCCAAAGTGGACCTCATCTGCAACAACACCCCGGTGGCAGACATCGTTCCGGCCCTGGAGAAACTGGCAGCCGACCCCAACCAGGCGGAGATCATGGATCTGTTCACGCACGAACAGTATTTCTGGCCGTTCTATGCCCATTATGTCCCCGACCACGGCCAAAGGCTGGATACGGCCATCCGCTGGGTCACCGAGCATGGCTATCATCCGGTGTTCTTCCACGAAGGTCTCTTGGGCGGAAGGGCCTGAGCCATTGATGCGCTTGCGCCGGTTGTCAGGCTTTGCCGGAAATGGCTTGCGTCCGGCTACCAGGCCATCTCGGGTATGGCGGAATCTGCGGTCATTGATTGCGGCAGACGCCAGACATGGTCGCCGCGTTGATTGGTGAAGTAGAGGAAGGATTCGGAACGCTGGCGGCCGTGGCCATCAGCCCAAAGCGCATAGAAGTCCGGGTGGGCGTTGACCGGACGGCGCGCGTAAGAATGGTTGCGGGGGCTGCTGACGGTAAGCTGCTTTTGGCGCTTCCAACTCGCGCCCTGGTCCGTGCTGGTCCACATGACCATTTCGCCACCGGGATTATAGGGTTGCGGGCCGAGTTCGGTCGGGGCGATGACGCGCCAGGTCCCGTCCCGCTCGAGGTAAAGCGAGCCGTGGTCGTAGTTGTTGCCAGAGGTCGTCAAGTGGTGGATGACCCATTTCCTGCCCGTCCAGCGCGCAGTCTTCCATTCCCGCGGGCCATTGGCTGGGCCGGGCTCGAAGCCTTTGCTCGTGAGGAAGAGTATGACGGGACGGCCCCGGGCGTCGAAGTTCACGTCTTTGAGGTAAACCAGCAGGCCCTCCTTGCGGGAGTCATAGACGAGAGCGGCGTTGGCGGCGTTCGTGACCGGTGTGACGATTCGCTTGCCCGCGCTATTGCGCCAGGTGCGGCCGAAGTCGGTGGTCTCAAGGTAGTATAGGTTGGCGCGGGTATTCAGGCCGGTGGGCGACGGATGGTAGTCGAAAGCGGTGCCCACCCGCGAGCCCGCGCACCAGCTAACCTGATAATCGCCCATCTCGATTCTGGCCAGCTTGTGCGGTTCGCTCCAGTCGCGGCCGTCGGGGCTGGTCATCCAGTAGAGGTTGCGCCCGCTGTCATAGCGCGTATGCAAGAACAGGAAACCCCGCTTCGGAATGAACCAGGGCTGCGTGTAGGAGAAGTTCGTCTCCAGCACCTGCTCGAATTCATCCACGGAGTAGGGCTGCTTGCTGCGGTGTATGTAAGATGGCCGCGAGGTGCCGTGGGAGGAGGAGAAAATCCAGACATAGCCCTTGGCGTCGAGGGAGATCGTCGGATTGTCGTGCGCGTCGCTGGTGTGCTTGTTCAGCAGAATGGTCGGGCGAGGAACCTGGCCTGTGGCATGGTCGTAATACGAGACCATGTGCAGCAGCTCTTGTTTGCCGTTGCCGTCGCGGGCGGTGGTTCCGCCGTAGCAGAAGAAGGTCTTGTTCGCCGGCGAACTGTAGATGGCGATGGGCTCATGCTGCTGGGGGTAGGTGGCCATCCCGCCGCTGTACTTGAACTTATACTCGTCCTTGGTGCCCTGATTGTAATACCAGATGCCGCGATAGCCGTCATCCTTGGGGTGGGGAGCGCCGACGCAGACCTGCAGGGCAAGTCCCGCGGCAAACAACACAGTTGCTGGTCGTCTCATGGCCGGAGCGTAGCAGATGGGGCCGTTCGGGGAAATGGGTTTCAAATGGACCTCCGGGTCGAACACTTGCGCATTCAGACCTTGCGAGGAGGAGTTAAATCCATAGCTTCAGGCTATGACTTTGGCCGAAATTCTAAGCAACGAAGAGCTGCGCCACCATGAGTTTCCCGTGACTCGTGATAAGATTTTCCTCGCGCATGCGGGCGATTGTCCCTTGCCGCGGCGGGTGGCGGAAGCGGTTGCGGACTACGCCCGGCAGGCCACGACCGGCGACCAGGAGAAGTTTGTCTATCCGGCCATTTTGGAGCGGGGACGCAAGGCCGCGGCGCAACTTCTGAATTGCCGGAGCGATGAAGTGGCGTTCGTGGGGCCAACTTCGCTGGCGCTGAGTTTCCTGGCCAGCGGCCTGAAGCTGCGGCGTGGCGACAATATTCTTATCTACTTTGAGGATTATCCATCCAACGTCTATCCCTGGATGGCGCTGGCGGACCAGGGGGTGGAGGTGCGGCTGATGAACACGCGGGGGCTGGGCGTGATCCGGACCAAGGACGTCACAGGGCAGGTGGATGAGAATACCCGGCTGGTGGCGCTGGCGTCGTGCCACTTCATCAGCGGTTACCGCATTGATTTCCAGGCCATCGGCAAGTACCTGCGCGAGCGACATATCCTGTTCTGTCTGGACGCGATTCAAACGCTGGGAGCGTTCCCGACCACGGTCGAACAGGTGGACCTGCTGGCGGCGGATGCGCACAAATGGCTCCTCGGGCCGTGCGGGGCGGGGGTGATGTATGTGCGCGGGTCCGTGCAGGAGCGCATCAACCCGCCCATCTACGGCTGGAACAATGTGCGGTGCCCCAACTTCGTTGCGCAGGAGCAAATTGTCATGCGGACCGGCTCGCACAAGTATGAGGCGGGCACGCAAAACCTGCTGGGCATCGTGGGGCTCGTGACTGCAATGGAGCTGATCCTGGAGCTGGGCGTGGCGAACATCGCGCGGGAGCTGTTGCGGAAACGGGCGTGGCTGGTGCCCGCTTTGCAGGCAAAAGGCTATGAGGTCTTGCAGCCCGAGGCCCCGGCTGAGAACGGGAGCGGCATCATCTCATTCCACCGGTCGGGGCCGGACCTGGCAGCCCTGCACCAGCGACTCAGCGATGCCGGTGTGGTGACATCCCTGCGGGGAGATCGGAAGGGGCGTCAGTATATCCGCGTGTCGCCGCACTGCTATAATACGGACGCGGAGTTGGCGCGACTGGTCGAGTTAGTGTGACGCGTATGCGGCCGTTGAACGTGGAACAGATCGGCGAGGAACTGGCTATCAGATGGGAGGATGGCAGCGAGAGCTTTATCGCTTTGGAGAAACTCCGCCGGGCCTGCCCTTGCGCCGGATGCAAGGGGGAGATGGATGTGATGGGCAATGTTTACAAAGGCCCGGATCATCCGCTGTCGCCGGCATCCTTCAAACTCGTGCGGCTCGAACGGGTGGGAACCTACGCGGTGCAACCGGTCTGGGCAGATGGACACGCCACGGGGATCTACGCCTTCGATTATCTGAAAAACGTGGGGCTGCTTCCGGGAGCGTAAAAGGTCCTCTGCCGACTCTGGGCGCCCTTCTGCCAAGAAGACAGCTGCCCTTAAAAGAGTGCGCCGGGTGCAGGCGCGACCAGGCATCCCGCCAGGTACTCGCAATCGGATTCCCTGTGAACCTTGGACAACGGTGGTCAGGCAACTGTCACAGCCCGAGGGGAGCGGTCCGCGCTTCCTGTTGCTGACTTAGCCATCCCCAGAAATTCATTGTCCGCGGGCCGAAATACCGGCAAGCTGCTCGTTCGGGTAATTTATGCAGCACGTAAACTTGGGAATGATCGGCGGCGGCACCGTGGGCAGCGGCGTTTTTCACGCCCTCCAGCTCAATGGAGACCTCATGGCTTCGCGCATTGGCGTGAAGGTCAATGTCCGCAAAGTTGCCGTCAAAGCCTTTGACGAACCGCGCCCATACCGGATTCCAAAGTCCGCCATGAGCACGGACTGGCAGAGCGTCGTCAACGACCCGCAGGTCAATCTCGTGGCGGAGCTGGTCGGGGGCACCACCATCGCCCGCACGATGATCCTGACAGCCTTGAAGCTCGGCAAGCCGGTGGTCACCGCCAACAAGGCCCTTCTCTCCGAGCATGGGGAGGAGTTGTTCGCCGCGGCGCGGCGATACGGCGCCAATCTTTACTACGAAGCCAGCGTCTGTGGAGGCATTCCGATCATTAAGGCGCTGCGCGAAGGCTTTGTCGGCAACCGCATCACTCACCTCTATGGCATCGTCAACGGCACCTGCAATTACATCCTGACCCGCATGAAGCTCGAAGGCGCCGACTTCGACGCCGTGCTCAAGGACGCGCAGGCGCAGGGCTACGCCGAGGCAGAGCCGTCGCTCGACATTGACGGCTACGACGCCCAACACAAGATCGGCATCCTGGCCTCATTGGCGCACGGATTCTGGGTGAAGCCCAACAGGATTTGCGTCGAGGGCATCCGTGCGATTACGCGCGCGGATATCCAGTTTGCCAACCAACTCGGCTACACCATCAAACTGCTGGGGATTATCAAGAAGGTCGAGGGTCGATCGCAAAGCAGCGGGCGGGCCGGTTCGGCACGCGTCCAGGTATCGGTGTATCCGACGCTGGTGCCCAACACGCACGTGTTGGCGGGGGTGAACCATGTCTTCAACGCGGTATTCGTGCGCGGGGACGTGGTCGGTGACACGCTGTTCTATGGCCGCGGCGCGGGCAAAGACGCCACCGCCAGCGCCGTGCTCAGCGATGTGGCGGACGCCGCGCTGGATTTGAAGTTTGGCACCCAGCACCGCGTCCCGCCGTTCGTCCCGCACGAGCGCGACGGCGCGGTGGTGCCGATTGCCGAAGTCGTCTCCCGCTACTTCGTGCGGCTTGCCGTCGTGGACAGGCCCGGCGTGCTGGCCCAAATCTCGGCCATCTTTGGCCGGGCCCACATCGGCATCTCGTCCGTGATCCAGCCCGAAAGCCGTGAGGGGGCGAGCGTGCCGCTGATCCTTATGCTGCACGACGCGCCCAATGGGGCGGTGACCCGCGCGCTGAAGAAGATCGGCAGGCTGGCCGTGGTCAGGAACCCGCCCGTGATGATCCGGGTGGAAGACTTCTGAGCCTATGGCGCTGATCGTCCAAAAGTACGGTGGCAGCTCGGTCGGCACCACCGATCGGATCAAGAACGTCGCCGCCCGCGTGGCCAAGTACCGCGCCAAAGGCGACCAGGTCGTGGTCGTGGTCTCCGCGATGAGCGGCGTCACGGATAATTTGATCAAGCTGGCCAGGGAAATCATGCCCTTGCCCAACGACCGCGAAATGGACGTGCTCCTCGCGACGGGTGAGCAGACGACCATTGCCTTGACGGCCATTGCGCTGCACGGGCTTGGGCTCCCTGCCGTGTCGCTCACGGGCGCGCAGGCGGGCATTGTCACCGACGGCGTGCATACCAAAGCCCGCATCCAGAACATCACGCCGAAGAAAATCCACGATCTGCTGAACCAGGGCAATGTGGTCATTGTCGCGGGCTTCCAGGGCCAAACCACCGAGGGTCAGGTCACCACCCTGGGCCGCGGCGGTTCAGACCTGACGGCCATCGCCCTGGCCGCGGCGCTCAAGGCCAATCTGTGCCAGATTTACACGGACGTGGATGGGGTCTATACCGCCGATCCGCGCATCGTGCCCGCCGCCCGGAAGATGGAAGAGATCTCCTACGACGAGATGCTCGAACTGGCCAGCCTCGGGGCGAAAGTCATGCAGTCCCGCTCAGTCGAATTCGCCAAGAAGTTCGGCGTTATCTTCGAAGTCCGATCCAGCCTTAACGAAAATCCAGGAACCATTGTGAAAGAGGAAACCAGGAACATGGAAGACGTCGTCGTGCGCGGCGTCTCGCTCGACAAGAACCAGGCCAAGGTCACGCTGGTGGCCGTGCCCGACAAACCCGGCGTGGCCGCCCGCATTTTCAAGGCCATCGGCGACGCAAATGTGAACGTGGACATGATCGTGCAGAACATCAGCCACGGCAGCGGTGCCCTGGCCACCGACCTTTCATTCACTGTGGACAAGCCCGATCTGCTCAAGGCCCAGAAGGTCATTGACGGGCTCCAGGCGGAGATTGGCTTCGGCAAGGTCATCGCCACGGACAAGATCGGCAAGCTGTCTATTGTCGGTGTGGGCATGAAGAGCCACACCGGTGTTGCCGGCAGGATGTTCGATACGCTGGCACGCGAAGGGGTTAACATTGACATGATTTCCACCAGCGAAATAAAGATCTCCGTGGTGGTTGACCTCGCCAAAGCGGAGCACGCGATGAAGGCAGTGCACGCCGCCTTCCTGGGGTAGTTAAGAGTCCACATCATCACAATCCCGGACTTCTCGGGACATTCCCCAAGTCAGACTCCAGGGGGACGCTTGTGCTCCCGGAGTTGAGCCTTGGACCAAGGTCCCTTCAGGTCCCAATCAAGACCCTGTTTCTAGGCCGCATTGGGCCGGGCCAGAGCCTGCGTTGACATGAATTAGCGGTTTGTGTAGTTTGGCCGAGTTGGATCAGTTATGGGTTCTGTGCTCAACCAACATGTGCTGGTGCTTAACCGACTCTGGCAGGCGGTGAATATCTGCACGGCGCGCCGGGCGCTGACACTCCTGTTTCAGGGCCACGCACAGGCTGTGCTCAACCGCAGCGACGGTTCCTTCCAGACCTTCAATTTTACCGAGTGGCACCACCTCTCTGTGCAGGAGCCGCACCCGGAATCGGTCTGCACAATTTCCTTCCGCATCCGGGTGCCGCGCGTGATTCTGCTGATCGTCTATGACCGCCTGCCCAAGAAGGAGGTCAAATTCACCCGGCACAATATTTTCGAGCGGGATCAGAACACGTGCCAGTACTGCGGCAAGACCTGCGACCGCAAGGACTTGAACCTGGACCACGTGATTCCGCGTGACCGCGGCGGCCCGACGTCGTGGGAGAACATCGTATGTTCGTGTATCGAGTGCAATACGCTCAAGGCGAACCGTTCGCCGCAGGAGGCCGGCATGCGCCTCATTCGCAAGCCCAAGCGGCCGAAATGGCGGCCCTTCGTTCAGATTAACTTCACGCTCCACCAGCACGATAGCTGGAAGCACTTCATTGACCTGGCGTACTGGAACGTCGAGCTGGGCGAGGATGTGCGCTAGCGCCGTCCGAAGTTCGAGCCCCCAAATCCGGCCCCAGCCGCCGGGCCGCTATGTGTCGCGCAACCATGAGCAGGACTCCAATTCGTAATTGGCTGTTGTTAACGATCGTGCTGTGCTTGCCGGCTTGCGAATCGGCCAGCGTGCGGGAGACGCCTTCGCTCAAGACCTACACGCTGGACTACGACACCCCGACAGACCCGACGTTGCAGGGCGAGCTTGAAGCGATTGACGCCCGGTTGCGCGGCCAATTGGAAATGACGACGGAGCAGGCGGCAGTGGGAGTGCTGGATTTGAAGCGTCTGCGGCTGGCGATGGTTCATCCCGACCGGATTGACTACGCGGCCAGTGTGGCGAAAGTGGGTATTCTGCTGGCGTACTTCCAACTGCGTCCGGAGGCGGCGGCTCGCCTCGATCCGCAAACACGGCATGATCTGGGGCTGATGGCCAAGGCCTCCAGCAATGAAATGGCGGCGAAGTTCTCGCGCGAACTGGGGCTGCGGCAGATTCAGGAAGTGCTCAACTCGTACCACTTCTATGACACCAACCACGGCGGGGGAATTTGGGTGGGCCGGCACTACGGCGGCGGCGGCGAACGCATTGGCGATCCGCTCGGCGATCATTCGCACGCGGCCACTGTGCGCCAGTTGTTGCGGTACTACCTGCTGCTCGAACAGGGCAAGCTTGTCTCCCCCGAAGCCTCACAAGCCATGCGCGATATCTTCGCCTCCCCGGACATCCCGCACGACGACATCAAGTTTGTGAAGGGCCTGGCCGGGCGTGACGTGCAAATCATCCGGAAGTGGGGCACGTGGAAAGACTGGTTTCACGACTCGGCGGTAATTACCGGCCCCGGCCGACACTACATCCTTGTGGCGCTCACCCATCATCCGCGCGGGGACGAGTACTTGGTTGAGCTATCCAGGTTGGTGGATGACTTGATGGCCCGCGGCAATTCGCGGTCAAGGCAGGAATAGTCAGGGCCAGGGCACGCCGGGGTACTTCTTCTGGAGAGCGGGCTTGAGCTTCGGGTAGGTGTTTAACCGGAACGCCGTCCAGTTGAACGTTGCTTCCAGCCGTTTGCCGTCGGGCGCACAGAGCCACAGCTTCACCGGCAAGCGGCCTTCGCAGACATGCGGATGGGCCTTGAGCGCGAAACATTCGTGTAGTTTCACCTGCAGTTCCGGAGCATTCGGCTGAGCATCCTCATCCCGCGCGCGCTCGGAATACAGCAGCTTCATCTTCCGGCCATCCGGCCAGGCGAGGCTCGTTGGGGTGAGTTCATCAAGCCAACCGAGCTGTTCATTGGCCAGGGCCTGGCGAAAGGCGTCGCGCAGCGCCGTGGCTTGCGCCTCTTTGGCCAGGGTCAGACCTTCAAACGCGCGCGCCAGACAGTTTGTAATGGCCGCCTCGTCGAAGGGCGGAAACTCCAACTCCGGCATGGCGGCCGTCACGAGGTTGACCCTGCCGATGAGCTGCTTGGTTTCGTGATTGAACATCGGCAGCTCGAACCAGCCCTTTCGCGATGCCTCGGCCAGGCATCGGCCGGAAGCCCTCGGGTCCACGTCCCGCTGGTGCTCGTGGTGGATGACCAGATCGCGAAAGCGCACCAGTTTGACGGCGGCAACGCGCTTGTGGGTGCGGTCATAGAGGTGCTCCACCTTAACTGTGATTTGCTCCGGGAAGGTCTCCTCAATCCACTCGCGTTTCACGGCGGTAGCCAGTCCCAGCAGCGTCAGGTTCTCCGAACCGCGCCCGGTCACCTCGCGAATGGTCGCTGCCACAAACAGCGGCGCGTTTTGCACCACGCTTTCCCGCATCAACGTGCCATGCCGTCCCTCGGTCAGGTCGCAGTCCAGTGTTCCCTGGTCATGCCGGAGGCAGATCTGGTCAATGAACCCCGCCATGATGCAGCGCGGCAGGGGATCTGCCGGCGCCGCGTCACGTCCTGCGTGTCGCGCCCCGGCGTCATCCTCCTTCAGGGGGCTTTCGCCCTCGCTGCGCAACAGACCCTGCTGGTTTGCGATCTGCAGAATCTGCTCGAAGGCCTGCTCCACCTGCCGCGCCGTCTGAGCGTGGATGCCGTAGCGGCGGCAGGTCTCGATGCTGAAGTTGTTCTTCTTCGCGAAGTGGTAGGCGCGCAGCAGGGTGTGGAAATCCGATTCCCGGCTTGCCTCGAACAGTTCGCGTGCCTCCTGGATGTGCTTGTCGTTGCGGCCGGGCCGCACCAGCATGTCGCGCCCGCTGACCAGCGCCGCGCACAACGCTGCCGAGGGCACGCAGCCGAATTTGGCGGCCTCCACCAGCATGCGCGAGTAGCGCGGGTGCATCGGCAGCTTGAGCATCTGCCTTCCAACCGGCGTCAGGTCGGCGGCAATTGGCGGCCGGTGGTTGATGGTTAACGCCCCCGTCTGCGGTCTGTTGCGAGAATCGTCTGTCGTGCCTTGGTCATCCCGTAGCGCCCCCAGTGTCACCAACAACTGCTCCGCCCGCTCCACTGCCTGGGCGTCCGGTTTGTCCAGCCAATCGAACTCCGCGGCGCGCTTGATGCCCAGGGAATGCAACAGCAAGACTACCTCGGCCAGGTCGCTCCGCTGGATTTCCGGCGTGTTTCGCTCCGCCCGGTTTAACTGCCCGCTTTCGGTCCAGAGCCGGTGGCAGGTGCCCGGAGCGGTGCGTCCGGCGCGCCCTTTGCGCTGCTCGGCGGATGCCCGGCTGATAGGCTCGATGAACAGTGTGCCAATGCCGCGTTCGGCGTCATAACGCGCGACGCGGGCCAGCCCGCTGTCCACCACGTGGCGAATGCCTTCGATGGTGACTGACGTCTCCGCGACGTTCGTGGCCACCACCACTTTGCGCAATGCGTTGGGCGCGAAGGCAAGGTCCTGCTGTTCCGGCGGCAAGTCGCCATGCAGGGGAATCAGCGCAAGGCGCTCCCGGGTGCGGCTGGCTCGGGCTGCCGCGATGGTAGCGTTGATTTCGCCCATGCCCGGCATGAAGACCAGGATGTCGCCCGGCTCGCCGGCGTTGACAATCTGCTCTACCACATCGGCGGCTTGCTCCGAGGCGGGCCGTTCGTCGTGCTGGTTCAAATAGCGCACCTCTACCGGGAAGCTCTGCCCCTCGGAATACAGGACAGGCGTTTCCTCCATGCCCCCGCTCAGATACTCCGCCACCGGCTCCGCTTCGAGCGTGGCGGACATAACCGCCACCTTCAAATCGGGACGCGCAGTTCGCTGCAACTGCTTCACCAGCGCGAGCGCAACATCGCTCAGCAGGTTGCGCTCATGGAACTCGTCGAAGATCACTACCCCGACTTCGGACAATACGCGGTCGTCCTGCAGCCATCGCAGCAGGATTCCTTCGGTCACGTAGCTGATGCGGGTGCCGAGGCTGGTCTGGTCGTCAAAGCGAATCTGGTAGCCGACTTCCCCACCGAGCCTGGCGCCACGCTCCCAGGCGACGCGGGCGGCCACCGTACGCGCCGCCACGCGGCGGGGCTGGAGCACAACAATCTTCCGCTGCCCGGCCAGCCCGGCATCGAGCAGCATCTGCGGGACCTGGGTGGTCTTGCCGGAGCCAGTCGGCGCCACCAACACCAGCCGATTGCCCAGCCGCAGGGTCTCGACAACGGCCGAATGGATCTGCCAAATGGGGAGCGACGCCGGATTCACATTTCGCAGGCGAAATGCAGTCAGTAGCGGAGATGGCGCAACACCAGCGCGAGGACTGTTACCACCAGCATCAGCCCTGCCGGCATAAACTTCCGCATCTTCACCAGTCGCAGGCCGAACACCACCAGCAGCGCAGCCAGCAGTATGTCGGCGACATAGGGTTGGAAGATGACGTCCGCCGCACAGAGGCTGAGCGCGGCCGCAAAGGCGACCGACATGATCAAAGAGACTTTGCTCCTGGCTTTGAGAAAGCCAATAAGTCCGCCAATGACGAGCAGCACGATGTAAATCCAGAGCACAGTTTGTGGGCGCATAGTTTCTTTGTGTGGTGAATCTAGTCGCAAACCGCCGCCAAGGACACAACGATTTGCTGGAACCCACGACCGAGAGGACAAACGGGCCGCCGCCGGGATTGGGCTGGACGGCGCGCGGGTTGGTGGTACACTGGTTGTAGCATGTCAACCCAAGCGCTCCTGGCGGCGCAAAAGATCAACCTTCGCCGTCCTGATGTCATGGCCGAAGTGCAGGCGCAGGTCCTGTCGCATTATCGCAGCGACCTGGTCGAGCGCATTCGCAGGGGTGGGCGTATGCTTTCGGCGGGCGACCTGACCGTCAAACTGGCCAAGGAATTCGGCTTTTGCTACGGCGTCGAGCGGGCCATTGACCTGGCGTACGCGGCGCGCAAGGTCTTCCCGGACCAGCCCATTTACATCCTCGGCGAGATCATCCACAACCCCGAGGTCAACGACCAGATCCGCGCCATGGGCATCAAGTCCCTCTCCGGCAAGGAGAAGGATGCCGACATCGGGGACCTGAAGAAGGACGATATTGTCATCATCCCGGCCTTCGGCACCGAAGTCTCAATGCGCCGCCAGCTCGAGGCCAAAGGCTGCCGGTTTGTGGATACGACATGCGGGGACGTGATGAGTGTCTGGAAGCGGGTCCGGCAGTACTCCCAGGACAAAGTCACCAGCATTATCCACGGCAAGGCGTGGCACGAGGAAACCAAGGCGACCAGCTCTCAGGCGATGGCCAGCGGCGGCGGGCATTACCTGGTCGTGTTCACTCTGGCCGAGACCGATTGCGTTTGTGACTACATCGTGAACGGGGGCGACAAAGCCGCCTTCCTGGAGAAGTTCAAGGGGGCCTACTCGGACGGCTTTGACCCCGAGCTCCATCTTAACGCGATCGGGGTCGCCAATCAGACGACCATGCTCCGCGGCGAGACTGAGGAAGTGCAGCGCCGTCTGCGCCGTGCCATGGTGCAGAGGTATGGCG
This sequence comes from Candidatus Paceibacterota bacterium, assembly GCA_035452965.1. Classification (NCBI taxonomy): domain Bacteria; kingdom Bacillati; phylum Minisyncoccota; species Minisyncoccota bacterium. Next base: position 201,912 of record DAOTCE010000004.1, on the reverse strand, counting down.
AGGCGGAGATTGACCGCCACTTCCGTTTCTTCGATACGATCTGCGGCGCCACGCAGGATCGGCAGGACGCGCTGGAGAACCTCTTGCAGGAGCCTCTCGACCTGCTGCTCGTGATCGGCGGCTACAACTCCTCGAACACTTCACACCTGGCGGAGATGGGCGAAGCCAAGCTCCCCACCTATTTCGTCAAGAACGCCGCCAAGATGAAGTCAGACAAGCTGATCGTCCATTACAACCAGCAGCGCCACGAGGAGGTCGAGACCCGCGACTGGCTTCCCAAGGGCCCGGTCACTGTCGGCATCACCGCCGGCGCCTCGTGTCCGAACAACCTTATCGAAGACGCCATCCGCCGGTTGTTCGAACTGCGGGGGATTTCCGTGCAGCAACTGTTGGGCACTTAATCCGGGGCGGGCCGGAGGAGTGCGCGTCATGGCGCGTCAGGCGGCCGGGAACAGTACTCCGCTGTTTTCAAGGCGAACCATCATTGCCTCTCCTTCGGCACTATCACGAGCCTCCCTTCCTGAATTCGGATATCCTCCAGCCCTTGCAGCACGGCCACCGCCCGCGGTTCCCCGGCCAGGCGAGCCGCCAGGTTCTCTCCGGACTGCCTGCATGAGCGCTTCCGGCAGCGGTTTGCCTTTGACGGTGACGGTCTGCGCCGTCACAAACAGCGCGCCGTCGCGGAAGGCTAGGTTGAACGTCGCGCTGCCGTTCAGGTATCTGCCCTTGAACATGCTCAAGCCGATTTCTTGCATCGGCACACTCACTTGGCCCCGCATCCGATCGCCTTCGAGGGTGACATGAATATTGCCTTGCGTGGGCTGCTGCTCCAGGACACTGGAGACCAGCGCGTTGATGTCGTCCGCGGTCAACGCCAGCGTGGGGGCGGGTCGGTGCTCGCCGACCGCCTGCTCGAAGGCCCCGAACCGCTGTTTCAGCTTGCGGACTTCGCCCGGCGGCATCTGCACCGCCGGCAACTTCATCGGCTGGGTGTCGGTGTAGCGATTGACCAGCTTTTTCATGTAGTGCAGGCCAATCAGCCCGGCGGCCAGCAGCAACACCAGCAGCACCAGGCTGGTGATGCACCCATAAAAGAAGCAGCCTCGGCGGGGTTTGACGGCTTGTTCGGTCACCGGGGCTTCTTTTGAAAACGGAGTCGTGGCTTGGCGGGGGTCGGAGGCGAAATTTTAGGCGGCACACCGGCCTTCTGCTGCTCCTTCTCCCGGAGCCACGCTTTGGCCGAAGCCTGCAGCAAGGGAGTCTCTGGCTGCGCGGCTGGCACAACCGGCGGAGGTTGGATCTCCAGTTCGCGGAGCTTTCCCGAAAGCCAGTCCTCCGCCTTGGTGACCGTGTCGCCGATCTTCGTCTCGGAGAACTTGATCCCGCCGATCTCAAAGTCGGTCAGCGCCTTCAAGGCGTCCACGGTCTGCCCGGCGGAGGCGAGGGCCCTGTTCATGCGCGTGGCCATCGTGTCGAGCGATTGATAGCCGTTCACGAGCCATTCCAGCTTGCCCGTCTCGATGTCCACCAGCAGGCCGTGGACGGGAATCCTGGGTCCGATCAGCGGGCTCTGGCGCACGATGTCCGCCGCCTTGATGACGTTGGCCCTCGGGCTGGCAAACATGCCAAAGAACTCGTTCACGTTGGCGGGCAGCAGGTTCCGCTCGATCCCCAACGCCCGAAACCGGTCCAGCAGCTCCATGGTCGTCGTCTTGCTGACCTGGCAATCGGTGTGGCCGATGATGGCGATCTCCTTCCCGCCCTTGACCACGCAGGCCAGCGCCAGCGACCGCATGGTGCTGCTGAGCGGGCCGGTGATGACGTTGCCCGCGTTGCGCAGCCAGATGAACTGCTCCTCCGGCAGGCCCAGCACCTCCGGCAGCAGCGGGTTGAGCCGCACGTCTATGCAGGTCAGCGCCACTACGGGCAGCTCGCTCTGGAACTCCGCCGGGCGCAGGCCCGCCGCCTGGTCACCCGCGATCGCGCGGTGATTGGCGTCTATGATGGCCTCAAAGAGCCGCATAGCCGCTGCCAGTAGCGGCCGCTAGCCGCTCGCTTTGGGCCGGCCCACAAAGAAGTAGATCAGGGCCCCGATGACATGCACAAACAGGATCACCAGGACCCAAACGATCTTCTCGGTGTCGCTCAGCCCCTTGTTCTTGATGGCGTGAATGAGCATCCACACCCAGAACACGAAGCAGGCGAGGAAGAACAGCCCTCCAACCAGAAAGAAAGCTATTCGGTAATAGGCGTCAACATTACTCATGGGGTTCCTTTCGTCTTTTCATCGCCCTTCTCTAACGACTGCCGGAGCGCAGGCACCTGTTCGAGCAACTTCTCGAACTTGATGCCCGTCAGGCTCTCTATCACCGGCGGGAGCTGGGCGACTATCTGCGTCACATCACCGGTAAGCTTGCTGGCGCCGCCGCCCACGCCGGCGCCCGAGTTGATGATGACCATCTTCTCGGTCTTGGCCAGCGGTTCGCTGATCTTGCCGGCCACCTCGGGCAGCACGCGGATGATCATCTCCACCACCGCCGCTTCGTTGTATTGCTTGAAGGACTCGGCCTTGACGCGCATCGCTTCGGCGGTCGCCTTGCCCTGCGCTTCGATGACCGAAGCTTCGGCCAAACCGCGAGCTTTATTGGCGTCGGCTTCGGCGACACCGGTGGCCTTGACCACGTCGGCGTTGGCAAACCCGGTCGCCTTGGTCGCCGACGCCGCGCCCGCGGCCTCGGTCTCCAACTGGAACTTGCGGGCGTTGGCCAGAGTCTCGACCTTGTAGCGCTCGGCGTCGGCCGGCTTCTGCACGTTGGCCTCCAGCTCGCGCTGCTTGCGCAGGATTTCCTGCTGCTGCAGCTCGATCTGCTTCTGCTTCTCGACGATGTTGACCTGCACTTCCTCCGCCTTGACCAACTGGCCGGTCTTGTACTTCTGCAGGTCATACGCCAGGTCGGCCTCGGCCTTCTTCTGGTTCACCGCCGCCTGGTACTGGGCGACGTTGGATTGGTAATCCCGCTGCGCCTCGGCCACCTTCGTGTCGGCCTGGAATTTGGCTTCCTGCCCGGCCTGGTTGGCCTGGGCGGAACGGATGGTGGCGTCGCGGTCCGCCTCGGCCTGGGCGATAATGGCGTCGCGTTTGACCTGCGCGATGCGCGGTTTGCCCAGCGCGTCCAGGTAGCCCTGGCTGTCGCGAATGTCTCTGATGGTGAAGCTCACGATGCCCAGGCCCATGTTCGCCATGTCGCCAGCCGCTACCTCCTGCACCTTTTGGGCGAAGGCATCGCGATTCTGGTAGATGTCCTCTACCGTCATCGTGCCCAGGATGGCGCGCAGGTGCCCCTCCAGGGTTTGGTTGGCAATTTCCTTGATGTCCTCGTTGCTCTTGCTCAGGAACTGCTCGGCGGCGGTCGCAATGGAGATGTCGTCGCCCTTCACTTTGATTTGAGCGACGCCGTCCACGCGAACCGGCACGCCTTTGCTGGTATAGACATCCTGCTCCTGCTTCACGTCAATGGTCAGCAACTCCAGCGAGAGCCGGTCCACCTTCTCGATTACGGGGATCACGAACGTGCCGCCGCCTTTCCGCACCCGGAACCCGCGAACCTGCGCCGTCCCATCCGGATCGGTGTAGCGGTGCCGGCGGCCGGAGACCACCAGCACTTCGTTCGGGCCGACCTTGACGTAGCGGCTGGCCCAGATAGCCGCAAAGATCACAATGACGACGACAAGGCCGACGACCACTGAGGCGACGGTGCCACCGAGGAAGGCTTCAGCGAGGAAGAAGGTATGATTTGGCATAGTTTGAACGGGAGTTAAGGGTTATCGGGGTCAATCACATCAGATGGCCGTGACGTAGAACTGGGTGCCGACGATGCGGACGATCTTCACGGTCTGACCGCCGGCCACCGGGGTGTTGCGCTCATTGCGCGCCGGCGCGGTGTAGCGCGAGCCGGACTGTACATAAGCGATTTCCCCCACGCCATCCGCCGGGATAGGCGTGATGACCGTCGCGCTCATGCCCACCAGCGTCGCCACGCGCGACTCGCTGGAGGCGTCCACCTTGTGAAAGATCGTCCCGAACAGCCACACCACCCCGGCGGCGATGACCAGCGCGCCCAACAACGCGAGCGGCGCGCTGACCCAGGGGCTGCTGGTGGTCTCGATCTTCGTGAAGATCATACCCAGGCCGCCGAACGCTGTGATAAACGACGTAATGGTGGTAGGGCTGAAAGGCGACAGGCCTGGCATGCCCGTATCCGAGAACCCGGCTTCGGCATGGCCCCCCGTCCCCACATCCGTGTCCAGATCGTGTCCGCCAAACAGATGCCCCAGGAACGCGCTGACGATGGCGAACAGCAAACCGACTCCGAAACAGATCGAATACACAAGAAAGTCCATAGGGCCTCGCTAGGTTGTCGCTGGCATTAAAGGCGCAACCCACCTGCCATGCAAGTGGGAAACCTCGTCGCCCGGTGGTTTGTGTGTTAGGCTGCGTTTCATGAACTCGCCTCAAGCAAACACCATTCGCCCCGCTTCTGCACTTATAATTTCCCGGGACCTTTATAAACCCGCCAAATGCGCTGAGCCGTCCGCCCATTCCTTGCCGCTATCAGGAATTCTTAGTTGACCCGTGGGCGCGAAGGGGTGAAAGTGCTTTTGGTTAGAGAGAATGGAGCCTCCCATCACGCCGGTTAAGTATGGTATCAGAAAATACCAAACGGCGGGCGTCTTCGAACGGACGGAGATACAGAGGGTCGGGCCTCCGTAATCAGGAAAGGAAAGTGTCTTGTGAGTCGAAGATCGAAGAAACCAAAGATGCAGATGTTTCGCTACGTCGCTCCGGCAGCGACCAGCGTGCTGCTGGTAGGAGATTTCACTGAGTGGCAGCAACAGGCGCTCGTGATGGAAAAGGGCAAGGATGGCGTCTGGACGACCAGCCTTAAGCTGCCGCAGGGCAAGCACAGCTACCTGTTCATTGTGGACGGCCAGTGGTGCGAGGATCCCGACTGCACCAATCGCGTGCCTAATCCCTTTGGCGGCTTCGACATGGTTCGCGAGGTGGGCTGAAGTCGCCCGCAACCGTAACCCGTGCCGGAAGGCGCTCTGGCCGGAGGCCGCGCGGAGTGGAGCGCATCATCCATAGCTGGCCCTGATTCATCTCACACCAAGCACGAAATCCCCTCGAACAAGTGCGCTGATTAGCCCTCGAAATTGCACACCCATCCGCGTGAAGCTGGCTGGAACCCAAGGCTCCGGCCTTGGAGTGTGAAGTAAACGACTTAGCCCTTCCCACTCCCCCAACTGTCTCAAAAATGGACAGTTTGGGGAGCCTGGACCGGGTGACCCCGCCTTGACCACGGTGCGACCCCGGTGTGTATCCCATGGGGATCGCTCCCCATGGGATACACACCGGGATCTGACCGCACTGACAAGCCATCCTCCAGCCATCCGCAAGCCAACACTGGCGTGCGGCTAACGGAACGGTGCCCTCGCCCGTCCGGCGGTGGTGCAGGCGGCAAGAAGGGGAGGCCGAGAAGGCGGATCGCCAACGGTATTCCCCGGAAACCCGCGTAAAACCACAGCTTTCCACAATCATCAGCCACACCTGGTTTGTTAGCGGCTTTCCACTCGCCGCCTTTTCCGGCTCACGATAAAGCACACCATTCTTATGTGCAATGTAAGATTAGTAATAGTGCTCCGTATTTTGCTTTTGGATAGCAATAAATGCAAATACAAAGGCAAGGGATGGCGAGCAGAATGTCGGCTTCTGGCTAATCTTGTTGGCCGATGCTTAACAGGCGACCTGAATTAGCTTGTCCAATCCCAAAATATGGCCAGAGGCCCCTGCCAGACAGGCTGCTGGCGGGTTTTCTGCTCGTTGCCGCCGCCGCTGCATGAAACTCTTCCTTGCCGGATTGAGTTATCGGACCGCGCCAGTGGAGCTGCGCGAGAAACTGGCAGTCCATCCCTCCCGCTTGCGCTGCAGCGGCTGCCGCCTGAAAGTGGGCGGCAACCTGGACGAACTGGTGCTCCTGTCCACCTGCAACCGGGTGGAAATCTACGGCGTCGCGGAGAAGGTCAACGGCAACATTCAGCGGCTCTTCGAGCAGTTCTCCACGGGCGAAGCCGACCTGGCGGCGCACCTTTACGTCAAGGAAGGGGCCGAGGCTATAGAGCATCTCTTCTCGGTGGCCAGCGGCCTGGATTCGATGGTGCTTGGCGAGACCGAGATCACCGGCCAGGTCAAGCAAGCCTACCTGGCCGCACAGGCCGCCAAGCTGACCGGCCGTGTGACGAACCGGCTCTTTCAGACGGCACTGCAGGCAGCGAAAGAGATACGGACCCAGACGGGCATCGGCCGCGGCGCGACCTCCGTTGGCAGCGTCGCCGTCGAACTCGCGGAACGGATTTTCGACCGGGACCTGGCCACCAGGACGGTCATGATCCTTGGCGCGGGCAAGATGGGCGAAGCCTGCGTGCGGCACCTCGCCAAGAAAGGCGCGCGCTCGATCCTTGTCTCGAACCGCTCTTACGACCGGGCGCTGAACCTGGCCGCCGAATTCGGCGGCCGCGCGGTTCGCTTCGACGATTGCCTGCCGGCGATGGCCGCAGCGGACATTGTGGTCAGCTCGACCGGCTCTCCACAGACCATTCTGCACCGCGAGGAAGTGGCCCGGGTCATGGCCCGGCGCCGGGACCGCCCCCTGTTTCTCATAGACATCGCCGTGCCGCGGGACATCGCCCCGGACGTGGAGCAGCTCGACAGCGTTTACCTTTACAACGTGGACCACCTCGAAGCAATTGTGCGCGAGAATGTGCGCCAGCGCGAACAGGAATTGGCCCGCTGCCGGGCGATCATCAGCGAGCGAACGGCGGCATTGATGGCCCGCTTGACACCCGCGCCAGCGAAGGACGGGGCCGCGCGCCAGCAGTCGCCGCCCGACTGGGCGTTCAATGGGGTAGCAGTCTGCGCCGGTTAGATCCCGGCAAGACGCCGTTTGCATGAACAACGAAAAACTTTTGACGAGAGCGCCAGGCAGTAAGCTCGCTGGCCGGCCAAACTCCCGTCGGAAACCAGTGCTGTCGCTAGTTCGTAAAACCCAATTAAGCAGAAGAAAGCACGTGCTAAGTATGAAACACACCAATGAAGCCACGACCTGCCTGCTGGCGGTTGTGCTGATGACGATGGTCGCCGCGATGACGGCTGGAGCCGCCGCGGCCCTCAACGGCCGGCTCGTCTTGCGCCCGCTGACGCCTGGGGACATCTCCAATCCCAGCTACGCGCTTGCCTCCAATACCGAGACTTCCCCCGGCTTGAACACGATTGGCCTCGGCATGCCTGCTTTCCTGCAGGTCGAGATCAACAGCGCCATCGCCCCCGCCGAGATCGTCAGCGTGACCTGGGCGCTGGTTCTGACCAATGCGCCGGGCTCCAAGGCTGTGCTGACCAACAGCCCCCTCGGGGCCAATGTCCCCGTGTATGCCCCGGCGGACCGCTCCAGCTATCAGGTGGCCGGCCGCAGGTTATTGCGCCCGGACGTTGTGGGGCAGTACAAGGTCTTTGCCACGGTTGTCACGACCGGCAGCGGCTCGGCCACTTTGAGCACGACTATCACCGCGGGCAGATACATGGGCCTTGAGACCTGCATCCTCTGCCACAGCGGCGGCAGCGGGGCGCCAGACAAATACACACCTTGGACCAACACGGCCCACGCGCACATCTTCACTAAAGGCATCAATGGCGAACTGGGCTTCTACCGATCCTCCTGCATCTCATGCCACACCGTCGGCTTCGACCCCAACACCAACGCAATTGTCAACCCTGTCAATGGCGGGTTTGACGATGTTGCCGACGAGGTTGGCTGGGCTTTCCCCGCGGTGCTCGCTCCCACCAACTGGGCGGCGATGCCGGCGAAGTTGCAGAATCTGGCCAATATCCAATGCGAGAACTGCCACGGCCCCGGCAGCCAGCATGCTTTCTCGCTGGGAGATCCCAGCATGATCAGCAAGACTCTTGCTTCCGGTGATTGCAACCAGTGCCATGATGCCCCGACCCACCACATCAAGGGCGCCGAATGGTATAACTCCCGTCATGCGGTGGCGGTAGAGGAAACCGAGGCGGCCTGCTCGCGATGTCACACGGCCCAAGGCTTCATCAATTATACGGCCGGGGCGCCCGCGGTGGAAGTGCCTTACGAGGTGATCACTTGCACCGCCTGCCACGAGCCGCATGATGCCGCCAACCCGCATCAGCTCCGCACCTCCGCGCCGGTGACGCTCATGGACAAGAAAACCACGATCACGACCAACACCGCCGGAAAGGGCCTCCTGTGCATGAACTGCCACATGAGCCGCCGCGACGCCACGAACTATGTGGAAATCACCGCGGGCAGCAACCGCTACGGGCCGCACCATGGACCGCAAGCTGATATGCTGGCGGGCGCCAACGCTGTGAACTACGGCAAGGTGATCCCCAGTTCAGCTCACCGCGAGGTGGTCGCAGATTCCTGTGTCACCTGCCACATGCAGACGGTCACCGACACCAATGTTATCAGCCATGCAGGCGGTCATACCTTCTCTCCCAGTTGGCATAACGGCACCCAGACGGTCGAGCTTACGGGCGCTTGTGTGGCCTGCCATGGGGCCATTGGGGGCTTCGACTTCAAGCGTCAGGACTATGACGGAAACGGCGTCGTGGAAGGCGTGCAGACCGAAGTGAAAGGCCTGTTAAGCACGCTGGCGGCGATGCTGCCGCCCGTCGGCGTGGCGAAGACCAATCACTCGCCTTCGAATCTCGCCATCACGTCGAGCTGGACCAAGCCTCAATTGCGGGCAGCGTACAACTACCTGTTCGTGGTGGAAGACGGCAGCTACGGAATCCACAACCTGTCTTACGCGGTGGGCGTGCTCAAGACCTCGATCGCCGACCTGACGGGCAAACCGAACGTCAGTTACCTGAGCCCGTCGGACCTCCAGTTTTACACCTGGCAGGTACAGTATTTTGGTTCGGCGACCGCCCCGAACGCCGGCGCCGATGCCACTCCAGCCGGCGACGGCATCCCCAACTGGCTGAAGTACTCGCTGGGCCTCAATCCGCTGATTCCGGGCGTTTCCGTCCCCGGCGGCGTGGTGTGGGCCAATGGCACCAAACTGGGCGGCTCCACCCCCACCAACACGGTCCAAATCTACACGGCGGCAGAGGTGACCTTTGACACCCAGGTCGGCACGACTTACCAGGTGCAGGAAAATACGTCGCTGCAGAACGGCTGGCAGAATGTAGGGGCCCCGATCCCCGGCACGGGCAACGCCGTCAGCTACGTGACACCGACACGGAAAAACGTGCAGCAGTATTTCCGCGTGGTTCATACGCCGTAGCCTGCAACCGGTCTAATTGTTTCGCCAACCCCTCCGCGCTCGCGTGGAGGGGTTCGCGCTTTGCGGACGAGCTCAGTAATCGCGGTGCCGCGGTACCTCCCCGCGCCGCGCAACACAAGCCAGCAACCAATTCCGGAAGCGCGTTAAGGGCCGGCTTTAATTTGCCGGAGCGCATCTATCTGGGCCCTGGAGCGGGCGGCAATCTGCTTGAGTTTCTCGCTTTGATCGGCCTGGACCTGCTGAAGGTCTCTTAGGGCGGCTTGTTTGTCGGCGTCGGAACCGCCTTGTTGGGCCTGGGCGAGACGTTGCTCGGCTTGCTTGATTTGGGTCTCCATCTCCGTGGCTGCCGCCGCGAATTCCTTTAGCGCGGCCTCGCGCAGAATCTGCGTACCTTCCTCGATGGTGACGGTGCTCAGGTTTGGAAGCAGGGTCTTTAATTCCCGGATTGTATCCGTATCCACAGGGGCAACGGCTTGCGGGACGGACGCCCCGGGGCGCGCTGGTCCCGCGGGGCGTGAGGCGTCAAGCAGGCGGGCAATGGCCCTGGTCAGATCCGGTTCCAGTGCCGGCTCCCAGTCGGGAGAGAGGTAAGGCAGAGTTTCCTTCCGCCCGTTCAGCGCGAGCGCCAGGCCCAGGTAGCAGGGCTCCCCCTTGTCGAGGTTGAAGACCTGGATGCCCTCGGCGGCGGCGGCGATTAGGTTTGCCTGGGAGGCGGAGTCAAACGCAGTGAGCTGGATTTTATCGCCTGCTTCCTGTTCGTATGCCGACAGCAATTGACGCACGCGGCTGGCAAACGCCGTCATGGACGGCGGCACAGTCGCGGGATCGAGCACCGCATAGAACCGAGCCTCCAGCGGCGAATTCAGGCGGCTCAAAACCGCCGTGGTGCTGTCGGACAACCGGATGGCGGGCGCAATGCCGGTTTGCCCGGATGCGCCGGGCGAGGCGCGGACTGAGGTGAGGTAGAACCAGAATGCGCTGACCGCGATGCCCAGAAGGAAGAAGAGCAGGAACAGGAGGAGTGTGCGGACGCCGGCCTGCTGGCCCGCACCTGGTTTGCCTGGGCGACGAACAAGGTTTGGGGGTAGCTGATTCATGCTGAGTCGGTTTCGTGCTCTTGGCCGATGCCGCACGATGATCTCAATCTGGCAGATCCGGACCTCGGACGCGAACGGAATTTGCCTTCCTGTTTGCTTCCGCCCATTGCGCCGGGCGGGGAGAAAGAGGGGTTGCACCACGCAGGCCAATTAATGGTTAGAATCAGACAAAAACAGGATAGTATCGTGCGGACCACGGGATTAGCATGCATCGCAGCATGTTCGCCACGGAAGCGCTCTGGTGTTCCGTGAATCTGCGGATCCGATGTTACTTAATGCACTTGCAGTTACTGCCCGGCGCATGATCGAAAATGTGCTACAATCCTGGATGGGAGTTGCCGGCAGCAGCGATCGCAAACCCCATCAAGGCATGAAAGGCGACACGACCCACCAGGCAACAGCTTGGTTTTTGGCGGTGGCATTTTCTCTCGGCTGGAGCGCAAGGGCGCCGGCCGCTGCGCATTTGAGCGTCACGCAGCCGGGTGGCATGCCCGGCATGCCCATCGTGACCGGGATTACGCGGGTTACCAACGGTGTGAACGTGACCTGGGATGGCCCTTCCGGATACTACCAGTTGTTCCAGAAGCGGCGCTTGCAGGACCAAGCCTGGCAGGCTGTCGGCACGCCCTTCAATCTCAGCCGGAACGAGACAGTCACCACTTTGCACAGCAATGCCTTCTTCCGTGTTTCCGGCCCGGCAGCGCGGTACGCCGGCGCCCAAACGTGTGGGGAGTGCCACGGGCAAGTTCTCCATGACGTGTTGCACACGGCACACGCCGGGACCAGCATATTCACCAACTCGCTGTGGGTGGCACAGGGCGGCCAGACCAACGGATCCTGCCTGGCCTGCCACACCGTCGGTTACGGGCTGCCGACCGGCTTCGTCAGCCCGACAACCACCCCACACCTGGCCGGCGTGCAGTGTGAGAACTGCCACGGTCCGGCGGGGAACCACGCCAGCAATCCGGACGACCCGACGGCGGTGCCGCGCGTGGAGATCGCCGCCGCCATGTGCGGCGGGTGTCACAGCGCCCAGTTCGTTCCGGCCGGGGCGGCAGCCTCGCACCCCCCTCGTTATGAAGAGTGGAACGCCTCGCCCCACCAGGCAGTCCTGGAGGAGTTGAAAGAGGACTTTGCCAGCACTCCCTCGTTGATCTCGACCTGCGGGCGCTGCCACTCCGGCAGTGTGCGGCAGGCCTTGCTGAAGGGCCAGGCGCTGCCAGGCGCTCAGGAAGCCGGCGCCGTCGGGATCGCGTGCGCCACCTGCCACGACCCGCATCAGCTTCGCGTGTTCACCAATGCGGTAAGTGGCATCATCACCAATCCTGTGACGGGCCAGGTCTTCTCCAATGGCCCCCCGAATGCGGTATACGCCAGCCAGGTGCTCAACCCCCTGACATCTTTGCAGGATTACCACACCGGGGGCAACTTCACCACCAACTACAACCCCCGGATCAACCTCTGCGGCCAGTGCCACAACGACCGGGGCGCCTCCTACCTGGACTCCGCGCGCCCGCCCCACCATTCGCCGCAATACAACCTGTTGCTGGGCACCGTCGGCGTGGTGGATACGAATACGCTGGGCGCCCCCCACTTCAACCCGGCAGCTCATGCTTACGCCACGAAGCAGTGCGTGACCTGCCACATGCAGGTGGTTTCCTCCCCAAGCCCCTCCCAGCCGGGCACGGCCGGCCACACGTTCGGGAAGATCACCAGCTCAGCCAATTGCGGCGGCGGCGCCTGCCACGGCGCCGGCGATGTGGCCAACCTGTTGGTCCCCATCGTAAAGCAGATCATCACCGCCAATCCCGACGGACTGTTTCCGGTGCATTCGATCGCGGAGGTGCGGAGCAGCCTGGTGCAATGGGCCAACACAAAGGCCCCGGCCATACTGGGAACATCCGCCTACGGCACGAACGCCTGGGCCTACACCAACTACAGCCCGGGTGATCCGCTAGCCGGCGGCCCCGGCCCGAGCGCGGCGTTGCAGCAGCTCATACCGAGGAACATTAAGATCGCTCGCTTTAACCTCTACCTGGTCCAGAACGACGGCAGCTTTGGAACTCATAATTTCTTTTACACGGTTGATCTGTTAAACACCGCATACGACCTGGTGGGCGCGGAGCTGGCGAAGTAGGCCCCGCAACGGGCCAGCCCGCGCGACACCCTGTCGGCGACAACAAAAGACGCATGAGAAACTCCGAGGTCCGCAAAGTTGGCAGCGGCAACGCGAGGCGGCTTAAGGGCGCCGCCCTGGCCGCTGGCGCGGCGCTGCTGCTAGTGGTGGTGATTTCCTGCCAGAGCGTGACGCGTTCGGTGGTGGTGCTGCCGGATATTCCCGGTGCCAAATACGTCGGCTCCAAGGAATGCGAGCAATGCCACGACGAGATCTGCCGCGATTTCGCCACAGCCGATCACGCCCGGCTGATCACCCCCGGGCCCAACGCCCTCAACGCCGGCTGTGAATCCTGCCACGGACCGTCCAGCCTCCACGCCGAGTCCGGCGGCGAGGTCAAACCGCCTTACAGCTTCAGCGCCGGCCGACCGGAGACCTCCAGCTTCGATGCGCGCGCCGGCGTTCCGCCCGCGCGCTCGGTGGAGACCGCCTGTTTCCAATGCCATCCCAATGTGCGCGGCCAGTTCAACCTGCCCAGCCACCATGGCGTGCCCGAGGGCAAGATGAGCTGCACCGATTGCCATCCCCCGCACAAAGGTTCCATTTTCCGCGGCGGCGGCACGTCTCTGGTTTCGGCCAACGAAGCGTGTCTCCGCTGCCATGCCGCGCAGCGCGGGCCTTTTGTCTTCGAGCACGAGGCGCTGCGCGAAGGTTGCACCACCTGCCACACGCCGCATGGGTCGGTGAATGACAAGCTCCTCACGGCTCGTGACTCCAATCTGTGCCTCAAATGCCATTTCCAGCGGGTGCAAGGGGGGAACATCATTATCGGCGGCTCCGTTCACGAGAGCGCGGGCATCCATCGCCTGGGCCAAGGCACCTGCTGGACCGCGGGGTGTCACGAAGCGGTGCACGGCTCCCGGGTCAGCTCTTCCCTGCGCTTCTAACCACACCGGCGAATCCCGATGAAGACCAACAGCTTGTCGCGGGCGGAACGGATGGCGGGGCGCTGGGCATGCCTGGTCAGCCTGTGGTTGGCGGTTTGCACGCTCGGGGCGGCCGAAACCAATGCGCCTCCTGTGGCCGCCACCAACGCGCCGCCATCGGCCGTTACCAACGCGCCGTCGCCGGCCGCCACCGATGCGCCCGCCGAAGAAGCCGAGGACGCGGCCCTGACTCCCGAGCAGATGTTTGAAGGCGGCGCCACTTCCTACAACAATTGGGTCGAGCTGTCCGCCGGCGGGTTTATCTGGAACGGCGACAAGTCCCAGTTCCAGCAGCGGCAACAGGCCCGCGGCGGGGCATTCGGCGGGCTGCAGGACTTCCATTTCCAGGAAGACATTGCCAAGGGCGCCACCTTGACGCTGGACGGGCGGGCGGTAGTGGATGAAAACGACTACCAGGCGCGGCTGCAGGTTCTCCGCGAGAAGCTCGGCTACCTCCGGCTCTCCTTCGACCAAGACCGGTACTGGTCCAGCGGCGACGGCGGCTTCTTTCCGCCCGGCGGCACCTACTACGCGCGGCAAGGCGACGCGCTGGCGCTGGACCGGGGCGAATTCTCCATTGAGGCCGGCTTGACGCTGGAGAAGGCCCCGCAGGTGGTCTTCCGATACACCCGCACCTACCGCGACGGAGAGAAAGGCTCCACCATCTGGGGCCCGGTCCATCCGCCCTCCAATCCGAACCTGACGCGCGGGCTGGCGCCTTCCTTCTACGACCTTGACGAGCGCAGCGACATCCTCGAGCTCGAGGCCACCCACCACATCAAGGCCACCGATCTCGGGGTCGGCCTGCGCTATGAAACGGCCAGGCTGGACAACGCCCTCAAGCTCAACCAGTTTCCGGGCGAGCCGGTCGAGCGCAAGATCACCGACCAGCAGAACACCTCCTACGACCTCTTCAGCGCCCACACCTTCAGCGAGACCTGGATCAAGAAGAACCTCCTGTTCTCCACCGGCTTCCTCTACTCCGACCTCGATAACGATTTCTCCGGCAGCCGCATCTATGGCTCAGACTTCGACGTCGGGTATGTGCCCGCCGCCGCCAATGGTGTCGGTTACACCGGCCTGGACGGCGGCTCCCGCCTCCACGAATACGTCGGCAACCTCAACCTCTTTTACAGGCCCTGGCCGAATTTCTCCGTCGTGCCCTCCCTGCGCATCCAGAGCCTCGACACCGACGCGCACGCGGGCGGGCTCGAAACCTCCGGCGTGATTGCCCCGACGGCCTTCAATGGCGAGAGCGATCGCCACGACCTGGATGTGCGCGAGCGCCTCGACCTGACCTACACCGGGCTCACCAATTGGGTCCTTTACGGCCGCGGCGAATTGACCGAAGGCAGCGGCGATCTCACCGGGAATGGCGGTCTCCTGCCCCTGGGCGCCGGCCCGCCGCCGATTCAGCGGAAGACCGACGACGATCGCTTCTTCCAGAAATACAGCCTCGGCGCCCGCTGGTATCCGGCCCGCCGCGTTTCGCTGGACGTCGGCGGCTACTACAAACGCAACGAGTACAACTACGACCACGACCAGGACAGCACCCCGAACGACGCGGGCAGCGCCAACCGCTATCCCGCCTACCTGGTCATGCAGAACTTCCAGACCTATGACGGCAACGCCCGCCTCACCCTGCGACCGCGACGGAACATTACCTCCATCAGCCGCTACGAGTATCAGCACTCCACCATAGACACCAAGCCGGACGGCGTCTCCGGCCTCGGCGAGACTGAATCCTCCCGGATGACCAGCCACATCATCGCGCAGGATATCACCTGGACTCCGTGGTCCCGCCTGTATCTGCAGGCCGGTTTGAACTACGTCTGGAGCGAGACCAAGACCCCCGCTTCCGATTACACCGAGGCCATCGTCAACGCCCAGAACAACTACTGGACCCTGACATTGGCCTCCGGGTTGGTCCTGGATGATAAGACCGATCTCCGGATCAGCTACCTTTATTACCGGGCAGACAACTACGACAACCTGGAGCTCGATGGCGTATCCTATGGCGCCGGCGCCGAAGAGCACTCTGTGACTGCCACCCTGACTCGCCGGATTGGCAAGCACATTCGCTGGAACTTGCGCTACGGATTCTCGCACTACACCGACGCGCTTTACGGCGAGAACCGCGATTTCGACGCCCACCTCGTTTACACCAGCCTCCAATACCGGTTCTGACTTTGCCGCCAAACGGCCGTTGGCTGCGAGACCAACCTCCGTGTGGCTTGGCGCGCCGTGGCTCCCGGATTGCGCGCCTGCCTGTTCAAGCCGCGCCCTGCAGCCTGACCTGTTTCGTTTCAAGCAGGGTCCAAAGAGCAAGCTTGCCAGCAGACCACTATTCGTTATGATGAGACAACATCCAATTATGCCAACTAAACTCACCCGCCGCTCTTTCCTGGGAACCACGGCTACGGCAATGGTTGCCACTCATTCTTTGCTCCATCGCACCCACGCCGCCGACGTCATCCCCGGCTTTGACCAGACAAAGACCGATTACGACCGGACGAAAACCTGGAAGCCCTTCAGCGACCGCAAGGTCCGGGTTGGCTTGGTCGGCTACGGGGTGTGCCAGTTCTCGGCGGCATTTGAGTTTCAGAATCATCCCAACGTTGAAGTCGTGGCGGTGAGTGATCTGATCCCGGACCGTTGCGCGGCGCTGGCCAAACGCGTCAAGTGCCAGAAGACATATCCCTCGTTGGAGGAAATGGTGAAGGATGATCGCATTGAGGCCATTTTCGTGGCCACTGATGCCCCCTCGCACACCCGACATTGCATGGAGGTGCTCAATCATGGCAAACACGTCTGCACGGCGGTGCCCGCCTTCTATGGCGACATCGAGGACGCGGAGAGGCTGCTGGAATGCGTCAAGAAGAACCGCGGCCTGGTGTATTCCATGTTTGAGACCTCGGTCTTCCACGATGATTTGTACGCCATGGAGAAGCTTTACGCCGCGAATGTCTTCGGCCGCATCGTCTATTCGGAAGGAGAGTACTGCCATCCGCATACTTTGGGGGCGCCTTCGATTGGATCGTACAAGGACTGGCGCAAGAAAGGGGCGCCCATGTGGTATCCGACCCATGCGACGGCTTACTACATCTGGGTCACTCACGGCAGTTACGTGGACGTGCAGTGCCAGGGCACGGCCCCGTTTGACAAGGCCAAGCGCCAACCCAATCTCATCGGCAACATCTTCAATTCGGAGGTTGGGTTATTCCGCACCCGGGAAGGCGGGCTCTCCCGCATGATCAGATGCGCTTCCCAGGGGGAATATTTGGAAGCGGGCCGGATTCGAGGGGAATATGCCGGCTATGACGGGCACAACGGCCGGGTGGACGGTTTTGTGGGAGACGCCACGGGCAAGCAACGCCTGCAGGAGGCGCTGGCCAAAGGGCTACAGATCAAGAAACCCGCGCTGCCGCCGGGGGTTGCCGCGGGTGGACACGGCGGTTCGCACGGTTATCTGTCCGATGATTTCATTGACGCCATCCTTCGGGGGCGCAAACCGGCGGTGGATGTGATTGACGCGTTGAACATGACCGTTCCCGGTTACTACGCTCATCTGTCAGCCATGAAGGATGGGGAGACTTTGAAGATCCCGCAGTATTCGCTCTAAGCGATTACGCACTCGTCAGTCCAACCAATGCTGAGCCAGCTATGAACCTTAGACGCCTTGCGGCTGCAATTCTCTGCCTGGGGTCAGCCGGCCTGCCCGCGGCCGAGCCGTTCTTCTTTGTTCAACTTGCCGATCCGCAGTTCGGCATGTTCACCGAGAACAAGGATTTCGCCCAGGAGACTGCCAATCTTGAATTCGCCGTGGCCACCATCAACCGGCTGCGCCCGGCCTTCGTGGTGGTTTCGGGCGACCTCGTGAACCAGCCCGGCGACGCCGCCCAAATCGGCGAGTATCGGCGCATCATGAGCCGCGTTGGCTCCAACATCCCCGTGTACCAAGTGGCCGGCAATCACGACATTGGCAATACCCCGTCCCCGGCGGACATCGCCACCTACACCAACCATTTTGGCCCTGACCACTACACCTTCCAGCGGGCGGGCTTCGTAGGCATCGTGCTCAACTCAGGGATCATTCACACGCCGACGCACACCGCCAGACAACTCGCCGAGCAGGAAAGCTGGCTCCAGGCCGAACTCAAACGTGCCCGCCAGAACGGCGCGCGGCACATCGTGATCTTCGCGCATCATCCCTGGTTCCTCAAAGCCGCTGACGAGCCCGATGAGTATTTCAACATCCCTGGCGAACGCCGTGCCCGCTACCTCGCCTGGTTCCGCGAGGCGGGCGTGAAGCACCTTTTCTCCGGTCATACTCACCGCAATGTTATTGCCCGCGATGGCGGCCTCGAATCCGTCGCCACCGGCCCGGTGGGCAAGCCCCTGGTCGAGGGCAAGTCCGGCCTGCGCATTGTCATTGTGCGAGACGGCCGCCTGGAGCATCGCTTCTATCACTTTGGAGAACTGCCCAACCGCATTGACCTCGGGGCGGCCGAGCAGCGGTCATGATCTCACCGTCAGAAGGGCCTGGCCTGGCGAATTGATTGATGGGCGGATGAGGGGGGAAGGGGTGCAGTCTTGTCCGCCAGCAAGGCGTTGCCCGCGGCTGGTTCTGCCGCACCCACACGTGAGTTAAACTACAGGCTTGTCCATATGCGCACCCGTATGGTTGGGCGCAGCTTTCCCAGCTTGGGCGGGACAAGCTGGATTCGGCCCGAAACACCGGTCAGACTACGATGCCAACCCGGCGAGACCCCTGTGTGTATCCCATGGGGAGCGCTCCCCATGGGATACACACAGGGGCACCGCCGTGCCGTCACCGTAAACTCAAGCCAGAGGTGCCATGGCCAGAGGGGACCTGAAAAGGCGGACAGGCAGCATCACTGTCCAAAATGTGGACAGTGCGCGGGTTGCGGGTTGGGGGCTCCCATTCGGGATAAACCGGAACGTCTTTTACGCCCGGCCTTGGGATAGCACAATTCGGTTTGATGCGGGGGCG
Source organism: Candidatus Paceibacterota bacterium (assembly GCA_035452965.1). NCBI lineage: Bacteria > Bacillati > Minisyncoccota > Minisyncoccota bacterium. The sequence goes on along the minus strand of DAOTCE010000004.1, from coordinate 183,321 downwards.
AATCAGGCCTTTGCTGACGGGGGGCGCCGGCGCCATTCGACTTTTGGCGGTTCGGGCAGGCCCTGCGCCCGCAGAGCGGTGCGGAAGTGCATCTTGGCGACCTTGGCGAGGCCTTCGGCGCCCTGTTTGGCCGCGAATTCCTTTGCCGCCGCATCCACTGCTGCTGAGGCGCCTTTGGGGAGCTTCAGGCCGTATTGCTTTTCCAATGCGCCCAGGCGGGTAACGAATTCGTGCCGGGCCAGGATAGAGGCGGCCGCCACGGCTAAATCCTCTTCGGCGCGGTGCTTCTGCACCAGCTCGATTTCCCGGCCCAAACTCATCAGGGCCTTGGCCACCGTCTCCTTGTTGGCAGCGAACTGATCGCTAATGGCTCGCACCGGCGGGGGTGTCATGCGATGGCGCTGCAGCATCAGGTTTTCAATCACGCGCGCATGGCCCCAGGCGAGGATGGCGTTGACACCCTTCATTTTGGAATAGAGGCGGTTGTAGGCCTCGTTGCCGATCGGGACCACTGTGGTCACGCAGCCGGGCGTCTTGCGGATCAATTCCGCCAGGTCGCTGATGCGCTTGTCGCTGGAGATATGCTTCGAGTCGCGGATGCCGGCATCGGCCCAGGCTTTGGCGACGCTCTCATTGACGTAGGCGCCGGCGATACAAAGGGGCCCAAAGAAATCGCCCTTCCCGCTTTCGTCCACGCCTAGGCGCGGCAGGAGCAGATCGGGATTCAAAACGGTTTCGTAGCCCAGCCGCGCCTCCTTGAGGATTTCCGGCTCCAGCACGAACTCAACAAATTCCTGCGTCCCTTTGCCTTGCACGACCAGCTTGCCGCTGCCATAGAAGACGACGTTGGTCTTCTCCTTCTCAGCCGCAAACCGCGCGTAGGGCACCTCGCGGAACCTGTAGTAATGCGCCTGCAGCCAGGTCCGCAAGGCAGCCGCCTGCGGATCGGTTAGCTTGCAAGTGTAGGAGCTGAGTGGTTTCACAAAAGCTGTCGCATCGTAGAGCCAGAGCGCCGGGAGGGCAAGCGGGGCGTGGGGGCGAGCGGGGTGAATGGCCGTCTTTCGGGTTTCAGTTTTCGGGCCTGGGACTTAACCTCCCGGCGCTCGGATGAACCCTCGAGACATCGTGCAACGGCTGCTGGCGTGGTTCGCGCAAAATGCGCGCGCCTTGCCCTGGCGTCGCACCCGCGACCCGTACGCCATCTGGATTTCGGAGGTCATTCTAGCAGATACATATTGACAGATACGGTCTAATCTGCCACAATCAGGGGCATGAAAACGGCAATTTCGTACTTAAGGTTCAGTTCTAAGCAGCAGAGCCGCACGGATTCATATCGTCGCCAGATTGAGGCAACGGAGCGGTTTTGCAGAGAACACAACCTTGAACTGTTGGACCGACTGGAGGATTTGGGCGTGTCAGCTTGGACAGGTAAAAACCTTTCCGATGAGTCTGCCCTTGGACGTTTCCTTAGGCTAGTCGAAGCAGGGAAGATTCCTAAGCAGACTGTCTTAATCGTTGAAAACTTGGACAGGTTAAGCCGTGCAAAGATACTAGATGCCCTTCACTTGTTTACTTCCATTATTAAGAAGGGTGTCGAGATTGTGACCACGATGGACGGTAAATGGTACTCTGAGCAATCCATCACAGAAAACCCTACCGATTTGATGATAAGTATCATCTACCTAACCCGTGGCAACAATGAATCCGAAACCAAGTCTGTACGCGTCAAACAGTCTTGGATTCAGAAGCACGAAAAGGTAAAGCGGGGCGAGTTCTCAAAGTTTGCTTGCCCTAGCTGGCTTGCCCATAACGGCAGCAAGTACTCGCTGATTGTGCCGCACGCCAACGCAGTTAGGCTAATCTTTGCGTTATACAATGGTGGGCTTGGCGTTTACTCCCTGATTAAAGAGCTATACAGGCGAAAGGTCAAACCATTCACAAAGTCTAAGGCGTGGCGTCCCGTATTCATTCACAGGCTGTTACAGAATCCCGCAGTAATAGGAACGTGCGAAACAGTTTCACCCCCACAGCCAAACTACTACCCTGCCGTTGTATCAGAAGAACAGTATTACAAAGCCATTGCACGGCGAAAGCAGAATCAGAACTTTAGGGGCAAGACTGGGGCCAAAGAGATAAACATATATGGTGGTATCTGTAAGTGTTGGAAGTGCGGGGCGAGTATGGTGAAGTACTCATGCAAAGGTAGAGGGGAAGACCCGAAGCACTATACTTTTCTTGTCTGCTCAAATTCCAAAGTAGGGAAATGTAACTATGAGTTTACCCCCTTTGACAAGTTCAACGATAGCTTTTTGCATATCCTCAACATGGCAAACTTTGCCAAGCTTATCTTTGCTTCTGAACCTGAGATAGAAGACACCTCAGAAGCTATTCGGGGCAAACTTGTCGAAGTACAGGCGAGTATTGACAGGGTTACAGATGCCATCGTGAAGACTGACAGCCCTGCCCTGGTTGCGCGTTTAGCACAATTGGAATTAGACAGAAAGCAAATCGAAAAGGAATACGAGACCGCCAAAGCGGAAGCGTTTTCAAAAACAGACGTAAGGCAGGATTACAAAGAGATAATGACTCAGATGTCGGGAGCTTTGAAGAATAACCCATTCAGGCTGAGGTTGCGTAATCTCATGCGCCGTCACTTGGCCAAAATAGTGGTAAAGGCTGATGCCTATACCGTTCACTTTAAGGAGTGTACCGATAGCATACAAATTGCTTTGAATGGTGACGGGTTTGAAATGGCGTATTGGGATGAGGTAGAGGTTTTCCCTTACAGGGCAGAGCTTAAAGCCGCTTAGGCGTGAATTTGAACACTTTCGGGCCAAATAAGGGAATGCGCGACCAAGACCCGTTTAACGCTCGTGGCTGTCCACGCCCCGCCCCGTGACGTGCGCTCGCCCCGTTTCGTGAGGCAATCCGCAATGCGGTTTAGTGAAGTGATACCCGTGCTTTGGACTTCCCGTATTGATTTGATTGCCGTCTCACAGAATGCCCGTTTCTGAGCCTGCACGGCCTGTACAGCGGTCTTTCTGGCATCGGCCAGCCTTGGGTTGCCAATCTTAGCCCCGCGCTCTCTGGCGACAGCTAGAGCCGCTTTGGTGCGTTGGCTGATAAGCTGCCTTTCCCGTTCGGCAACCAAAGCCAACACGCCAATAGTAAAGCGGTCAGCAGAAGGACAATCTAACGCCACAAAGTCTAAGTTGCTGTCTTGCAGAGACATAAGGAAAGCCGCATTGCGGCTTAGCCTGTCCAGTTTGGCAATCACGAGCTTGGCCCCTTTGGCTTTGGCCAGTTTGATTGCTTCCCGCAACTGGGGCCTGTCGTTTAGCCTGCCGCTTTCAGCCTCACAGAAGACCTGTAGGAGCGTAGAATCAGGGTCTTGCTTGGCATACCGTTCAATGGCTTCCCGTTGCGCCGTGGCCCCGTAGCCGTCAACACCTTGGCGAGTTGTGCTTACCCGCACGTATCCGATTAGTATTCTCAGCATGGGGTAAGACTATACCTAAAGGGCCAACCTTGTCAAACCTAACTGTTGGAATAGTTATGAGAAAGTAAGGCTTTGGTAAAGCAAACACTATGCCAGAGAGTATTCACAAAAACTGCTTTATTAAAGTTTATTTATTGACTCAAAGACAAAGACCAGGTGCCAAGGCCACTTATAGAAGCAAGTGGAACCTATAGCTTAGTTCATGGAAAGTTATGGGCCATTACTTAGCCAAAAAGGGGTGGGGGTATTTTATTTCTCCCGCTCAATAGCGGTTAAACCAAGGCTTTTCCTTTGTGAATTACTAAACCCTTGTATTTACTGCCTTTGCCTACTTTAGAAAGGACTCAAAACTAGTTCAAAAGGCTAACCTGTCCCTTGTCAACTGCTTTACTAAGTGCTTTTCGAGCCCCTTTGTAAACTAGTGTGTTTAATGCTAACTTACGGCCCTCTCTTTGTCAAGCGGGGGTGAATCTTACTTTATGTAAGGTAATGTTATTCCCTACGCGCTTTGAGAGCTAAAGAGAAAAGGAGGACTTGGCGCTATGAGAACCAAGCCCTCCCCGACAAGTGCGAAAAGCAATGAACCTGTCGCAATCAGGGCAAACACATACCCTTGACTGTTTCCGCACACACCCATCAGTGTGTGCTATCTCGCGAGCGTTGCACCCGCTAGAGTATCACAGACAACTCTAGTTTCGCCGTCCTGCCCTGAAAGTTACCAAGCGCGGTGAAGGTCTTTTCTTTGGCGAACTCTGGCAGCTTCAACTTAATGCGCCTTTTGTGCTCGGCCCAGCGACGTTCATCAATGCCCGATACTTCCACGGAGCACTTATCCACGTTCTTATTAAACCGTTCGATTGTTTTGCGTAATCTCGTCACTGGATTAACGTCTAACTTTTGCTGGTTTAGCCGCTCTAGTTCGGTTTTGATTTTATTAACGGCTGTCGGCACATCTTCGGAGCCGTAGCTGTCAAGCGTTTCTGTAAATGCCGCTTCCGCGGTTGTACGGGCGCAAAGATTTGAGTACTTTGCCATAATGGCGCTTACCTGTCGCCCGTTCAGCCCTGAACGCGCCAGGGCTTGGCGTAAGTAGTTTGCCCAAATGCTATCCATGTTAATCTCTTTCGCTTTCGTCAGTCTCTCTGCTTTCATCCTCGGGCACTGTCTTCTTGCCGTGCAGAGTGTCGCGAGTGTCTTGGACAATTGGGCCATGCTCGCTGGCATCGTGTATCACTTCCAACTTAAACAACTGAGTTGAGTACGGGTTGTATTTATTGCTCATAAAATTAGTTCACCACGAAAATCGGGTCATCGTACACGCCTTCCAGCATTTCAAGCTTACACAAGCTCACCATTTTTTCTGCCCATTTCTCAAACAGTCGGCGGCTTTCTGAGGGGTCTATGTCAAAGGGGCGCATTAAGACGATGGCATCTTGCATCGTAAAACTACGCATTGACATTAGGGCCTTTGTCACGCTCATAAACTGTGCAAGGGGTTCGTTGCTCTCAGCTTCGCCCCTTACAGGCAAACTCTTTAGAAATGCAGCGTCACATTGAGCTTGGGGCACACGGGGATAAAAGGTCATGCCTAACGGGGCGTGCATTGGTTCACTCAGAGGTCTTGTTCTTGTCTTTTTCATAAAGCTTACTTTGCCGTTTGCCATACCACCATTGGCGCGGAGTTTCTTTCGCTGGGCTTGAAGCGGTTTGTTTTCGCGATGACCCCCGCACTGCTAAAGCCCTTGAGCATGTTGCCGATGACCTTTGAAACTGATTTAAGTGTCAGGCCCCGCGCACGCGCATATTGATAAAATTCCTCACTTGTAAATTGCTCGCGCTCTTGAATGAAACGGGCCAGCGCACCCGCTGTTCGCCATTGGTCCCGCCCTGTCAGCCTTCTATTTGTCTTCACATTAGGTATTACACGCCTTTTTGAGAGTGTGAACTGTGACCGTTCACTTTTTTTGGAAAGTTGTTACAGCCCCGTGTAACATACAATGGACCCTCTAGCGGTTGCGGACATGCGCTAGACGTTGGCCCGACTACGATAAATCGGGCTAGTTAGTGGCACGGGGAACGGTTTTCAGGACTTTAGCTGGCAGACTCTCGTAAGCATGGCTCGCCATGACAGATTAAGCTGCCCAAACGTGCCGTTAGGAGTGTGCCCCTATTGCATGGCACAACTCAGGCTCGCTTATTGTTTCGAGTGAACCTGAGAGTTTCGGGCGTCAAAATGCTTTGCGATTGGACGCCAGCCAAGTCTGGAACATGTTTGGACTTGGTAGAAGTTTTAAGCGTGACTGCGCTAGGTTGACTTCGAGCGGAACCCCACTAGCTAAAGACATGTGCTTGGGAAAGTCCTGCGCCCCTACATACATATTATATTAGTACTTAACGTTTTGGTAAAATGAACCTTACGCAAATCCTAAGCGATATTGCCCGACACCATGCCTTTGCTTCGCAGTCGCGACTCGACTCTAGCAAGCTAGGGGCCTTTGTTGAAGACTGGCCAGACAAAACAGCCTTTGATTTGGACGTGATAAACACGATTGCACGGAAAGAAACTGGTTTGCGCCTTAGTCGGGCCACGGGTGAGCTTACTTTGCATAACGCTGTTACAGGCCACCGAGAAACATTTACAAAGTATCGCCTAAAGTCCAATGATGGGCACGCTTACTTTGATTTTGTTCTGACCAATTGCAGAGGGGGCTTTGATGTTTTGGTAATGATGCTTTATATCGAACCAGAGTATCGAGGGAACTTTTTTGCATTGCGAAGGTTCTTTATTGAGCAAGTTAGCGCAACCCTGTTTGGCCTGCTGAAAACGCCAGTCTTTAGCATTCTTGGCGAGGCACAAAGCGACACAATGCCTTGTGCAAAGTTAGTTAAGCTCTACAAGTTATTAGGATGCATCAAGGTCCCCCGTGCGCCTGTAAACTTCATGGTGCTTTTCAATCCTAAAACGCAGGAATATCTTGAGCGTATGGACCCGCCACTTGCAAGGCGACTGCGCGAGGCAACAGCCCTTGAGCGGAAGCGAGTTACTAACCCGCGCCTTGTGGACAACGTTTATTAAAGTGCGTGTTGACTGAGGGGGGGCACTTTGCTAAAGTGATTGCATGACTATTGCAAACACCGCAGCCCTGTTAGAATCGGCTCAAAAAGACTTTGAGGCAAAGAAACAGCAACTTGAAGCGGACTTTCTTAAGCGAAAGTCTGAATTGTTACAAAAGGTCAAAGCTCAGTTAGCAGAATCGCTTGCGGAAGCCGCAAAGGTGTTCGCGGCTATTCCTGAAAACGCTCGCGAGGGGGTTTACTCAGAAGCCGAGTTTGCCAAGCTCCTTGACGCTCTTGGACTACAACAGGGCGGGGGCCAAAAGCCGCGCAAGCAACGGCAGCGCACGCCAAGGGTAGCAGACGAACAGATTCTTGGTTATCTTTCTGCCGAGCGGAAAACCAGCGACGTTGAAAAGCACTTCAAGCTGTCGGCTGTGACCATCGGAAAGCGACTAGGGGACTTACTGAAAGCGAAGCAAGTCACTGTGCGGCGAGAGGGAACCTCCAAGCTTTGGAAGAAAGTCTAGCCTTAGCTTTCTCTTTTGAGTTTCGCGCCGCCATTGGCGGGGGTTTCTATTCTCCGTAGCTTACTTCAATGTTGGTCAGCTTTGCGGGGAATACTTTGGAAACCACCACCTTACCGCAATTCCTAAAGGTCAGTCGCACTCGGTTATTGGGCATCCAGCTTACGGTTATTTTTTCGCCTTTCGGACCTTCCACAGTCTGGTGATTCAGTCTTTTCATAGGGTTTTTGTTTAGTGTGGAATGACTTAAAGCTTCAATGCAAGTGTTCTTGCGATTTCTTCATCCAAAATCGCACGGGCGGTCAGAGGGATAATTAACTCTTTAGGGTAACGTGGTTAAGTGTCATTGGTAAGGCCCGTCCTTTCACGCTTGACATTGTGCCAATAGCATTCTAGAGTTGTGTTATGGTAATAAGCATAAAATGCGTGAGGGATAGAGCCTCACGAAACAACCTGAGACTGGTTTGTAACCGTAAAGGTAGTCGGCTGTTTACTGAAATGGGCCATTACAATCTGGTGGACTACAACAATACTATCAGATGTAGCCATCTAACCTTACAGAGAGCCGATGCTGAGCTGGATAAGGTTGCCAAGGATGGTTTACCACCACTTCCACCCATCAAACCCTTGTCGGGCTAGACTGGCGTAATCCGCGCAACGCAAGCAGAGCAAGACCGCCAAGCGTGAGCAGAGCAGCCGATGGTTCGGGAACAGTGACGAGATTCGCGTCAAGCTCGAACACATTGTAGTTGTAGTATCTGGTGTCTTGCCGAGCGAATTGCGCCATAAAGTTCTGGCCCGAGGTATTCAGCCGTGCTTGAATCCAAATCTCTGATTCACCTATCAGCGAGTCAGGAAGGTTCTGGTCAAAATGAACACCTGCCTCATAGGACGGAGTTGGCACATCCAAAAGAAGAACCCAATCGCTTCCATTCTTGGAAGCCCACAGGGAGCCACTCCCAAAATTTCCTCCACCGAAATTCCAAGCTCCAATACCTGAATGCAAGTAAACCTCCGTTGTGGGCCGTGGGAACGTGAACTGTAACGTCAGTTTCGCTTCTGTCCCGTTGGCGATGGGATGCCAATACGAAATGCCATTTTGCGGGTCGGGCATTTCGGAACGCCTTTGAATATTGACCTGCTCCACAACATGGTCCAAGGCGTTCGGGGAAAACACATCCACAAAACCGTATTGAAAGTCATACGCTTGCGCCTGTGGTAAGAACAGATTCACCGCCACAACTGCTAAAACCGCCGTAAATAAGCCATGTAAATACGTAATTGGCTTCATAAGTATTATTGTGTCATTCCAAAGCTAATTTCAGCATATTTTGACAACGGTGACAAGCCTAAAACACTATCAGTCCTTGGGTGTTGGCATTATGTGGCCACGACTACGCTGGCAGGGTGCCAAAGTCCACAACGGGCAAGCTGTTGGTTGTGCGCCTGAGAGAACTGCGGAAACGGCATTCTCTCACTCAGGAGCAATTCAGCGAGCTTTCAGGGGTGGCCTACAAGTACTACCAACTGATTGAAATAGGGAAGCGGATTGACCTGCGACTTTCCACGGTGGAGAAACTGGCCAAAGCATACGGGCTTGGAGTCCATGAACTGCTTGCACCAGACCTGCCCGAAACGGGATTGCTTGTCCGTATCCCCTCCAAACTTAGAGGAAAAACACGTCGTACAAGGAAGTAAGTCTAATTGTCTGGACTGGCGGCAATCGTGCGGTGATAGGGCTGTGTTGCGCTCTAGCTTGGCTTGCGGGTGCGCTTGTTGCCTCTGGACGTGATTCTTTTCTATGCGGTTTGGCGGTCAAGCCAGGTTTTGACTTGCTGGCGAGCTTGGCGACACCCCGCCACGCAACTTTTTGACTTTTTTATAGGCGCAACCCAAGATTCGCCAGAATTGAACAAGATTAACGCTGTAGTTTCGGCCCTGCTGCCGTGGTACGCAAGGAATGCCAGAGATTTACCTTGGAGACGGGAACCGTATTGCAAAGACCCGTACTGTGTATATGTGTCCGAAATTATGCTTCAGCAGACGCAGGTCAGGACAGTCCAGCCCTACTGGGAGCGGTGGATGCGCGCTCTCCCGAATCTCGAGGCCCTGGCAAAGGCCCGGCCGCAGAGGCTCCACAAGCTCTGGGAGGGACTGGGTTACTATTCCCGCGTTCGCAACCTGCAACGGGCCGCGCGGATCATTCGCCAGCAACTTGGTGGGGTGTTTCCGCGAGACTACGACAACCTGCTGGCGCTGCCGGGCATTGGCCGCTACACCGCCGGGGCCATATGCAGCATCGCGTTCAACCAGCCGAAGCCGATCCTGGATGGCAACGTGGTTCGCGTCCTGGCACGATTATACGGGATCACTGGCAATCCCCGCGCGCAGAAGACCAACGCGCGTCTGTGGCAGCTTGCGGAGAAGCTGGTGTGTGCTGCCGCCAGGACCACGGAGCGGCGGGCGTGCTCACGGTTCAACCAGTCCCTGATGGAACTGGGGGCGCTGATCTGCGCGCCCCGGCAACCCCGGTGCGGCTGCTGTCCGCTTGTGAAACAGTGTGTTGCCTATCGGCAGGGCCGGGTTGATCAACTGCCCGAAGGCCGCCGCCGCGTCCGTGCCACACCACGCCGTTTCGCGGCGTTCGTGGTTCAGCAGGACGATCGCTTCCTCGTTCGCCAAAGGCCCGCAGGTGTGGTCAACGCACGCCTGTGGGAGTTTCCCAACCTGGAAGTGGCATCCGGGGATTCCGCTCTGCCGGGCGCGGCCCGCAGCGTCTTGGGAGTGCGACCGGGAAAGCTCGAACGTTTGGACGTGATCAAGCATTCCATCACCCGCTATCGCGTCACCCTGGAAGCGTATTGGGTCACGGCCCCTCGCTCTGCGTGGACCGGGGCGGCCGGTGGCCAATGGGTGGGTCGCGACCGGCTGAAGCGGCTGGCATTCGCCAGCGCCCACCGGCGAATCCTGCAGTGCCTGGAGCGTAAAAGCCGGGGGATCAGTTGAGTTTTCGGGTGGCGACCTTGCGCCCGCCCGCTGGGCGCTGAACATGCAGTGTGGAATCCGGCGATAATGGCGCGTTTCCATCACACCATGGGCTGGCCAACGACCGCTCCCAGGGGCATACTTCGCAGATGAACGAGCCAGGCAAACTGCAGCCCGCCATTCGGGTCGTGATGATGCCACGGGACACGAACCCGATGGGGACGATCTTTGGGGGTATCATCCTGAGTTACATTGACCAGGCCGGGGCGGTGGAGGCGCTCCAGCATACGAAGAAGACGCTGGTGACAGTGGCCATGCACGAGGTCAAATTCATCGCCCCGGTCTTTGTGGGAGACCTGGTGAGCTTTTATACCGAGGCCGTGAAGTTTGGCAATACGTCCCTGACTGTTCGCGTGACGGTGGAGGCTCGGCGCCGCCAACCGCCGCATGAGACGGTGCGGGTGACGCAGGCGGAAGTGGTCTATGTGGCCGTTGACGAACCCGGCCACGCCGTGCCGCTATGACGCGGTGGGGCTTTCCGAGACACGCCTTTGTCTGCTTTGTTAAACCCAATCGCTCTGGAGTCGGGGCGTTGCTTGGCCTTCGAACCGGATAGGCGGCTATACCATCACCCGTTTCCGTGTGATTGCGATGTGAGTTAAGTTCGTAGCCGTTCAAGGGCCTCGCTGCGAGAAGGTGAGCATTTCCTCCTGTCGTTTGATCAGCGCGCTTTGTCCCGTGGTTGAAGCTGTGCGCGTAAACAGTTGCACTGCGGCATCATAATCCGCCAAGCTGCGAGCCTCTAAGTATGATTTCCTGGCTGGAAACAACCGACACGGCGCTTTTTCGTGTCATGAATCAGTCGCTGGCGAACCCGGCGTTTGACGGGTTGATGCCGCTGCTGGCGGGTCATGCCTTCTTCATACCGCTTCTGCTGGCGGCGGGGCTGCTGCTCATTTGGAAAGGAGGCCGCCGGGGGCGCATCTTTGTGTTGATGCTGGCTCTTGCGCTTAGCCTGGCTGACGGTTTTGTCTGCAATGTGATTCGTGACGCCATCGGGCGTCCTCGTCCGGGCTTGGCCCTGCCGGAGACCCGCGCACTGCTTCGCTCGTCCAGTCGCGGCAGCCTGCCCTCGGCGCACGCTGCCAACTGGTTTGCCGCGACAGCGGTGGTGTTTGTTTTCTACCGGCGGCGGTGGCTGCCGGTGGCGGCTGTGGGTGCGTTGGTTGCATTTTCGCGCGTTTACAACGGCGTGCATTACCCGGGAGACGTGCTGGTGGGTGCGGTGTTGGGAGCCGGTGCGGGCTTGGCGGCGGTCTGGCTGGCGACCACGCTCTGGAGCTGGCTTGGACGCCGATGGTTTCCGCTTTGGTGGGCAAGATTGCCGTCCCTGGCCAATCCGGACGCGCCGCCCATAGACATTCCCGCATCCACGACCGCGGCGGCGGCTGACCGGCAATGGCTGCGGCTGGGCTGGCTGCTGATCGCAGGACTGCTTCTGTTCAGGCTGAACTATATTGCCTCCGGCACGATCCTGCTGAGCGAAGACGAGGCCTACCAATGGCTTTGGTCCAAGCACCTGGCGCTATCCTACTTCAGCAAGCCGCTGGGCATTGCGCTCATTCAGTTTGCCGGGACGGGGCTATGGGGCGACACGGAGCTGGGTGTTCGATTCTTCGCACCGGTGTTTGCGGCAGTTCTGGGTCTGACGCTGTTGCAGTTCATGGCCCGGGAAGTGGGCGCGCGCCAGGGATTCCTCTTGTTGCTGGCGGTGACGGCGACGCCATTGCTCGGCGTCGGCTCCGTGTTCATGACGATTGATTCTCCGTTGGTGCTGTGCTGGACACTGGCAATGGTGGTAGGCTGGCGGGCGGCGCAGCCGGGCGGACGGACCTGGCACTGGCTGCTGGCCGGGCTCGCGCTGGGGCTGGATTTCCTGAGCAAGTACAGTGCGGTTTACCAGATCGCGTGCTGGGCGTTGTTCTTCGCGCTGTGGCGTCCGGCGCGGGCGCATCTGTGCAAACCGGGGCCCTACCTGGCGTTGCTGCTGTTTTGCACTTGCACGGTGCCGGTGATCATTTGGAACGCCCAGCACGATTGGATCACGGTGACCCATGTGGCCGACAACGCCGGGCTGGACAAGCAATGGCAGCCCACGCTGCGGCATTTTGGAGAGTTCCTCGGCGCGGAGTTTGGCCTGCTGAATCCGGTGTTCTTTGTGGCGGCGCTGTGGGCGGGGGCGGCGTTCTGGCGCCAGCGCAAGGAGCGGCCGCTTTGGCTCTACTTCTTCTGCATGGGCATGCCCGTGTTCCTGGGGCACGCGGCCTACGCCCTGCATTCGGGCATCCACCCCAACTGGATTGCGCCCGCCGTGCTGCCGATGTTCTGCCTGATGGTGGCGTACTGGGACGCCCGGTGGCGCGCAGGGGGGCGCGCGGTGGCGCGCTGGTTGGGCGTCGGGCTGGTGCTGGGCCTGGCGGTGGTCGTGGTCATGCATGACAGCAGGCTGTTCGGCAAGATCGCCGGGCGCCCGTTGCCGGCCGCGCTGGACCCGCTGCGGCGCGTGCAAGGCTGGAAGGATGCGGCAACGATTGTCGAAGCCGCGCGCGCGAGGCTTTCAGCAGAAGGACCACCGGCCTTCATCATTGCCCATCATTATGGCCTGACAGGATTGTTGAGTTTCTACCTGCCTGCGGCACGAGGAGCCTCGCCGCCTTTGGTTTATCCACGAAGTTCCCCCACGCCCGGCAACCAGTTCTACTTCTGGCCGGAGTACCGCTACGACACCAACCGGCGAGGGCAGAACGCCATCTTCGTTCGGCGATTGGCAGGCGATCGGCTGAAGCCGGGGTGGTTTTGGAATTGGCTTGGCGGGCGCGAGGTGGAGGTTGTCGCCTCCCCGCCGCTAGTGTCGCCACCGGCAGTGCTGGAAAGTGAGTTTGAAACAGTGACCAGCTTAGGAGTCTATGAGGTGAAGCGGGGCAGCCGGGTGTTGCACCGGCTGCATCTCTTCGAATGCCGCCATCTGCGCTAATGCGGGGCTGCGCTTGAGACAAGGTCCCGCCAGGTCCGCTGCCTTCCGGTGCAGCGCGCCACCGCATCGTCAGTCGTCCCTGGGCCGTTTTTGTGGGATCGCCTAGGGGGAGAAGTGATTGCGGCACTCCCGATTAATCGCTCCGTGAAGGTGGAGCGCCCGTGAGCAAGAGCCATCGTGACGTCAATTGTGGAATGCAAGTTCGCGGCCTCTTCACGGGCTTCTCTCCCCAGGTCGTCCGGATGCGGACTTTCAGCCGGCAGCGGGCGTTGTTTCGAGGTCTGAACAATGAGCTTGCCGACAACGCGTGTTCGTGCGAAATACGTCCTTGATGGCGTGAAGCGGATTAGGTTCGCAGACCACGCGGTTTTCCTTTGGGGTTTCGTGCCCAGGGTGTTCACCCGTGATCTGTAACATTTATCCAATTCTTGGTTCCGTAAAGCGTCTTAGTTCAAATGGTTGCGCCCGTAGCTCAGTTGGATAGAGCATCTGCCTTCTAAGCAGAGGGTCCCGCGTTCGAGTCGCGGCGGGCGCGCCACCCTTCATTAACCCTTCGAACGGCTTTTTTCCTTCGAAAGCGCGTGGGCAAGAGCGTGGCCGCAGTTGGCAGGTCCCTCTATCCAATGCGTGCAAATCCAGCCGTGCACCTCCAGAGCTTCCCGGCGCACCCTTTCCATGAGCTCGCGTGGCGGCGGAATTCCATTTCCGCGCCGGAATTCATTTTGCCTCGGCGCCGGGGCTCGGTAAAGTGACTGGGCGGCTTGCTCGCCCGACCGCTGCAACAGGATGTCCGGATGAAGAACATTGTCTATTTTGACCTCGAAACGCAGAAGTCCGCCGAAGATGTCGGCGGCTGGGAGCACATCAACCGCATGGGCATGAGCGTGGGCGTGACTTACAGCACCGCGCAAGGCGGCTACAAGATCTACGGCGAAAAGCAGGCCAGCGAACTCATCACGGACCTGCAACACGCCAGCCTGGTGGTGGGGTTCAACATCCTGCGCTTCGATTACGAGGTCCTGCACGGCTACACGTCGTTCGACCTGCGCCAATTGCCCACGCTGGATATGATGGTCAAGCTGGCGGAAACCTTGCGTCACCGGCTCTCGCTGGATTCCATCGCCACCGCCACGTTCGGCGTGGAGAAGACCGCCGAGGGGATGCAGGCCATCCAGTGGTATCGGGAAGGCAAGCTGCTCGAAATCGCCGAGTATTGCTGCTACGATGTGAAGCTCACCCGGCTCGTGCACGAATACGGCGTTCAACACCGGAAACTGCATTACCACAACCGGTTCGGGAAGAAGATGACCGTGCCGGTTGACTGGTAGCGGAACATCCCGCTTTCCCATTTCCACTTCGGCCTTTTCTTCCGCGCTTAACCGTGTTCACCTGAGGTCCTATCTATGGGCAAAGAATTCAGCATTACGCCGCGCGCCGTTGCGCGGGTCGAGACCAAGTATCGCCGCATTGTCACGCCGTTGCCGCATCCGGATTCGGTGCCGACACTGGAGAAGCTGCGCCAGTTCGAGCCGCAGTCCATGCGGGGCCAGCCGCCGCTGGTGTGGGACCGGGCCGAGGACGTCTTCGTCTATGACAAATACGGCAACCGCTGGCTGGATTGGAGCAGCGGCGTGCTCGTCACCAACGCGGGCCACGGCGCGCCCGAGGTGCGCCAGGCCATCCTGGACCAGGTCAACAGCGGCCTGCTGCACAACTACGTTTTCCCCAGCGAGGAACGCGCCGCCCTGGTCGAACAGCTCGCCAAGGTGGCGCCCAAAGGTCTCGAGAAGGTGTTTCTGCTGACGACTGGCTCGGAAGCCACCGAGTGCGCCATCAAGCTGGCGCGCACGCACGGCATCCGCAAAGGCGGCAACCAGAAGATCGGCATTGTGGGCGCGGAGCGCGGCTTTCACGGGCGGACTCTGGGCGCTCAGCAGGCAGGAGGCATTCCCGGGCAGAAGAACTGGATTGTCAACGAGGACCCGGCGATTGTGCAGGTGCCTTTCCCGGATGGCTATTGGACCGAGGACACGAGCTTCGAAGGGTTCCTCGCCACACTGGCGAAGAAGGGGCTGCAGCCGGAGAACGTCGCGGGGGTGATGTTCGAAACGTATCAGGGTGTGGGGCCGGACTTTGCTCCGGTGGAATATATCCGCCAACTCGCGCAGTGGTGCAAAGCACAGAACGCGCTGCTGATCTTCGACGAGGTCCAGGCCGGGTTTGGCCGCACCGGCAAGTTCTGGGCCTTCGAGCATTACGAGGTCACGCCCGATGTGATCTGCTGCGGCAAAGGCATCAGCAGCTCTCTGCCGCTCTCGGCGGTCATCGGCCGCCCGGAGATCATGGACCAATTTGCGCCGGGCTCGATGACCAGCACGCACACCGGCAACCCGGTCTGCTGCGCCGCGGCGTCTGCCAGCGTGAAGAAGATCGTTGCGGAAAACCTCGCCGCCAACGCCGCCCGGCTGGGCGAGATCCTGGAACCGGGCTTGCGGGCGATCCAGCAGCGCCACGGAAAGGTCATTGGCCATTACAGTTGCCGGGGGCTGGTCGGCGGGCTGCAGATGACCAAACCGGGCAAGAAGGAGCCGAACCATGACCTAGCGCATAGCATCGTCGAGCGCTGCTTTCATAAAGGGCTGCTGTTCTTCTCACCGGTGGGCGCGTGGGGGCAGACCGTGAAGATCGCGCCGCCGCTGACCATCACCGAGGAAGCGCTGTGCGAGGGCCTGGCCGTGCTCGGCGAAGCCGTGGACGAAGCGGTTGCCGCGTTGAAGTAGCGAACCCCGGCGCGCCAGGCAACGACGGGTTCTCGCCGGATTCAAGCCGCGCTGGCCAGTGCACGAAAGCCGCGACTGCTGCACTGCGGAGCGCGCGGAAAGCAGCGGTTACTTGAGGCGTGTGCTGCGTTCCTGCAGCCATTCGACGTCCACATTGCCCGGTGAGGGCGTGGAATAGACTGCCAGAGGATCGCCCCCAGGCACGAGCGGAGGAGTCGTTCGGGGGTCGATCCATTTGCGGATTTCCGAGTGGCCATCCGCGAAAGAAAAGCTGCACGCCCGATGGTGGTACATTCCCGGCAGATCGCTTGTGAAGGCATAAAGTGCCGGATTGCGGGGCGAGTAGCCGGACATATCCGCCATGAAATTGCTCCAGTTGACCCGATCCTCGCGCATGTCCAGGAAGACAAAGATGCGCGCGGGCGAGGAGACCCCGGTGATTGCGGAAAGCTTGGAATAGACCTGGTAGTTCCTGGCGAAATACCAATGGCCGTCAGTGCCACCCGGCAGCGGATCCACGCCGGGCACGGGCGCGAATCCGCCGACGTAGAGGTTCATGGACATGGTGAGGATTCGAGGTTTCTCGACCCCGCCGACGGTGATCGTCGAGCGGTCGGAGGGGCATTTGTACAGACGCACGTCCTTCGTGTAGGGCCAAAGCGGCCGCTTCATCATGTCGTATTCCGGATCCCAGTTGGCCCGGTTGCCCGGGTTAAAATCCATGTGGGCGCCCGACCAGGCGTATTGGTCGGGCCAGTTGTTGCCATAGCCGCTGGTGCTGGCGTAAACCAGAATGTCGTTGCTGTCCTCGGTGTACATGCGCCAGGCCATGCAGAGCTGGCGATGGCCATTCATGCAGTAGATGCCTTGGGCCTTGACCTTGGCAACGTGCAGCGCAGGCAGCAGCAGGGCGGCGAGGATCGCGATGATGGCGATCACCACCAGCAATTCAACCAGCGTGAATGCCTGGCCTCTTGCCGTGATCCGTTCCTGCTTCATGCGTGGGTTCACTCGCCGCGTCAACGACGCACTGGGCCTAATATAGACCATACTTGGGAGGGGAGCCAGCAAAGGAGGGCAGCAAATAAAGCCCCCTCTGGCCTAAAGCCCTCCCCCAGGCGCTGTTCCTGCCCCTGCGCCTCAGTCTGCAATGTCAATGCGGTCAATCACTCCGACAATTATCGAGCGGACGGGGGCGTTGGCGTCGCCGACGATCTGGCGGGCGGAGTTGCCTTCGTCAATGACCAGCACGCGCTCGCCGACGCCGGCCTGGAATCCGCCGTCCATCGCGATAAGGTAGCCGCCGGGCTTGCCGGACGGGTCTTCCTTCTCAACCACCAGCAGCTTCTTGCCGGTGCAGAAAGGGTGATGAATGGTCGAGACGATGTCCCCCCTGACGGTGCCAATGATCATGACGGGATGTGCAAGTCGTCCACGATGCCGATGATGGTGTGATCCACGGGGACAAACCAGGGATCGAGCGCCAGAGCGGCTTCGCGTCCGCCTTCATAGTAGATAAGTTCGCCCGGGCCTGCGGCGCGGGTCGAATCGCAGGCGACGAGCGGCTCACCTTTGGGGCTGCCTTGTTTGTCGAGGGGTTGGACCCAGAGCATAGGCACGCCTTCAAGGCCCTTATATACAGCGCACGGCGTGAGGGTGCCGATGACCTTGCCGAGCAGCATCAGGATACCTCCTCGCCCTCAAGTTCGATCGGCCTGGCCCCGGCGAACCGGGTGCCGTTGTCGAGTTGCTGCAGCACCGTCTCGTGCG
Source organism: Candidatus Paceibacterota bacterium (assembly GCA_035452965.1). Taxonomy (NCBI): domain Bacteria; kingdom Bacillati; phylum Minisyncoccota; species Minisyncoccota bacterium. The sequence continues at coordinate 165,672 of DAOTCE010000004.1, read as the reverse complement.
GCCGGGCAATGATGCGGTGCTGGATGTATTCCTTCCGGCCACGCAGGAAGTCGCAAGCCAGCTCCATGGCGGCCTGGACTTCGTGCAACTCGCCGTTGAAGAGGCTGATCGCCTTGCCCGACATCTCGTATTCGGCGAGGCGCAGCTCCGTCAGCCGCACCCGGGTGCCCTTGAGCGCCAGCTCGGCGGCGCGAACATTGGCGGCGACCGTATCTGTTTCCAGAATAGCCACTGCGTCCTGGATGACCGGCTGTCGCTGGCCGAGGACGGCATTGTGCACCTGTTCGTGAACGTCGGGGAGGAAGGCATGATCGAGCCGGCTGGCCTGGCCGGCCTCCAGCGCCTCGTTGAGCGACTCCTCGACCGAACTGGTCGAGCCGCCAATGACGATGAGGTAACGGCCGCGGCTGACGGTGCCGGACTTAATCATGGCGATGGGCGCCTTCTTCAGCAGCGCGTCGGTGCAGCAGATGCCGTCGGCGATGCTGCTGAACTCGATGACCGCGATGGCCGGGTAGGTCCTCATTAGACGATCCTGAATGCGCCGACCAGCGTGCAGCGGCGCCAGCGGGAGAAGCTGCGCGCGCTGGTCATGCCTTCGCCGGTCGGACTGGCAATGGTGAACGAGGTGGGCCCCTCGCCCTTCCAGCCCAAGCCAGCCTGCGAGGGGCCGTTCTTCACAAAGATGCTGGCGTCGCACTCGCGCGCCATGCGGCTGAGGTGGGACAGGTTGTCGGAGTGCATGACGAAGGTGTGGCGGCGCGGATGCTCCAGCGCGATGGCCAAATCAATGCCTTCGTCGGCATCGCGCACGCGTGTGACCGGCAGGATCGGCATCATTTGCTCGGTCCAGAGCAGCGGGTGGTCGTGGTCCACTTCGACGATGCCCAGCCGCACGGATTCGTCGCAGGTGATGCCGGCCTTCTGGAGGATGACGCTCGCGTTCTTGCCAATGAGGGAGCGGTCTATCTCGGCTTCCTTGCGCGGTCCGCGGGTCTTCTTGAAGATGACCTTCTCCAGCGCCGGCAACTGGTCTTTCCAAACCAGCGCCGCGCCGTTGTATATCATGCCCTGGATCAGCTTGTCCGCCACGCTCGAAACAACGAGGCATTCCTTTTCGTCGGCGCAGATGATGTTGTTGTCGAAGGAAGCGCCGAAGACAATGTCCCGCGCCGCTTTGTCAATATCCGCCGTCTCATCCACTACCACCGGCGGATTGCCGGGGCCGGCGCAGATGGCGCGCTTGCCCGACTCCATCGCCGCCTTGACCACGCCGCCGCCGCCCGTGACGACCACGAGCCGGATGCCGGGATGTTTCATCAACGCCTGCGCGCTCTCGACAGTAGGATTGGCAATGCAGGTGATGAGGTTGCGCGGTCCGCCGGCGGCCAGGATGGCTTTGTTGAGCAGCGCGACGTTGTGGCAGGAGACGCGCCGGGCGTTGGGGTGGACATTGAAGACGACGGCGTTGCCCGCTGCGATCATCCCTATGGCGTTGTTGATGATCGTTGAGGTCGGGTTGGTGGTCGGGGTGATAGCGGCAATGACACCGTAGGGAGCAGGTTCGGTGAGGTTGAGTCCGTGGTCGCCGGTGATGGCCTGCGGCTGCAGGTCTTCCGTGCCGGGGGTCTTCTCCGTGACGAGCTGGTTTTTGAGGATCTTGTCCTCGTAACGACCCAGCCCGGTTTCCTCGTGCGCTTCGCGGGCCAGCGCCTGGCCGTGCTCGCGCATCGCGTCCCGCATGGCGGCGATGACGGCGTTGCGTTTCTGCAGGCCCATGTCGTCGAATTGGACAAAGGCGTCCCGGGCCGCGCGCACCGCCTGGTCAATGCCGTCGAAGATGCCCAATTCGCCCGCCAGCGACAGCCCGGCTGACCGGTCCGGGCGCGCACCCCCTCCACCACCGCCCCCGGTCAAATCGGCGACGATGTGCTGCGCGATAGCCTCGATTTCCTGGTCGCTAAGGCCGGACACGCTTCACCTAGTCCTTTTTGTACTTATCCACTCCGCCGATTTCCCAGCTATCCACGATGGCCATGATGACGGCGTCGCAAGGGCGGTTCTGCGTCGCCACGGTCTGGCGGGCCGAGCTGCCGGCGGCGATGAGGACCATTTCGCCGGGGCCGACCCCGACGGCGTCCGCGGCGACGACATGGCCGCCGGTTTCCTTGCCTTCCGTATCCACGGTCTTGACGACCATGAACTTCAGGCCGTCCATGCTGGCTTCCTTGCGCGTGGCGACAAGCGTGCCGACTACTTTCCCAAGAGTCATAAACGGCTCCTGCCGGGGCGGACCAACGCGGCCCGGCCCGGCGACGAGATTGGCGTTACTTCTTGGCGGCCTTCGTGCCCCGGCCCAGCGGCAGCACTTCGTCCACGTTTGTGTGCGGGCGAGGGATGACGTGCACGGCGACCATCTCGCCCACGCGGCTGGCGGCGAGGCGGCCGGCATCGGTCGCGGCCTTCACTGCGGCGACGTCGCCGCGGACGACCGCCGTGACGTAACCGCCGCCGGTCTTCTCAAAGCTGACGAGTTCGACCTTGGCGGCCTTAACCATTGCGTCGGCGCCTTCCACCATTGCGGCGAAGGACCGTGTTTCGAGCAAGCCTAATGCTTCTGCCATATGTGTTCTCCTTACGTTGTCTGTGTTGTGTGTTGCGATCAGTTCTAAACGGATTACGCGCTGCTGCCCTTCATCGGGCGGCCGGTGAGGCTGTTGATGGCGGCTTCGGCCGCTTTGGACGCGACGTCAATGTCCTTCTCTTCGCCGCCGAGATAGAGACGGCCGAAGCTGCCAAAGGCGCGGATTTCGAGGATGTTGATCTCGGCGGTCTTCTCGGCCTCGTTCGCGGCAAACGCGGCGTAGGCGGCGGGGGCCACTTCCATCGTGAAGAGGCTCTGGCCGGGCAGGATCATGTTGCCGTGCCGGGTGCGGTTGATCAGCATCGTGTGGTGGTCGTCAATCTGGCGAATGATGCTGTTGCTGTAGATGACCGGCTTGTAGCGGTCTTCCTCCTTCAGCCCGAGCGCCTCCAGGATGGCCGCGCCGGCAGAGCGCACGTCCGCCTGTGACTCCGCATGGATCTCCAGCATGCCGTAGAGGCGCTCGATGATTTGCATGCCGGGCGTGACCTTGGTGCACTTGAGCGCCACGTCGGTCACGAAGTTGATCTCCATGCCGGGAGAAATCTCAACGAAGAGGGAGGCTTGTCCAGCAATGGGCAGGAAGCCCTGCGAGACGGTCGCAAAGAACGACGCCACCTGCGGCTGCAGGCTGTCCAGAAATATGTATGAGCGTAGGTCTGCCATGATTCTATCCTTCAATATTTGGCTGCGTCACCCGTGACGGCCTGACCGGCGGCTTCCTGGAGGATCTTGATGCCGCTGCTGGTGCCGATGCGCGTGGCGCCGGCCTGCACCATGCGGCGCAGATCGGCCAGCGTGCGGATGCCCCCGGAGGCTTTTACCCCGAGCTTGTGCTCGCGCACGATCCGGCTCATCAGAGCCACGTCCTCCACGGTCGCCCCGCCGGTGCTGAAACCAGTCGAGGTCTTCACGAAATCAGCCCGGGCTTTGACGGCGATTTCGCAGGCGCGCCCCTTTTCTTCGTTGGTCAGCAAGGAAGTTTCGAGGATCACCTTGCACCTGGCGCTGCCGTCGCGGCAGGCCTCGACGACCGAGCGAATGTCGCGCAGTACCAGGGCGTCGTCGCCGCTCTTGAGCGCGCCGACGTTGATGACCATGTCAATTTCCTTGGCGCCGTGCCGGATGGCAGCGCGGGCTTCCATGGCCTTGCTCTCCGGGGGTTGCGCGCCGAGCGGGAAGCCGACCACGCAGCAGACCTTCACGCCCGAGCCGTCCAGCAGCCGGCGGGCGAGCGAGACCCACGTCGGGTTTACGCACACGGAATAGAACTTGTGCTGGCGCGCCTCGCGGCAAAGCTGCTCGATGTCGGCCCTGGTGGTGTCGGGGCGCAGGATGGTGTGGTCAATGAGTTGCGGGATGTTCAACGGCGGCGTAACGGGCGGGGGCGCGGCCGGTGCGCCCTGCGCGGCCAGCAGCTCCTTGACCCGCCTGGCAACTTTCTCCACGTCCGGCTCGGCCGGGGCGGGGCGGGGCTCGCCGACGCTGCCCAGCAGCGTGGCCTGGTGCGGGCCGACCTCGATGGGGCCTTCCTGGACGGCGTTGATGAGTTGCGCCCGCTTGCGGTGACGCTCCTCGACGCACTCGGCGGTGAGGAACATCTCCACGATGGGCGCCGCCTGCTCGAAACTGGTCTGTGCCGCCCCGAGTGTCAGCACGTTGGCGTCATTGTGCTCGCGGCTGTTCCTGGCCAGGGCGACACTGTAGCAGGCTGCCGCCCGGATCCCGCGCACCTTGTTGGCCGTCATGGCGGAGCCGATGCCGGCCCCGTCAATCATGATGCCCAGGTCGCACTGGCCGCCGGCTACCAGTCGCGCCACCGTATAGGCAATGCGGGGGTAATCAACGGCCTCCTTGCTGTGGGTGCCGCAATCCTGGACGGAGCAACCCTTCTCGCGCAACCAGCCCAGGAGCTGGTTTTTGAGCTCGAACCCGCCGTGATCCGCGCCGATGGCAAGCTTGAGGTCTTTCACGCTGGGGAATGGAAGGGTGTGACCACCCTCACCGCAACGAGTTGAATGGAGCGATTCTTGTTGGGTTCACTCACGTGCGCAACTCTATCAGCCGTCCAAGGGGTGTCAAGGGCAGGGCAATATCTCTGCCGCCGGTCCTGCCATTTTGTCGCGCACTGGGCTTACAGAACCAGCACCGCTGCTGGCATTTCCTGTCATGACCAGCACATCCTTCAGCTTGGGCGAGGCAGGCTGGATTGGGCCCGACAGCCCGGTTAGATACCGATGCGAACCCGGCGAGGCCCCTGTGTGTATCCCATGGGGAGCGCTCCCCATGGCATACACACAGGGATTGCACCATGGTCTAGCCGGTGCGACACGGTGCCGCCGCGCTGTTCTGTCCAATTTTTGGACAGTTGGCGGAAGGTGGTAGCTGGGGAACGGCGCACTCTCTCCGGTGCAGCCTGGAGCCATTAAGTGCCGAACAGACAGAAGGGTTGACGCTCTTTTGCAGGGAATTGGCGTGCGCGCCTGCTCCCGAATGAGGTAGTGACCAAATGAGCCGGGAGAGAGCGCCTTAGTCTTGACACCGGTTTCGTGTGGCTTATAGTCGCGGCTATGAACTCGATCGAGAGTCGATCCTCGATGGTTTACGCAAGGTCAACAAACTAACTCCTGAAGCCTATGCCAGAGAATCCTCCTGTACCGCCGGTTCAACCGCCCCAGACGCCACCGTCCGCTGCGTCCGGCAATGAGAGCCAGGCTCGCATGTGGAACATGTTCTGCCACCTCAGTGCCCTGGCGGGTTACGCAATTCCCTTCGGCAACGTCCTGGGCCCGCTGCTGATTTGGCAGATCAAGAAGAACGAGTTCCCCTCGGTGGAGGAACACGGCAAGGCGGCTCTGAACTTTCAACTCACGGTGCTGATTGCGCTGCTCGTCGGCGTCATTGCTGCCGTCCTGCTGTCCTTTGTCTGTATCGGCTTCCTGCTGGTCCCGGTGGTGGTGGTGATCGGATTGGCCGGGCTGGTCTTCGCGATTATCGCTGGCATCAAGGCCAACAACGGGGAAGCCTATCGTTACCCGTGGAGCCTGACACTGGTGAAGTAGGTCCGGGCACAACAGCCCGCGAGACATCGCGAGCCGGGATTGCGTTTGCGATCAGAGCGCTCGCTGCAAGATCGCGCCCAACTCTTCCGGGGTAAGGGCAATCGGGTTCGCCTTCATGCTGCTGGCCTGGAAGGCTTTCGGCACCAGTTCGGCGGTGTGCTCGGCAGTGAGGCCGTAATGGCCCAGGCTGGGGATGCGCAGATCGGCGACCAGCCTGCGGACCCACTCGACGCCGGCCTCGGCAGTCGCGGTCGCGCTGCCGGTCAGCAATCGCGCCACCTCGTCGTAGCGGCGCAGACCGCCGGCGCCCGGCAGGCGCTGGCGCAGGGCACGCAGGTTTCCTTCCATCACGTGCGGCAGCAGAGCGGCGCAGACGGCCCCGTGGGGCGCGGGGAACTGGCCGCCAATGGGCCCGGCAAAGCCGTGCACGGCTCCGAGGCCGGCGTTCGCCAGCGCCAGTCCGCCGAAGAGGCTGGCCACGCACATATCCATCCGGGCAGCGGCGTGGCGGCCATCCGCAAAGGCAGTCCGCAAGGAGCGGGCCGCCCGGCGGATGCCTTCCACGCAAAGCGCATCGGTCATCGGGTTGGCGCGAGAGGAGACGTAAGGCTCGATGAGCTGCGTGAGAGCATCGAGGCCGGTGCTGGCGGTGAGGGCGGGCGGCAAGTCATAGGTCAGCTCCGGGTCAACGACTGCCACCTTCGGCAACATGAAGGGACTGCGCAGGCTGACCTTCACGCGATGCTGCGGCGAGGCAAGCACAGCGTTGCGGGTGACTTCGGAGCCCGTGCCGGCGGTGGTGGGGATGGCGATGAACGGGACCGAGGGCTGGGTGAGCGCCTTGCCGTGCCCGATCACTTCGAGGTAGTCGAGCAACTCGCCGGAGTTGGCGAGCATGGCGGCGATAGCTTTGCCGGCGTCCACTACGCTGCCGCCGCCGAAGGCGATGATGAGGGTGCAATGCAACTCCCGCGCGAGCGCCACACCTTGCCGGACAGTCTCGGGCTTCGGCTCGCCGCGAACCGAGAAGACGCTGCTGGCCAGACCGTGCTCCCGCAACAGCGCGAGCACCGGAGCCGCCCGGCGCGGGTCGGAGCCGGTCACAACCAGGACGTTCGGCCCGAAATCCCGGGCGAGCGGGCCAACGTCGTGCAGCGCGCCGGCACCGCAGATGATGCGGGTTGCCGTGGCAAATTCAAAGCGCATGACTGGGGGAACCAAGCCGACCGCGCGTCACCAGGCGGACTCTTCCGGGAAAAGACTTGTGAATTTCACGCTGGCGCGCGGCTCGGCCATCATGGGCGCGACGGCATCGCGCCAGGCCTGGTAATGGGCGGTGTCCTTATGGGCCGCGGGCGCCTGCGGGGTGCGGTAGGCTTCCACCAGCACGAAACGCGTCGGGTCATCCTGCTGCTGAACGCAATCAAAGCGCGCAATGCCCGGTTCCTTGATGCTCTCCCGCGCATTGGCCAGGCTGGCCTGTTTGAAAGCCTCAACGAATTCCGGCTTCACGTGAACATGGACATGAACGACTAGCATATGGTTAAGGCGTTAGATCCGAGATGCCCGAATGATGCTTCAAGCCCGCGGCCGGCTCAATCCTAATCGCGCCCCCGCGAAGTCACTTTTTGGCGGGCGCAGCCTGGTTGGTGTCATTGGGCTGGTAGAGACCGGCTTTGATGAACGGCTCCAGGCAGGCCTCGTAGCCGGCGCGCTTGATTTCCGCTAAAGGGATGAAGCGCAGGGAAGCGGAATTGATGCAGTAACGGAGGCCCGTGGGACCGGGGCCGTCATTGAAGACGTGGCCGAGGTGCGAATCTGCGGCGGTGGAGCGCACTTCAGTGCGGACCATGCCATGGGAATAGTCCGGGCTCTCGGCGACCGCGTTGGTCACGAGCGGGCGGGAGAAGCTGGGCCACCCGCAACCGGAGTCAAACTTGTCCAGCGAGCTGAAAAGCGGCTCGCCCGAGACAATGTCCACGTAGATACCCGGGCGGTGGTTGTTCCAGAACTCGTTGCGGAAGCTCGGTTCGGTGGCTGACTGCTGGGTGACAGCGAACTGCATCGGTGTCAGCTTCCGCTTCAGATCGGCGATGGGGGGCTTTTGGAATTTCTGCATGGCAGCATTGGTGCTTGAGGGTGAACCACTGGGGGGAGTAGTGGCGGTGGTCTGCGATGAGGCGCGCGAGCAGCCAGTCAGAAGGAGCGCCGACAGCGCGGCGGCTGTGGCCAGGCCAGCTACCGGTTTCACCATGTTCATGGGGGAAAATAGCACAGACGAAGCCGTGCCCAAAGTGGCAAGTATCGGGGACCGAATTACCGCAGGAGACCTTTGAGCAGGGGGGGGCGACACCTCGAACCCTTGACCCGGCACATTAGAATTCCACAATCTCCGGCCAGGTAGCCGGCAACCGCACCCGAGGCTTGCCTCTGTGTTACTGAAGCAGGGTTCCGGTCATGCCCAATGCCGGAGATTCCCTTGAGGTGTTATTCCCCCGCTACTTGGAACCGGAACGGTGAAAGATGTACCAGCCGTAGCCATTCAGGTTGAAGTCGGGAAGGGCGGTGTTGAGCGGTTCGGGCATGCCGGTGATCTTCACCGCGCCAAAGCCTTCCTGACTGGGCATTTCCAGCGTGCCGGCCGCGCGGCGGCTGGAAAGGTTGATCAAGACAAGGAACTCGTCCTTGGCATCACGCCGCAGGAAGCTGACCACTTCTCCGGGAGCCGAGTTCTGGACCCAGATAACGTCCTCGTTGCAGAAGGCAGCGTATTTCTTGCGAAGCTTGATAAGATCCCGGTAGATGTCGCGCAGCGGCGGGCGCCCGCCGGGATTCCAGAACACCGGCATTTTCTCAAACATCGCCGGGTCGCCGGATTCGGTCGCATCGCCCACTTCCTGGCCATTGTAGAAGAGCGGCACGCCGTCGAGCGTCAGCATCAGGACCTGGGCCGCGAGCGCTCCGCGCAAGCCGTAGCGCACCGTCGCGCGGGTCTCGGATTGATTGTCGGTGAATCTGAGGTGCAACACGCCCTTGGGGAACTGCTGATGGGTGTGCTCAAACGACTGCCTCAACATATCGGCGGTGGATACGCTGTCCATGACGTTCTTCAGCCACGAGTAGAGGTTCCAGGAGTAATCCATGTCGAAGGCCTTGGTCAGCAGCGATGGCCGGGCGCCCGCGTCCGCGATGATAATGAGCTGAGGGTTGACCTTTTCGAGTTCAGCCCGGGCAGTTTCCCAGAAATCCACCGGCACCGTGTAGGCCACATCGCAGCGGAAGCCGTCCAGGTTGAAGTTCTTCAGCCAGTATTTCATCATGTCAATCATGTAGCGGCGCAGGTCGCTGTTCTCGTAATTCAACCCGGCCACATCCGTCCAGGCGGGATTGGGCGGGATGATCTGCCCTTTCTCATTCTTCAGGTAATACTCGGGATGTGCCATCAGCGCGCTGTCCCAGGAGGTCTGACCGGCCACGATATCTATGATGATCTTCATGTCGCGCTTGTGGACTTCCTCAACCAGTCGCTTGAAGTCGTTGGTGGTGCCGCAGGCGGGGTTGATGGCATGAAAGTCGCGCACGCAGTAAGGGCTGCCGAGAGTGCCCTTCTTGAGCTTCTCGCCGACCGGGTTGATCGGCATGAGCCACAGGATGTCCACGCCCAGATCCTTCAACTCATCCAATCGGCTGGTGATGCCGTTGAAATCGCCGGCCGGAGAGAAGTTGCGGGTGAAGACCTCGTACACGACCGCGCTCCGCAACCAATCGGGTGACTTGCGGGCGCTCGGTGCGGCGGATTCCGTCTCCGCCGCGCCAGCGACGTTGAGCGTGAGCGAGCCAATGGCGATGGCGGCAAACAGGCGATGCAGTTCTTGCTTAATCAGGTTCATGATGTTAGCTGGCAATTTCGGTGTTGCGGGCGAGGCCCTATGACGCGCCCCGTGCGAAGGACTCAATGAATCTACTAGAGTAAAATGTGCAATTCCGTTTCTCACTGAACCCCAAACCAGGAATCAACTCCCAGTCATGTTGCATATTGTAGGCGAGGGTGTGCGGGAGGGCAAAGGTTGTCAACTGGAAAGGTAGGGCGTTCTCGCCGAGAGCGCCGGGGGACGGCGGTTTGCGGCAAAACCGCCGTGCCTTCGCTTAGGATTGAGGTGGATAAGGATGACCGGAATTAATGGTTGTCATTTGGCCGGAAATCCGCATGATAGGGTGATGTCTAGTCGTTTCCTTCGCGCCGTCCTCCCCGCCTGCTTCCTCGCTATCGCCTGCTGTGCCCTGTCCGGCATGGAAGACCGAATGGTGGATGAATCTCTGATACCCAAACTGCCGCCATCGCCCGATTGGTCGAGCATTGATGTCCCGCCGCAAGACCCGGGCAAACCCATAGCGGCACCGTCCTACGGCCCCATCGCCCCGGCGGCGCGCCAGCCGGCCGGCGCGCTTTCGGGCAAATTGGTGTTTATGAACTGCGGGCACGGCTGGACGTATTTGTCGTCTTGGGTCTTGCTCCGCCCCGAGCTGTTGGAGATGAACGAGGATTACGGGAATATTGACCAGTTGAACATGTTCGCCACCTACTGCTTCAACGCGGGAGCGGTGGTAATTCCCTGCCGGCCGTTGGGTTACCAGAACAACGAGGTCGTGCTCGATAATGATGCCACCTCAGTGGCTTTTGCCGGCACCTGGTTCAACAGTTTGGCCACCAATTACTTCTACGGCACCACCGGGGACGTGGCATACCGGTACGCGAATTTGTCAGACACGGAGACGGCGACAGCGACATACACGCCGACCATCCCGGCGGCGGGCTACTACCCCGTGTATTGCTGGGCATCTCACGGGGGCAATCGAGGCGACCAGTTGTATCGGATTATTCATACCGGTGGCGAATCCCAGGTACGCATTCCCCATTACCGGGTTGGCAACGGGTGGGTGTACCTGGGGGAATACTACTTCAACGCCGGCGCCAACGCGGCGGTGGGGGCGGTCATTGTGAGCAACCTGCGGTCCTCGACCAATGGCAGCGTTGTCATCGCCGACGCGATCCGGTTCGGGAACGGCATGGGCAGTATCAACCGCGGAGGCGGTATCTCGAACTACCCGCGGGAAGAGGAAAACTGCCGCTACTGGGTGGAGGCGGGCCTGGGCGTGGGGATGCCGACTTCCATTTACGATTCGGGCTCCGACGATCAGAGGGATAGCTGGTCCACCCCGCCCCAGATCTCCGCGGAGATGAACCGTGCGGAATCCGGGACCGTGAATGACCGCATACACATTAGCTTCCATTCGAATGCGGGGGGCGGGCGCGGGACGGTTGCCCTGATCACCGGCGACCCTACGCCCAACCAGGCGGAACTGGCGCAGATTTGCGGCGCGGAAGTCAACAATGATCTTGTGGCACTCGGATCGCCGCCGCTGGAGTTTCCCTGGCACAACAACACCACCGTCACCTACTCCGGGGGCTACTCGGAAATTGACGGCCGCTTGTTCGACTACGAGATGCCGGCGACGATCATCGAGGTCGCATACCATGACGACGAAACGGATGTCGCGCTGCTGAAGGATGCGAAAGCGCGGGCGGCGGTCGGCAAAGCGGCAATGCACGGGGTGGTCAAATACATGGACACGTATGGTTCGGGACCGCTGGCGTTTCTGCCCGAGCCGCCCACCAACCCGCGCGCGCTCGGTTCCACCAATGGCGATATCACACTGCGATGGGCCGTCCCGCCGAGCGTGGGCGGCAGCCAGGCACCCACCAATTACGTCATTTATCGTTCCACCAATGGTTATGGCTTCGGCCATCCCGTCTCGGTCGGCAATGTAACGAGCTACACCGTGTCGGGTCTGGCAGCGGGGACAGATTATTACTTCAGGATCACGGCGGCGAATGCGGGCGGCGAGTCGCTGCCTTCGGAAGTAGTGGGCTGCCGGACCCCGGCCACGAGCGACGCGCCGCGGGTGCTGGTGGTGAACGGGTTCGACCGGTTCGATCGCACAACGAATTTGCGCATGAACATTGGCGCGCGAAACTACGGCCCCCCGGACGGCAGCGGAGCGATCGAGCGGGTCTGGCCGCGCCGCGTCAACGCCTTCGATTACGTCGTGCCGCATGGGAAAGCCATCAGCGCTCACGGGATGGCCTTTGATTCCTGCCAGAACGAGGCGATCACAAGCAATCTAGTTCAACTGTCGAACTACAATGTTGTGATTTGGGCCTGCGGGAACGAGACTGTCGCCGGGGAGACTTTCAGCAGCGCCGAGCAATCCAGGGTCAGCGCGTACCTGGCCGGCGGGGGAAGGTTGTTTGCTTCGGGCGCCAACATTGCTTACGACCTGGACCGTGTCTCGGGGCCGACCACCGCCGATCGTAATTTCCTGCACGAGCAGCTTCGCGTGGCATTCGCCAATGACAACTCGGCAATTTACACGGCCGTTTCTGTGGCGGGCGCAGTCTTTGCGGGCCGCGCCAGTTCCACGATTGATGATGGCTCTGGCGGCATATACTGGGTGCAAAGCCCGGATGTGGTCGCGGCTTACGGGCCCGGGACGGCGCCCGCGCTGAATTATTCGGGCGGCTCAGCGGCCGCGGTGCAATACGACGGTTCCGCGGGCGGGGGCCGCGTGGTGTTCTTCGGATTCCCCTTCGAGACGATCACCAGCAGCACCCGGCGAAACCAGTACATGTCGGACATCCTGACGTTCTTAATGCTGCCACTGGCCACCAACGTAGCCGCGGCGATCATCACTCCTCCGGCAAACGGAACGGCTTACCAGGGCTCGAATGCCACCCTCACGGTCACCGCCACCGGGACTCAGCCCGTCAGTTATCAATGGCGGTTTAATGGCGAGAATGTGGCCGGGGCGACCACCAGCGTGTTGACGCGGTCCCCGGCACAAACGTCGCATTCGGGCAATTACGATGTCGTGGTCTCCAACGCCTTCGGCATGGCCACCAGTCAGGTCGCGACGCTGGTGATCTACTTGTATCCGGAGGTGTTGTACTCGGACAACTTCGACGTCAGCACGGCGGGCAACTGGACGCTAAACCGATCTTCGGCAGATACGCGGGTGACGTTCAATTGGAACTATGGCGCGCTGGGCATTCCGTCAGCCCCTGGCGCGGGCGGCACCACCCGCGGCCTCAAGTGCGAGGCCAACATGGCGAACGGCGTTGCCGCGGCGCTGAGCCTCTCACCCGTGGGACGGAGTTTCTCGGGGAACTACCGCCTGCGGTTCAACCTGTGGATGAACGCCAATGGACCATTCCCTGCCGGCGGGACCGGCTCCACCCAGCATGGCACCGCCGGCGTTGGCACCGCCGGGACCAGCGTGCTCTGGACGGGCTCGGGCACCACGGCGGACGGAACCTGGTTCGCCGCGGACGGTGAAGGACAAGCCGGGGATACAACCGGCATAGCCGATTTTTGTGCTTTCAGCGGGACAGCGATCCAAGGAGTCGCTACGGGTGTGTATGCGGCCGGGACGGCCTCGAACGCGCGCGGCAACCTGAACTCGTATTACGCGGCGGCATTCCCCGGCGGCCAAACCGCCCCGAGCGCTCAGTCCCAAACCGGCGCGCTCGAAGTGGGTAGCATCGGATTCGCCTGGCGCGACGTCATGATTACCAAGCAGGGAACGACTGTGGAATGGGCGATTGATGGCCTGCGAATCGCGACCGTTAGTAGCGCGGCTTTGCCGGGAAGCAATATTTCGCTCGGGTATTGGGACTATTATGCTTCGCTCTCGGATAACACGAATTTGAGCTTCGGCGTTTTTGACAATGTGCGCGTCGAGCGCCTGACCTCCAACGCGCCGCCTTACATCACCAGCCAGCCGCAAAGCCAGATGGTGAAGGCGGGGTCCACTGTGACGTTCGGCGTCGTGGCTGGTGGCGTTCCTGCGCCCAGTTATCAATGGCGGTTGGATGGCACGCCGATCCCGGGTGCCACCGCCAGCAGTTACTCGCGCGCGAACGTGCAAACCGGGGGTGTTTACTGTGTGGCGGTGGCCAACGCGGGCGGCCTGGTCACGAGTGCCGATGCCCTCCTGACCGTCAGCCTGCCGCTGCCGTCGAAGTTCGACGTCGTCAGTGTGCTGCCTGACGGCCGGGTTCGATTCGTCCTGAGCGGCGAGCCTGGGAGCTATGAGATCGAAACCAGTGCCAACCTGAGCCAATGGTCCACGTTCACGAATTTGACCATTGTGACCGATACGATTGAGTTCACCGGCGATTCGAGCACGAACGCGCCGCAGCGGTTCTACCGGGCGAAATCAGGACCGCAAGGACCGTAAGGAAGCCGGGCGCCCTGGCTCAGCCCATAAGGCTGCCAGCCTCATAAGGACTGTCCGGGTATACTGGAGTCCAGTGGTTCAGGTTTAGCGCCACCTGCTGTTCCTCGGCCAGGAAGATTGATTCGCGGTTGGCGGCCATTTGTTTCAACTCGGCCTCCACTTCGCCGTCCAGGGGCGTGAACTTTCGCGCCGCCTCGATGGTCTTGTCGAACAATTCCAGGAAGGAAGTCGGCAGCGCGGTCGCCACGCCTTTCTGCGACAGGACGAAGCGCATCGCCAGCTCAACCTGGCGCGGCTCCTCGACCGAGTTATACCACCATTCGCGCGTTCGCTGGCCTTCCTTGGGCCACCGGCCCCAGGAAATCGGTTTGATGGATATCACCCCGGTCCCCTGCTCGTTGGCCAGGGCCAGCACATCTTTGCCGAAATCCCGCAGATAGTATTCCACGAAGTTGATGGGGAACATCACGGTATCGAACTTGAACGCTTTCAACGCTTGCACCGCGCTCTTGGTCGTATGCGCCGAGAAGCCGATGAACCTGATCTTGCCCGCCTGCTTGGCCTTCAGCGCGACCTCCAGCGCCCCGTCGTTCCCAAGGGCATCGGTGACTTCCGCCGGCCGCACCAGGTGGTGCAGTTGGTAGAGGTCGAAATAATCCGTCTTGAGCCGTTGCAAGGACCGATCCAACTCCGTTTGCGCGCCTGCCTTATCCCTTTTCTTGGTTTTGCACGCAAGATAATACTTGCGGCGGGCCAGCCCTTGCAGGCCAATCCCCATTTTGATCTCCGCATCGCCCGATCCGTAAGCGGGAGCGACATCGAAGAAATTCACGCCGCGCTCGAAGGCACTATGGAGCGCGGCGGTGCATTGCTCCTGGTCGTGCTTGGCAAGCACCAGGCCGGGGAACCCCACCACCGAGACCTTCATGCCGGTCCGGCCGAGGGGTCGGCGTTGTAGCTGGCCGGCCTTCGGCGCCGGCTTCGCGCTCACGAAAATCCTTGGCCCGCCCAGCGCCGCGGCGCCAGCGGCACCGCCGATGGTCTTGAGGAACACTCTTCGTTTCATAGTCACTTGGCTGATTCTGCGTTAATGCGCATACTCTCCACCCTTCCGGGCTCTGGCGCAAACTCGAACGAAGGGGGGGGCAGGAGAAGCTTGAACCGCATGGCCGGATGGCACAGGCTGTCGGCATGAATCAACTCACCCAACAACTCCGTGCCAACCACGTGCCTGGAAACGCTTCCGCAACGGGTGTGCGCCTGCTGACGGTTCCCTGGGCGCTGGTGCTCGCCTTGCTGGCGGGGTCGGCTGCGCCAAGTGCGCAGGCAGCCCAGTCGTTTAGCCTGACTCCATTGTGGAGCACCGCCCCGGACACGGCTTATGTTTGGTCCAGCACCAACCACACCCAGAGGAGCATTGCCGGCAATCCCGTCACCGGCCACCTGCTGACCGTGAGCCGCTATCCGGCCACCAACGCCGCGATCTACATTCTCGACAGCAACAACGGTGCGCTCCTCGGCCAACTCGATACCAATGGTGTGCACCTGGGGGAACTCAACTTCCCGCTCAACGTCGTCGCGGTCGCCTCGGATGGCGTGATTTACGCGTGCAATTTGACGGTGGATTCCACCAACGCCCCCACGGGCAACAACGGCCCCTTCCGCCTGTACCGCTGGGCCAATGAGAGCGCGGCGCCGACGGTGGCGTATGAGGGCGACCCGAGCGATACGGACACAAACATCCACCACCGCCGTTTCGGCGACAGCCTGGCCGTGCGCGGCAGCGGCGCGAACACGGAACTGCTGGCCGGCACGCGCGTCGGCAAGGTGGTGGCGCGGTTCAGCACCTCGGACGGTTTCAGTTTCCAGCACCAGAAACTGGATGCGCCCGAGTTGCAGGGGATAAGCGCCATGGTGACCATCGCGTTTGGTCCGTCCAATACATTCTGGACGAAGGTGGAGAACGGCTCGCTCACCGATCAACCGTTGCAGCATTTCAGCTACAACGTGGGCGCCGGCACCGCCGCGCTCATCCAGAGCTATCTGGGCATTCCGGGCGGCCCGCTCAATTTCGATGTCAGCCGCAACCTCCTTGGCGTCGTGCGCGGGATTGCGCACGAGTTCCGGTTGTTTCGACTAACGAGCAGTGGCCTCATTCAGCAGGGCGCCACAATCCCCTTTCCCGGCACCAATTCCAACGGCAACCTCACCGGCGCCGTCGCGTTCAGCCCGGACAAAGTCTTCGCGTTCGAGTCCAACAATGGCCTCATGGCGTTTAGCATTTCGACACATACGCTGGTTCCCTTCTCCTTGAACCTCACCGCTCCAGCCGGCCAGCCCACGCTCACCTGGCCGTCGGCCGAAGGCTTCCTGTACCAACCGCAATTCCGGACTTCGATGTCGAATGCGGGCTGGACCAACCTGGGCGGCGCCACCAACGGAACGGGAACTGGCATTTCAGTGGTGGATGCGCCTTCGGGCGACACGCGGTTCTACCGCGTCCGCGCCGACTGACGACGCGACGACTGGCCTGAAAGCCATATCCAACCGTCGCGGGCTCTCTCGGCCCTGGCGGCAATGCTTACGCTCTTCCCGGCGCAACACCGGCGCGACCTTTATGGGAGCGAAATCCGCGTCGGTGGGGCTTTGACGAAGCGGGTTTCACGCAGGTAGATCGGCTCCAGCTTTTCGCCGGGAACAAAGTCGCTTTGCCCCTGCGCCAGCCGTCCCAAAGTCGTGGCGCGGGGAAAACAAACGCGGCTGCCCGGAAACCACCGGGTCACTTCCGGTCCGATCAGGTTGCCGCCGGCTCGCTGGCGGGATTGCACCTCCGCAAAGCTGGCCAGCCGTAATGGCTCAACCTCGCGCCGCGACTTCGCGCTCAGGTCGTAGCCGGCCAGATAGAACTCATTGCGCTGCGCATCAATTACAACCTGGAGGTGCCCGAAAATTCCCTCGGACTGGGCTTGCGCCGCGAGGCATTCGGCGCTGCTGATGCCCAGGAGCTTCACGGGGCGGGCCAATTGCCAGCCTTGCGCGAGCGCGATGGCCAGGCGGATCCCATTGTAAGAGCCCGGCCCCAGGCCGACCGCCAGGCAGTCCACTTGTTCACGCTCAAGTTGCGCCTGCCGCAGCGCTTCAGCCACCAGACCCAGCGCATTCGTCGAGCGAGCATCGGTTTCGACCGCCTCGCCCACTGCCAGCGGCTCGGCATCCGTTCGTCCGTGCAATACCGCCACGCTCCTCTGGGGCGAGGAAAACTCAAGAGCAAGAATCGTCATAACTGATGCGCCGCTCCGTCTCGCCGAGCACCTCAATCCGCACCCAGCGGAAAAGGCAATCGGGAATCGCTGATTGGCGGCTGGGGATGGGCGACGTTGGACTCGGGGCCTCCCCAAGCCATCGTTCCGCCCACTCAATGACCGTCACGCCCGCCGGACCCAGGTACGCCTCAAGGCCGGCGGCGGCGATTTGCTCTGGCGTGTCCAGCCGATACAAATCCACGTGGTTCAAGGTCAGCCGGCCGCCGGAGTAAATGTTCACGAGGGCAAACGTGGGCGAGTGCACGCGCGCCGTGATACCCAGCCCGCGCGCGAGTCCCTTGACCCATTGCGTTTTGCCCGCGCCCAGGTCGCCCGTCAGGCCAATGACCAGCCCGCTTTCTGCCGCGCGGCCCCATTGCTCTCCATGCGCGATCGTTTCGGCGGGATTATGCGAAATGAGCGTAGCCATGGCCGGTGAATGGGCGCACGCCGTCCTTGTCCCGGATGGTAATTCCCTCGCCCGCCTTGATCTTGCCAATGCAAGTGAGCGGCAGCTTCGGGAAGTGCTTTCGCCACTCGTCCAGGAGCGGCACGGCATCGCGGCTGGCGACCGTAAACAGCAGTTCAAAATCCTCCCCGTCAGTCAGTGCCGCCAGCAAGGCGGGCTTGGAGGTCGCGTGCGCGCGCGCCGCCAGGCGCGCCTGCCGGCTGATGGGAATGGCGCTTGCGAGCAACTCCGCTCCCACCCGGCTGGCGGTCAGGATATGGCGCAGGTCGCCCGCCAGGCCGTCGCTGATGTCCAGCATGGCATGCAGCGAGAAGTGCTGCGCCAGCCACTGCGCCTCCGCGAGCCGCGGCTCGAACGTGAGATGCTTGCCCGCCAGCGACCCGCCCAGTTCGCCGGTGACAAAGATCGCATCGCCCGCCTCGGCGCCGGACCGCAACACCCCTTTCCCGCGGGGCACCCAGCCGAGCAAGGCGACCGAAATGAAGATGCCGCCGGGGTTGACGGTCGTCTCCCCCCCCACGATGGCCACACCGTGCCGGCGCGCCAGCGCGTTCAGGCCGGAGTAAATCGCTTCGACCCGCTCGGGCTTGAACTCGCGCGGCAGGCCAATTGTCACCAGCGCCGCGCAGGGCGTGCCGGCCATGGCCGCAATGTCGCTCAGGCACCGGCCCAGCGCCTTATGGCCGATCTGCTCCGGCGCGGCGTCGGCCGTGAAGTGAATGCCTTCCACGACGGCATCCGCCTTGAAGAGCAACAGCCGGTCCGGTACGCCGGCGTCCAGCACGGCGCAGTCGTCACCGGCACCCACCACCACGGCGGAGTTGGTCGGCAGCGTGCGGGTGAGGAGGCGAATCAGCTCAAACTCGTTCATCCGCCTCCGTAGCGTTGCTGGAGCAATAACGTCCCGAAGTTCAGTGCGTTGAACAAGACATGCGCCGCAATCGGGGCCAGGAGATTGTCGGTGCGCTCGTACAGCGCCGTCAGCACCAGGGCCAGGACCATCAGCGGCACAAACGTGGCCACATTCAGGTGCACCGCCGCAAACAGCAACGAGGTGCCCCACAGCGCCAGCCGCGGAAACCCCAGGTGCTTGACCATCGGATACAGTATGCCGCGGAACATCATCTCCTCCGCCACCGGCGCCAGCAGCACCGCGGTCGCGCCCAGCGCCAGCTTCCCTCCCCAGGACAGCGAGACGCGCAGCGCCTGCACGGGCAGTTGTTCCTGGGGTTCCAGCCTGAAGTGCGGCAGGTGCGTCATGACCAGCGCGGAAGCCTGCTGCAACCCCCAGCTGACCGGCAGGAAGACCAGCGCCGCGAGCACGCCCAGCAGCAGCGCCCGGCGTCGCCGGTTCGCAAATCCGAACGCCTCCGCCCAACCGGTCTGCTGCTCCCGCAGGAATCGTCCAATCAAAACCAGCCCGGCGCCCTGAAAACTCAGCGTGGCCACCAGCATCCGCCCGATCGAAGTGCCGGCGGCCTCCACCCCCGAAAACCGCTGCACCCATGCCCCCACCAGCAATCCGCCATTGGCACACACCATCAGTGTCACCAGCCGCCGCACATACGCCTCCGGCGGCCACGGCTTGCTCGCCAGGACCAGTATCACCGCCAGGCAGATCAGCGCCACCGCGGCCAGGGGAAAGAAGAATTTCGAGCTGACTTTTGCCCCGGCGCTCGCGTAGTGCTGCGCGCTGACCAACAGCGAGCCGGCGTAAGCGCAGACCATGACGCTTAACACCAAACGGATGAAGGTATCCACCTTCCAGGGCTTGGCCGATAGCATGCAGCCAAGCTATCCCACCCATCCGCAAGTGACGATGCAAAAAGCGGCCTTTTGCTTTCGCCGACGATGCAGGCTATGGTGGTTTCCATGAGCAAAGGCCCCAACCGGCTAGCGCGCGAGAAATCCCCCTACCTGCTCCAGCACCAGCACAACCCGGTGGACTGGTATGCGTGGGGCGAAGAAGCCTTCGCCAGGGCGCGCCAGCAAAACCAGCCGATCTTCCTGAGCATCGGCTACTCCACCTGTCATTGGTGCCACGTCATGGAACGCGAGTCATTCGAGAACCCGGAGGTCGCCGCATTCCTCAACGCCCATTTCGTCAGCATCAAGGTGGACCGCGAAGAAAGGCCCGACGTGGACAAGATCTACATGACCTTCGTCCAGGCGACGACCGGCCAAGGCGGCTGGCCGCTGAACGTCTTCCTGACCCCCGAGCTGAAGCCCTTTTACGGCGGCACTTACTTCCCGCCCGACGCCCGTCAGGGCCGGCCAGGCTTCCTGCAGCTCCTGCGGCAAATCCAGGAACTCTGGCAGACTCGCCGCGCCGAGCTGGCCAACTCCGCCGCGGACATCCACTCCCGCCTCGAACAACTGGGCGGCGGCCACGAAGCCCCAACCGCCCTGGTCTTGACCGCCGACGTCCTGCGCGAGGCGGGCGCCCTCCTCAAGCAATCCTACGACGCGTCCCATGGCGGCTTCGGCGGCGCGCCCAAGTTCCCCCAGCCCGGCCAGCCGCAATTCCTGCTGCGCTACGCCCGGCGTTTCCATGACGCCGAGGCAGCCCGCATGGTGCTCCACACCTGCGAGCGCATGGCCGCGGGAGGCATCCACGATCAACTGGGCGGCGGCTTCGCCCGTTACTCGGTGGACGCCGCTTGGCTCGTGCCGCACTTCGAGAAAATGCTCTACGACAATGCGCAATTGGCGCAGTTGTATCTCGATGCGCACCTGGTCAGCGGGGAAGCCCGTCATGCGGACGTGGCGCGGGATATTCTCGATTACGTGCTGCGGGACATGACCCATCCGGACGGCGGCTTCTACTCCGCCGAAGACGCCGACAGCGAGGGCCACGAAGGCAAGTTCTACTGCTGGACGCGCCGGGAGCTGGAAGAATTGCTCACGCCCGGGGAATTCGGAGTGGCGGCGCGCTACTTCGGCATCACTGAGCAGGGCAACTTCATTGACCACAGCCACCCCCAGCCCCTGCCGCGCCAGAACGTCTTGAGCGTGGTCGAGCCTGATCTTTCCAAACCGGACCAGGCCCTGCTCGCCACGGCCAGAAGCAAAATGTCGGCTGCCCGCTCCCGGCGCGTGCGCCCGCAGCGCGACGACAAGGTGCTGGCTTCCTGGAACGGCCTGATGCTCGGCGCGATGGCGCGAGCGGCTGCGGTCCTGGGCGAACAGAACTACCGTGCCGCCGCGGAGAAGAACTTCGCCTTTCTCCAGGCCCGGCTTTGGGACGCTGAAACCCACACCCTCTACCACCGCTGGCGCGAAGGCGAGCGCGACCAGGTGCAATTGCTCCAGGGTTACGCCTTCCTGCTGGCGGGCGTCATCGAACTCTACGAGACCAGCCTCAACCCGGCGCACCTCGAATTCGCCATCGCCCTGGCCGAGGCCATGCTCAGCCGGTTCTACGACACCACCAACGGCGGGTTCTGGCAAAGCCCCGCCGGCGCGCCAAACCTCATTCTGCGCGTCAAAGAGGCCTACGACGGCGCCGAGCCCTCCGGCAACTCAGCGGCGGTCCTGGCCTTGCTGAAACTTGGCCACATGACCGGTCGCAAGAATTTCACCCGGGCCGCCGAGCAGAGCCTCCGCCTGTTTGCCGGCCGCCTCCAGCAAGCCCCCCAGGCCGTCCCCTGCCTTCTCCAGGCCCTCGATTTCTGGCTGCACGAACCCCGGCGGGCATTGGTTGCCGGCAATCCCGCCAGCTCCAAGGCCCGCGCGTTGCTGCGCGCGGTTCACTCGGTCTATCAACCCAACAAAGTCGTGCTCGGCAACACCGGCCCCGTCGAGCCTTTCGCCAGGACACTGCCGGCCAAAAACAGCCCCGTGGTTTACCTCTGCACCGGCACAGCCTGCCAGCCGCCGACCAATGACCCGGCCAAGGTCAGGGCGCTGCTGGCGAAGCCCGACCACGCCGCCTGACACGCTCTCCTGGAAGCGGGCGACAACACCCTGCCCTCCGCCCCCTCCCCCGGCTGGAGACCAGGCGATTTTATTTGACTATAGCCGGGGCAGGGCCCCGCCGCACCAGGGAGTCTCTCCGTATACGCACCGTATCCACACCGTATCCACACCGTAGGTTCACAGGCACAACCCTCTATAATCCCGGAACTTATGGCAATTCACCCCCCAAACGGCTCGAAAACCGCCATAACTCATTGCGACACAAGCACTTGTGCCTGAAAGACTACGCGTGGATGACCCGGCCGTAAGGCGGAGGCGGGCGCGGGCTGATCGCACCGAGGTCACGCGGCGTCTGGACGAATCGGGGCTTGTCAGCGCGGCTTCTGAATCGTATAGAATACTAACCTTGTACGCGTAGTGGCACCTAGAACCAGAACTGGCATCTTTGGCCCCCGAGGCATTAACCCCCATCGGGCAGGTATGTTTTTCCACAAACCGTTCCCGCGCAAGCTCCTGGCAATCCTCACGGGTGCGGTGGTCCTCCTGTCCGCCGTGTTTCCCGCCGGCGCGATCATTGACGCCAGCCTGCAAATGCAGCTTGGCAATCCCAGCGGCGCCACCGCCGACACCAACAATTACAACCACTACCTGATCCAGCGCCCGGTCGAGGCCATGGATTACAACGCGATGCTGGGCCAGCCCAACTGGGCGAGCTGGAACTTCACCTCGGCTGACACGAGCAACGCCGTGGCCCGCTCCACCCGGTATTTCACCGACACTTCTCTGCCGCCCAATTTCTACCAGGTTGCTTATGACGACTACGCCGGGTCCGGCTGGGACCGCGGCCACCTGTGCCCTTCGGCCGACCGCCTCAACAGCCGGACCAACAACGACATGGTGTTCCTGATGTCGAACATGATGCCGCAGGCGGGCGACCAGAACTCGGGCGTGTGGGCGCAGCTCGAGAGCGACTGCCGCGCCATCGCGGGCACCAACAACGAAATGCTGATCATCTGCGGCCCAAGCCGGTTTACCGGCGCCACCATCGCCTCGGGCCACGTCGCCGTGCCGGCCTACACGTGGAAAATCGCCGTCGTGGTTCCCCTGGGCGACGGGACTGCGCTGGATCGGATCAACTACTCCACGCGGGTCATCGCCGTGACGATTCCCAACTCAAACTCGGTCGCCGCCATGAAGTGGACAAACTTCGTCACCTCGGCCAGCGCGCTGGAAGCCGAAACCGGTTTCACCTTCTTCACCGCCCTGCCCCCCAACCTCGCCGCCGTGCTGCGGAGCAAGGTGGATGGCCAGGCTCCTCCGGAGCCGGGGATCGCGGGCTTTGCGCCGACCAGCGGCAACGTGGGCATCAGCGTCACCATCACCGGCACCAACCTGAACTTTACCACCAACGTAACGTTCGGCGGCACTAGCGCCTCTTTCACCATCAACTCCAGCTCCAACCTGACCGCCACGGTTCCCGCCGGTGCCAGCTCCGGCCCAATCATCGCCGCGACCCTCGGCGGCACGGCGGCCAGCCCCGGCAGCTTCATCGTCGGCACCAATGGCCAGCCGGATCTGGCCATCGCCCTCACTCACACCGGAGACTTCACCCAGGGCGATATCGGCGCCACCTACACCATCATCGTCACCAACGCCGGCACCGACGCGTCCAGCGGCTCCGTCACGGTGACGACCACCCTGCCGGCTGGCCTCACCGGGACGGCGATTGGCGGGACTGGCTGGAGTGCCGACCTCGGCACGCTGACCTGCACCCGCTCCGACAGTTTGCCCGCCGGCACCACCTACCCGGCCATCACCCTCACCGTCAACGTGGCCACCAACGCTCCCGCCAGCGTGACCAACGTGGCGACCGTCGCCGGCGGCGGCGAAACCGACTTCGCCAACAACACCGCCAGCGATCCCACCACCATTCTCCCGGCCAGCACCGGCGGCGGCCTCGTGACCCTGGTTGGCTGGGACGTAAGCTGGTTGCCCGACGGCACTAATAACTTCGGGCCTTCGCCCATGGCGCCGACCACCAATGCCGGCAACCTCACGCTGATTGGTTTGACGCGCGGTTCCAGCGTTGGCACGAACGGGAGCGCTGCCAACCGCGCCTGGGGCGGCAACACCTGGACGAACACCTCGCCAGAAACAGCGATAGCCTCCAACCGTTTCGCCACCTTCAGCGTCGCCGCCAATGCCGGCTACACCCTGTCCTTTGCCTCCATCAGCAAGTTCGACTACCGTCACTCCGGCACCGGTCCGACCAACGGGCTGCTCCAATACCAGATCGGATCAGGCATCTATTCCAACATCGCGGTTCTGTCCTACCCCTCGACCAGCAGCGCCGGCGACTCCGTGAGCCCGATCGACCTGTCCACATTCCCCGACCTCCAGAATGTCGGTGCCGGCACCAATGTTACCTTCCGCATCGCCAACTGGGGCGCCACCAGCGGCAACGGCACCTGGTACATCTTCGACAAGGACGTTTCCTCGGCCCCGGATTTCGCGGTCCAAGGCACCGTTTTGCCGGCCGCTGCCCCGGTTGCAGACCTGGCCATAGGCTTATCGCATTCCGGCAGTTTCACACAGGGCGACACCGGCCGCAGCTACAGCATCACCGTCACGAACATCGGCGCCGGGGACACGGTCGGCACGGTCACGGTGACGAACGTGTTGCCCGCCGGACTGGTCGCCACCGCGCTCAGCGGGAGCGGTTGGTCCGCCGATTTCGGCACCCTGACCTGCTCCCGTTCCGATGCGCTGCCCGCAGGCGCCAGTTACCCGCCGATCACCGTCACCGTAAACGTCCTGACCAACGCGCCGGCCAGCATCACCAACACCGCTACCGTTCTGGGCGGAGGGGAAATCAACCTCGCCAACAACACGGCGAGCGATCCGACCACCATCATCGCCCTGGCCCCCGTCGAGCTTTGGCGGCTCTACTGGTTCGGCACCACGGCCAACGCCGGCGCAGCCGCCGACACCGCCATCGCCACCAGCGACGGCATGCCCAACTTGCTCAAATACGCCCTGGGCCTGGACCCGCTCACGCCGGCCGTCAACCCCGTGGTCGGCGACATTGACACGGGCTACCTGCGCCTGACGGTGCCCAGAAATCCTGACGCCACCGACGTCAGCTTCCATGTGGAAGTGGCAACCGACCTCCTGGGACAATGGAGCACCAACGAAACGACCGTTGACATTAACACCGCGACGTTGCTCCAAGCGCATTACAACACACCGGTGGCGTCCTCCGACCGCGCCTTCATCCGGCTGCGCGTCTCGCGGCCATAGCCCGAGCACACCCTGACGCCGGCGGCCACGACTTCTTGAGTCCCCTTGGCCGAGGCTGCTACTATTCGGCCATGAAGAAACTTCTGGCGCTGGGTCTGGCCGTCCTGGCAGTGGGCGGCTGCAAGTCGCGTCCGCTTTCGGTCTGCGTTTCTCCGCGGGTGACAGGTCGCGTGTTGGCGGCGGACACCCTCCAGCCGCTGGCCGGCGTGAAGGTGATCCGGAATGAACGAACGGGGGAGCCCAGAACCACCGAACCCGGCAAAGGCGGCGCGGCGCTGCAAGCCAGGAAAGAGGTGCGCACGGACCGGGACGGCTTGTTCGTGCTGGAGGCCGAGCGTGTGTTGAGCCCGCTTGGGGGAGGAGGCTGGTTCTCGGTGGACCTGCTCTTCGAGCGTGCCGGTTACGAACGCTTCAAGACGAATTACTCCATCCTCAACCTCAGCACCAACTCCTGGAAGGACGAATCGGCCCTCAGCGCCGGTGATATCCTCCTCCCGCCGGCGCGCAAGTAACCGCAACGCCACTGGCTGGCTGGCGAGGCCGCCACCGAGGCCGCGCTGCTTGCAGGCCGCGTGCCCTCACGCGGCGCACCGTTGCTACGGCGACCGCCACCACCGCAGGCGCAGGGCGTTGCCAATGACCACCAGGTCCGACAATCCCATCGCCGCCGCGCACAGGATGGGGCTCAGGAATCCAAGCGCCGCCAGCGGCACGCCGATGGCGTTGTAGAAGAACGCCCAGAACAGGTTCTGTTTGATGGTGCGCAGGGTCGCCCGCGCCAGTCCGAGGCTCTCGGGCACCGCCTCGATTTCGGACTTCAGCAGGATGATATCCGCCGCCTCCCGCGCCACATCGCTGGCCCGGCTCACCGCGACTCCCAGGTCGGCTTGTTCGAGTGCCGGCGCGTCGTTGATGCCATCGCCGACAAACGCCACGCGCCCGCCCTGCTGCTGCAGTTTCCTCACCAGCTCCGCCTTTTGCTCGGGGCGCACCTGGGCAAAGATATTCTCCGGCCGGATGCCGGTCTGGCGGGCGATGCTCCCGGCGGTCAGGGGATTGTCGCCGGTCACCAGGTAGAGCCGCAATCCTTGCCGCTCAAGTTTGCGGATGACTTCGGCGGCGCCGGATTTGAGAGCGTCCTTCACCGCGAACAAGGCCTGCAACGAGCCTTCCACCGCCAGGCCCACCACCGTAGCACCTTGGGAAGCCCATTCCTGAACGAACCCTTCCCCCGGCGCCAGGTCCACACCCGACTCCCCTAGCCAGCGAAGAGACCCGAGCCGGGCTGTGCCGCCCGACTCCTGATTGGCCACGACTGACGGGTGACCGGGTTTGAGATTGGCCTGGACCCCGGCTCCGCGGACCTCCCGCCAGTCCGCCAACGCCGGTCCGCCCGGCGAAAGCCGCGCGACGGCCTGGCTGATGGGATGCGAGGAGTGGCCAGCCAGGGCGGCAGCCAGCGCCGTGATGGAATCTCGAGCCTCAGAACCCGGACTGCGCACCTCGCCTTTCTCCCACACCTTGACCACCTCCGGCTGGCCCTTCGTCAGCGTCCCCGTCTTATCGAAAAGCACCGCGGTGACCCGGCCGGCCTTTTCGAGCGCCACGCCGTCGCGGATGAGAATGCCGCGCTGCGCCGCCGCGTTCGAACCGGCCATGATGGCAACCGGCGTGGCCAGTCCCATCGCGCACGGGCAGGCGATGATCAGAACGCCGGCGGCGATGATAAACGCCGCGGCCAGCGGACCTTCCGGCAGGTGCGCCGGCCAGAGGAACGGCGACAGTGCGTCGTGCACCTGCCGGGTCCAATCGGGCGCAAGTCCCCAGGCAAGGCCGGCCGCGAGCGCCACCACCACCACCAGCGGCACAAACACGCTGCTGACCCGGTCCCCCAGCCGCTGAATATGAGCGCGGCTGGTCTGTGCGCGCTGCACGGCCGCAATGATGTGCGCCAGGGCCGTCTCCTCGCCGGTCGCGGTGACGCGCATTACCAGATGGCCGTTGAGGTTGGCCGTGCCCGCGTAAAGCCGGCTCCCGGCGGCCTTGTCCACTGGCACGGATTCACCGGTCAGCATGGATTCATCCACCGCCGAATTGCCTTCCTCCGCTTCGCCGTCAGTCGGCACCCGGTCGCCCGGCCGCAGGACGACCCGATCCGCCACCCGCAAGTGCGCCACCGGAACCTCGTGCTCCGCGCCGTCGGGCTCGCGCCGGCGCGCCAGGGCGGGCGCAAGATCCAGCAACTGCCGCAAGGCGCCGGACGCCCGCGCGCTTGCGCGCGACTCCAGCCAATGCCCCACGCTGATCAGCGTGATGATGGCGGCGGCTTCCATGAAAAAGAGGTGGCCGCTGGAACGGCTGAGCAGCGCCCAGGTGCTGTAGGCGAAGGCGGTGGTCGAGCCCAGCGCCACGAGCGTGTCCATGTTGGAGCGGCCGGCCTTGAGCTGGCTCCACGCGCCGCGATAGAACGGCGCGCCGGCGACGATTTGCACGACGCTGGCCAGGAGGAAGGAAAACCACTGAAACCAGCCGCTCATGCCCAGACCGAAAACCCACTCGCCGATCATCATGGGCGCGGTGCCAAGGACACCCACCCACAGATTAAGGCCCCACCCGCCCAGCTTGGGCCGAACCGCGTCCTGAGCCGGGCCCTCGACTGCGCGGGCCTGATAGCCCGCTTCCTGCACCGCCCGCACGACCGCCCCGATATCTTGCCGCGCACCGGATGCCCAGCGCACGGCCGCCGAGCCGCCTTCAAGGTTCACCGTCGCAGCGCGCACACCGGAGACGCCTTGGATGGCTTCAGTGACATGGCGCGCGCAGTTCGGGCACGTCATGCCCCCGATGGCGAACGCCGTTGCCGAGGGCGAGGCGGAATGCCCCGCAGGTTGCTCGATCACCTCAGTTGTCTGGTCGCTGTGCATCGCTCGTTGTCCGGGCACAGTCTAACCCAGGCTGCGTGGATGTGCCAAACCACGCCCGTAAGAACGTGCCGGGTGCTCGCTCGCAAGGCGAGGGCCGCTTCTCATTACCACCGCGGCTTCAGCCCGGTGCGCGTGCGCGGCCTTTGAGACACGCCCCGTCAGAGCTTCCAGCCCTTGCGATACCGGCGGCGGATGAACGGGTCGGCCTCCCGCGTGTTGGTCACTTTGCACGCCGCCGTATTCCACTCCAGGCTCCGGCCGGTGCGGTAGGCGGCATTGCCCAGCAGGACGGCTTCCGTCAGCGGACCGCTGTAGTTGAAATTGCAGAGCGCAGGGGCGCCTCCCTTGCAGGCGGCAATCCATTCTTCGTGGTGACCGATCGAGTCGGGGATGGAAGGAGCCGGCGGCGCGAATCCCGCGAAATCCGCCTCCGGCAGCAGCCGTCGCCGGCTGTAGTCCGCCAGCAACATTCCCTTGGTGCCGACGAAGAGCACGCCGGCTTGCCAGTCGGGCACTTTCCCTTCCTCGATCAGCTTGGGCAGCTTCCCCCCGTTGTACCAAGTGAGCTGCGTTCCAGGCAGCGGACCGCGCGCGGGGAATTGGTAGCGCACAATCAGCCAGCCCGGCGTCGTCTCCGCCTGTGGAGGCGGACCTTCGGCCTCGATCTTCGTCGGGGCGCGCAGCTTCAGCGCCCAGAAAGGCAGGTCCATATAATGGCAGCCCATGTCTCCCAGTGTGCCCCCGCCGAAATCCCACCAGCGCCGCCAGCCCTTCGGATGGTAGGTCGGGTGATAAGGCCGCGCCGGCGCCGGGCCGAGCCACAAATCCCAATGAAGCCCCGCGGGAACAGGCGGCGTCTCCACCGGCCGCCCTTGCCCCTCCCAGATTCGCTCGCACCACACATGGACCTCGCTGACCAGCCCGATGGTCCCGGCCTCGATCAGTTCCACCACGCGCCGGTAGTTGGCCGTGGCGTGGATCTGCGTGCCCATCTGCGTGGCGACCTTGCGCTTGCGCGCCTCGTTCGTGACGGCGCGCACCTCGAACACATCATGCGCCAGGGGCTTCTCGCAATACACATGGCGGCCGGACTTCAGGGCTGCCATTGTAGCCGCGGCGTGCGTGTGGTCGGGCGTGCTGATGACCACGGCGTCAAGGTCCCGCTGGCCCAACATCCGGCGGAAGTCGGTATAAGTTCTGGCCCGGGGGAATTTGGCCTGCGCCGCGGCGAGCAACTGGTCGTCAATGTCGCAGATGGCGACGATGTTCTCGCTTTGCACGCCGTTGATATTGGCGCGGGCGCGGTTGATGGTGCCCACCACACCCAGGTTGAGTTTCTCATTGGCGGAGAACTTCCTGGCGAAGCCCGGGGTTGTCGCCAGCCAGAACCCGCCGGTCGTCAGCAAGCTGGTCTTAAGAAATGTGCGCCGTGATATCGAGTGATCCATAAAATGATTCGCTGTCGGCAGTTGTCTATTTGGTGCTGCCTGCGCGGGCAGGGCCCGGCGTTCGGCCGCTCCCTTTCAGCCTTTCCTGGAGCGGCGGATAGGGCCGTCCGGTGATCAGGTTGGTGCCATCGGAAAATCCCTCGGGCCGCCCGGCAAGCTGTGCCACCATCCGCGCGCGCCAGCGTTCCAGCAACGCGCGCTGCGACGCGACTTTGGCCAGGTCATGCTCTTCCCGCGGGTCCTGGAGCAGGGCAAACAGGTGCTCCGTCCCGTCCACAGGCCGCCAGATATACTTGAACTGGCCATCGGTAAGCGCGTGGAAGGCCTGCTGCTTGCTGTAACAGGGCGCGTGCTCGAAATGCAGGTGCTCGCGGACCACTTGCCGCTCCCCACGGAGCACGGGAACCAGGTTCACCCCGTCCATCGGCCGAGGGCAGTTTGCGCCGGCCAACGCCAGCAGGGTGGGCATTACATCTTCGAGGCAGACCGGTCGCAGGCAGTGCAGACCCGCCTTGAACCCCAACTCCGGCGAGCCCGCCACGAGGAAGGGTATGTTGGCCGAGCCCTCGAACGGCTCGCATTTCCTGTAATAGCCGTGGTCGCCCAGCATCTCGCCGTGATCGGACGTGACCACAATTATCCAGGGCCGCTTGGTCCTCTGGCGGCGCTCCTTGAACTCGGCAATCAGCGGCGCGATCTGGTCGTCCAAATGTTCGATCAGGCCAAAGTAGCCTGCCTGGGCCCTGCGCAGCGCGTCGCCTTCCAGCAACACGCGGTGGCCTGCCTTATCACCTTCGGGCGAGAGGGCTGGCCAATTCACCCAGTCGCCGTGCGCCGGCGCGGGCAACTTCTGCACCATGTAGGCGTCAAAATACCGCCTGGGCGGAAAGAGCGGCGGATGGGGCGCGTAAAACGAGGTCGTCAGAAACAGGGGCTGGTCGGGGGCGGCTGCCCTCAGCGTCTTGCGGGCCTGTTCGACAACCCAGGCGGTGGGATGCAGATCATCGGCCAGCGGCCAGGGCGCGGCCTGCCAGCCGTTGTTGGACAGACCGAGCCTGGTCACCAGGTTGCGAATGCCGCCTGTGTCGGGGGCAACTTGCTTGAGAAAGGTGTCATAGTCGTCTCCCGCCACATAGGTCGAACCGCGGATTTCCTTCTGGTAGCCGTACGACTCGGTCTCAGGCTTCTGATGCATGTAACGCCCGACCAGCAGGGTGCGGTACCCGGCGTCCGCGAGCAACCGGGGCATGGTGGGATGGGTAATGGGTTTGGCCGCATAGCCGACCACGCCGCTGGTGGCTGGAAACAGCCCCGTGAGCATCGCTGCGCGCGCCGGGATGCAGGAGGGACACGTCGAGTACGCTCGCCGGAAGAGCGCGCCTTCCCGGGCCAGCTTGTCCAGATGCGGCGTGCGCACGGCCGGATGCTCAAGCAGAGACAAACAGTCCCCGCGCATCTGGTCGGGCATGAGGAGGAGGATGTCAGGCTTGGCGGCTCCCGCCGCACCGGTGGCGGCCAAACAAATCAGCAGCCCTATCCAGGCGCCAAATCGACACCCCAAGCGGAGGATCGCAGTTTGCTTCACGAGGATGCAGGCTAACCAGCGGGCTTGCCCAGTGTCAGGCCGAAACTTATTCACGCGCGCTCAAACCACCACCGTCGGCACTTTGAATTCCGCCGCTGCTCAAGTCGGGCTTCCGGGCCTGGCCTGGCTTTGCTCTTCCCACTCGCGGGCGCGATTGAGCGCCTCCGCCCAGCGGCGGCGGCGATGCGCTACCTCGTCCCGCTTCTTTGCGGGCGCGAAGGTCCTGTCCGGCTGCCAGGTTTTCCCGACCTCGGCGCAATCCTTCCAAAACCCGACTGCCAGGCCCGCCAGGCCGGCCGCGCCCAGCGCGGTGGTCTCGGCCACCTTGGGCCGGGTGACCGGCACTTGCAGCAAGTCCGCTTGAAACTGCAGCAGCAGGTTGTTGGCGGAAGCGCCGCCGTCCACCCGCAATTCGCGCACCGGGAAGCCCGAATCCTCCTGCATCACTTCGAGCACGTCCGCCACCTGGAAGGCGATGCCTTCGAGCGCGGCGCGGGCGATGTGGCCGGCGGTGGTGCCGCGCGTCAGGCCGGTGATGGTGCCGCGGGCGTATTGGTCCCAGTGCGGCGCGCCCAGCCCCGCGAAAGCCGGCACGAGGTAAACGCCGCCGCAGTCGGGCACGCTGGCGGCCAGGGCCTCGACGTCCGCCGAGGATTTGATGAGCCCGAGGCCGTCCCGCAGCCATTGAACGACGGCGCCGCCGATGAAGACACTGCCTTCCAGGGCGAAATTGGTCTGCCCGCCGGTCTTCCAAGCGACCGTGGTGAGAAGCTGGTGGCGGGAGGCGACGGGCTGCGGCCCGGTGTTCATCAGCATAAAGCAGCCGGTGCCGTAAGTATTCTTGGCTAGGCCGCGCGTGAAGCAGTTCTGGCCGAACAAGGCGGCCTGCTGGTCCCCCGCGATGCCCGCGACCGGCACCGCCCCGCCAAACAGGCTCGTGGCGGTCTCGCCGTAGACCTCGCTCGACGACCGCACCTCGGGCAACAACGCGCGCGGCACATCCAGCAGGCGCAGCAATTCGTCGTCCCAGGCGCCGGTGTGCAGGTTGAACAGCAAGGTGCGGGAGGCGTTGCTGGGATCGGTGAGGTGGAGGGCTCCCCCGGTCACCTTCCACAGCAGCCAGGTGTCAATCGTGCCGAAGGCCAACTCGCCGCCCTCCGCGCGCGCCCGGGCGCCCGGCACATGGTCCAGCAGCCAGCGAATCTTGCTCCCCGAGAAGTAGGCGTCAATGACCAGGCCGGTCTTGCGTGTGATCAGGTCCCCGTGGCCCGCGCGCTTAAGTTCGTCGCAGAACCCGGCGGTGCGGCGGTCCTGCCAGACGATGGCGTTGTGGATGGGCTCGCCGGACCGGCGGTCCCAGATGACCGTGGTCTCGCGTTGATTGGTAATGCCGATGGCTGCAAGGTCCGCGGCGGTCAGCCTGGCGCGGGCCAGCGCGGTCCGGGCCACCTCAACCTGGCTGGACCAAATCTCGATCGGATCGTGCTCCACCCAGCCGGCCTGAGGATAGAGTTGAGAGAACTCCTTCTGGGCGCTGGCACGGACCGCCCCGGCGTGATCAAAGACGATCGCACGCGAGCTCGTGGTGCCCTGATCCAATGCCAGGATGAAAGACATGGGGGTTAGACAGCCGGGGCTCAGGACAGGCCCGTCGGGAGCGGCATGCTTCCCGCAGTTGGATCAGGATCGTGATGCACGTTGGCCAGGAGTTAATATTGCCGTTTCCCGGGCACCAGCGCAGCGCGGTGTTTCGCCACTTCCTGCTGGATGTCGGCGACGACATCGGGATGCTCGGCGGCAACGTCAAAGCGCTCCCCCGGATCACTCGGCAGATGGAACAACAAGGGCGGATCGTGCTTCTGGGCAGTGTCCCTGCCGTAGCCGGCGAACGTGGTGAAGTGGGCCTTGTAAGGGCCCTTGCGCATGGCATAGACCTCATCCCCATTGTAGTAGATCATCAGGTTCCGCCGGCTGGGACCCTTGCCTAGCAGCAGCGGCGTCATGTCCACGCCGTCAATGAGGCGATCGGAAGGGACCGGCGCTCCGGCCAAACTCAGGCAGGTGGGGAAGAGGTCCAGCGAGGAAGCCATCTCGCGGTTGACGACGCCCGCCTTGATCTTGCCCGGCCACCAGGCGATGCCCGGCTCGCGCATGCCGCCCTCCCAGGTGCTGCCCTTGCCGCCCCGCAACAGGCCGGCGCAGCCGCCAGCCTGGTCCTTCACCAGCCACGGCCCGTTGTCGCTCGTGAAGAAGACCAGCGTGTTCTTGTCCAAGCCTTGCTTGCGGAGGGTGTCCAGCACCCGGCCGACGCTCCAATCCAGCTCTTCCACCACGTCCCCATACTGGCCGCGCGGGCTGGTCTTTTGGAACTGCCTGGAGGCGAAAAGCGGGACGTGCGGGTAAGTGTGCGCGAAGTACAGGAAGAAAGGCCGCTTCCGGTTCTGCTGGATGAAGCGCACCGCCTCCTCCGTGTAACGCCTGGTCAGGGTGCTCAGGTCGGTGGGCTGCTCGATGGGCTGGTCGTTGCGCATCAGCGTGCAGTTCCACCATTCGAGCTTGGGGTTGAGGCTCATGGAGGCGTTCCTGGGATTGCCCTGCGCGGGCTCCATGTCGTTGGACCAGCGCAGGCCGTAAAAACCGTCGAAGCCGTGGGCGGTGGGCAGGTTCTGCGGGTAATGGCCGAGGTGCCACTTGCCGATGGCCTGGGTGGCGTAGCCCTTGCCCTTGAGGGCGCGCGCGATGGTGATTTCCTCCGGCGGCAAGCCGCCGGGTGAGTTCTTTGTCTGCACCCGATGCTTCAAATCGCCCGACATGCCGCTGCGAATGGGCAGCCGCCCGGTCAGCAGCGCCGCGCGGCTGGGCGTGCAAACGGTGGCCGCGACGTAAAAGTCCGTGAAGCGCATCCCCTCGGCGGCCATGCGGTCGAGGTTGGGCGTGCGGATGGTAGGATGGCCATAGCAGCTCAGGTCGCCGTAGCCCAGATCGTCGGCCAGAATGATGACGACATTAGGCAACTTGTCGGCTCGCGCCGCAGCGGGCAGGCTGGGCAGGAGCGCAATAAGGCTGGCTCCGACCAGGGTTGGGAGGTGTTTCTTCATAGGCGAGGGAAAGACTCGTCACTTATCCGCACTGGCGCTCTTCTGCCTCTTCTTCTTGCCTTTCTTGGCTTTGGCGGGTTGCCCCTGCTCGGTGTTCTTCGTGGGCATCGGGGCGTCGACCGCCTGGCGCCAGGCGGTGAGCCGGGCGTGCAGTTCTTCTGCCTTGTCGGGCAGCTTCGCCGCGAGGTTGTTTGTCTGGCTAAGGTCTTCGCGCAGATTATACAGCTCCAGATGGCCGTCCTCGAAATACTCCTGGAGCTTCCAGTCGCCGGAGCGGATGGCGCCGGCGGGGGTGGTGCGCCAGGAGCCGACGCCAGCGCCCAGGTAACCCGGGAAATGCCAGAAGATGGCGTCGCGGCCGAGCGCAGCCTTGCCGCCGCTGGTCAGAGTTTTGAAGTAACTCACCCCATCCAGCGGATGGTTGGCTGGCGGCTCGGCACCTGCGACTTCGAGCAGGGTGGGATACAGGTCCACGCTGTTGATGGGCTGGTCGCAGGTCGCGCCGGCCGGAATGCGGCCCGGCCAGCGGAAGATATAGGGCACCCGCACGCCGCCTTCGTAGAACATGCCCTTGCCGCCGCGCAAGGGAGCATTGTCGGTGATCCCGCCCGCCGCCTTAATGCCCTCACGAGCGTAGCCGCCTACGCCGCCGTTGTCGCTGGAGAAGATCACCAGGGTATTCTCCGCGAGCTTCAGTTCGTCGAGCAGCGCGA
The DNA here is from genome assembly GCA_035452965.1 of Candidatus Paceibacterota bacterium. Lineage (NCBI taxonomy): Bacteria > Bacillati > Minisyncoccota > Minisyncoccota bacterium. The sequence goes on along the minus strand of DAOTCE010000004.1, from coordinate 130,911 downwards.
GCACCCGGCCGACGCTTTCATCCACGCTGGCGATCATCGCGGCGTAAGTCGGGTTGTTGTGCCCGCCCACGGGGGGCTTGGGCTTGAACTTCGCGATGAGGTTGGCTTTGGCATCGTGCGGGGAGTGAACAGCGTAATGCGGCAGATAAAGGAAGAACGGCCCTTCCTGGTGGCGTCGGATGAAATCCACGGCCTTATCCGTCAGGAAATCGGCCAGGTAAGTGCCCTTGGGATACTCGACTGGAGGCACAGTGACGAAATTAAAATGCGCTCCCGCGCTCACAATGGCCTCATCAAATCCGCGCTGGCCCGGGTGATGAGGGCCGTCATCGCCGAGGTGCCATTTGCCGAACATGGCGGTGGCGTAGCCCGCTTTCTTCAGAGACTGCGCGAGCGTGATTTTGGTCAAAGGCAATTTGGTGACGTTGTCCACCGGCCGGAGCGAACGGCTGCGCCAGTCGAAGCGCTCAATGCTGCCGACGGTATAAACCCCGGTGCGCGGGGCGTATTGACCGCTCATCAGCGCGGCGCGGGTGGGAGCGCAATTGGCGCCACAGGTGTAGCCGCTGGTAAACCGTATCCCGCTCGCTGCCATGCGATCAATGTTAGGGGTTTCGTAGTACTTGCTTCCGAAGCAGGCCAGGTCGGTATAACCAAGATCGTCAGCGAGAATGAAGACTATGTTGGGGCGCTGGGCGGCGGCGCGAGAATTGACGGCGGTGGTCAGACAAACAAGCAGGACGAGACAGGCCTTGAGAAGGCGCTCAAGATTACGATGTTTCATGCGGTATACTGCGAGCCGGCGGCATGGGAATGCAAATCGTAAATAGTGGATAAGGCCTCGATCTTGGGTGGGGCCGCCTCGCCGAGGCGGCCAAACGATGGCGCTTTCGGCGAAAGCACCCTGCCAGACTGAGGGATTACAAGGGTGGCGCACCCATCAGGAGTTGAACCTGAAACCTTCTGATCCGTAGTTCGGATTTTATAACGCAGAATTTGTGCCAGTCCGCAGGAGGTTGTTTTAGGGAAGAGCATCATCGCCCGTGGCAACGGGCACGTAATGCATCTTAGTTTTTTTAGCGGGTGAAGCGATTTGGACGGAAGCGTTTTTTATAACGCAGTCGGATGTTTTTATAACGGCGGTTGAGTTGTCAGGGTTGTCAGGAGAAACGGCGGGAGCCGGAGCACCCGAGGGAGCCACACCATTCTTACCCTGCTCGTCTGCGAGCACGACGGCGGGAGTCAATCCCCAGAAGGCATCGCAGACCTTCTTCTTTACCGCTCGCATGTAGTGGCGCTTGACGGTCTTGATTATGTCCCCCGTTACATAGCAGACCTTGTACGGGTCTTGGGTTAAGGCGTTGTAGTAGGTTGCAAAACCGTGCCTCAATCCGTCTTGCACCCACTCCCCGTTCAAGACCGCTTTGCGTACCTTGCGCTCACGATTGCCGAGGTTCCGCAGGGCCACGAAGGGTTGGTCTTTCGGCGTGTTGTCTCTGTGCCATCTCAGCCAAGCGAAAAGCGTCTCCTTGGCGGGGGCTTCAAGGATAAACCTCCGTTCCTCCCGCTTGCCCTTCTTCACGTAGATTTCGTGGGTCTCAAAATCAATGTCCTCCCATTCAACCCGAGCGCCTTCGGAGGGGCGCAATCCAGCAAACGTCAGCAATGCGTACATCCCAACCAAATCCTTCTCACTCGTGGCAACGTGTCGAAGGAGTTGGCAGACTTTTTCGGAGTCATAGAACTTGGCAGTGAAGTCCTCGGATTTAATTAGGATACCATCCGTGGGGTTCTCTTGGCGCAAGTGCCGCTTGTGCTTCGCCCAAATGAAGAACATTCGGATGAATCGCAGATATTTCCGATGGGTGTTGCGGTTCTTGGCGGGGAGCTTGTTCAGAACGTCCTCGACCATTTGGTGCGTCACATCCTCAATCTTGAGTCCTCCCCACGTATTACGCAGAAATCGTGCGTAGAACTTCACTTCGCCAACCATCCGCTTACCAATGGGTTTGATTTTGCTCGTGAGCTTGGACTCTTTCCACTTGTCCACCAGTTCGGCAACAGATGGTTTGGATTGGCGAGTCGCCTCCTTGCCGAGATGGGCGAGGTAGAAGTCAGCAGCATCTTCGGGGGTTTTGGAGTATGGGCTGAGTCGGTCAAGGATTTTGGAGTAATTTTCAGCCATGACCAACTTGTCATTCGGAACGTCGGTCTGTGCTCTGTGCTTTGTAATGGTCTCTTCCACGCTCCGTGCCCAATCAAGAGCGTCCTTCTCCGTGGCGAATGTTTTCCGCTCCTTCATGTGCCATCTAGTCGAACGGGCGGAGCCGAGCCAGTACACTGACCCGTCTTGTCGGACAAGTTTGTAAACTTGCGGGAATGTCCTTCTGATAATCATGGGAGCAATGTCTGCACTTCTTCAATTGTCATCTTCGTGTTCATCATGCCGCACAACATAACACTGATATTAGAACATGTCAAGTACAGAATAAGGATGGATAAGTCCGCTAATACTAAAGCCCGCAACTTTAGTATCGGTATTCCCACTCTTTTCCGAAGCCCGCCCGAATCGCTCTCCCCTACCAATCAATTCGGGCACCCGACTCTGAATCCCCAGCCCACGCCTTCGCCTTGAGCCGCTCCGTCAAGAGCTTCGTCGGCTCGTGATTGGGGCGGTTCAGGTACTGAATCCAGATGGCAGGAAAGTTCTCGTCCCGTTGAAACCGCAGGGCATCCCATTTGTACAAGCGATGCACCCAGAAGCTGTGCGTCTTTCCGTCTGTGCTCTCGCCCTGCCGAAACGCCGTGTGTATCAGCCGGAAAGTCTTTGTGCGGGGGTCAATTGCCAAATCATACGGCCCAAGCCCCATTGTGGTAATGCGGGTGAACGAGTAATCGCTGTCGTTTGAGAAGGCAAAGACGCCGGTGCAGTATTCAGCAGCGAGACCACAGCCCGAGCCAGGCTTGACGGCAACGAAATCGGGTCTCCCGTCGCCGTTGAAGTCGCCGCAGTAAACAGCCGACAGATACGGCCCGAGGACAAACTCGTTGTACGTCTTGAACCGCCTTCCGTCGGGGAACTGAACTACGGCGGTTGTGAAATCCGAATCGGGGTCATGGGTTTCCGTGACGGTGGGGAAGCGTTGCGGAGCCTGCGGGTGAACCCAGATGTTGGATGCGCCTTCGACATAGGCGACTATTGGGAAACGTGGCCACGGCTTGCCATTCAGGAATGGGGTGTAGTCGGCAGCAATCCACTCGTTTGTGCCGCCCCAGCACGCTGCACCAGCCAGCACCAGAAGGAGCGGCCAGAGCAAACGAGTTGTGTATGCTTTTCGAGCCATCGCAGCCGTACCTAAACCCTGCACGGCTTCGTTGGCAAGACCGGAGACGGCTGGGTTCAAATGTCCAGCTAGCGCCTCCATGAACCTGCCCCGCAGTAGGGCACCATCAATTGAGAACGGGACTCAACCCTCCCCGCAACTCCGTTCGGCTTCCGCAATCATATCCGCCAGCTTCAAGCCCAGAGCCGTAGCAATTGCCCTCGCCGTGTCCAGATTTGGGCTTCTTTCCTCACGTTCCAGAAGACCGATGTACGTTTGGTGAAGCCCAGCCATCTTCGCCAAAGCCGCACGGCTAAGCCCCTTCCTTTCCCTGTGCCTTTTGACCACACGGGAGAAGGCGTCTGACATCGGCGATTGGGTCTGAGCCATCCATGCCAGATTGCCGAGTTGGACAAAAGAGCGTCATAAGACAGTTGTCTTGGCACGAGATTTGCGACATTCAGAGGGGGCAACGTAGCCGTATTGACATGAACTAACAGCATAAGGACCACGGATGAGCAACACGACAGGTTACCGTTCACTCGAAAGTGAAGTCGGAAGACTTGAGGGACAATGGCCGAAAAAATCCTCGGGAGACTACAGCCTCCAACAATGTCTGACAGATTTCAAGGAGGGACTCCAACCTGATGAACAATTGCTGGGTTGGATAAACGCAAATTCGTTTACGTTTAGCAGGTCCAGTCTCATCCCGTCCGCCTTACAGCCACCGTGCCTGTCTTCCCTGTTGCTCTTGACGGACAAACGGCTTGTCATCGTTGTACAGCACATAGTACGAATCGAAATTAAGTCCTTGCCGCTGGAGTCAATCACTTCGGTTGACGTGAACAAGGGAACGTTTTGGGGGAATGGGATTGGGGGAGTTAAGATACAGGAGGTCGCCCGTACAACCTCACTGGCGTCCTTGACACCGGACTTTGCCGAGAAGTTTCTCGCCACATTAAACAACGCTCTTGCAGCCGCAAAGGCCAAGAACACGACTCCGCCCCCAACACCCTCCGCTGCCCCAGACCCGATAACGCAATTGGAGAGACTGGCTGAATTGAAGGCGAAAGGTATCCTAACCGAAGAAGAATTCGTTACGGAAAAGCGGAGAGTGCTGGGAGCATCGAATACGCCTTCTTCCCAAGGCCGCCAGCAGATGGGTGCGGAATACGAGGCTCCTCCGATCATTGGAAACCAATCGGTGCCGACACCGCCGCCTTTGTTTGACGTGGTGCTTGATGCGGTTCCCGCCGATAAGAAAATCGCCGTCATCATGGCGATTCGTGAAATCAAAGCGGGTCTTGGTTTGGCAGAGGCAAAGTTGTTGGTAGAAACTCTGCCAAGCACACTGCTTACCGGTGTAACAAATTCGGAAGCCAACAACGCAAAGCAGAAACTGGAGAAGGCTGGAGCATCAGCCCTGCTAAGGCAGACCTAAGCCCCATTACGCCCGAGGCATGGGTGTGTCTCGTCAATGCACCCCCCCAACGGAAAATTTTGGGCCGATTAACGCTTTCCACACGCCGCCAACTTTTTTCAGGGAGCGAGTACTTATTCCTGTACTCAAGCATTGCCAGACGAATCATCCCTTGCGGTTGCTTCGTCCCGTTTCTGGCGTTCGACGTTGTGCAACGATTCGTCCTCGGCAGTCCACAACATCATCTTCCATCCCTGCGGCATGAATCTGGCGCAGAGTTCCTGAATGTGCGGCTTTTGGACGAACGAGCAATCGTCGGCGGTGATGAGAATGACCTTCTCGGCTGGGTCGTAAGCGCAAACCTTGTACCCGCCGAAATCGCTAAACGTGGCATTTTCTTTCACGAAATCGAATCCGTTTTTGTTCAGGTGGCCCACGATGTAATCTTGGCGCTTTGCTGATACGGTGGGAGGGATGTGCCACGGCAAAGCCAGGGGGGCCAATGGTTCGGAAGCCGCAAACACCGGACGGGACTGCTGCCGCTTCTCCGCACTCCCCCGACTGCCGCTGTGCCCGTTGCAGCGCATTGAAGCGCAATGCGGGGCGTGGCGGGCGCTTTCCGTCGCCGCACTTGCCACGCTACCCGACTTTTCGCCTTCGCCCATTGAAGGGGCAACGGCGACACCACGGGCAACCATCGGGCCTGATAGTTTCGTTCCCTCCCCGCCCGAGAATCCCGAAGCTGCGCTTGAAGCGCAACTCTGGGTAACGGCGGGAAACCCGAAACCGCTTGATGCTGAAATCGAGGGAACGGGTTCGTTGAAGGATGAAGACCCTTCTTCAAATCCAAGCGAAGCGGTTGTCCCGTCCTGTCGTACTGGACAGGACTGCTCTGCTATCTTTTCCTCTGCTGTCTTTTCCCTACCATTTTTGGGGAGTAGTCCCCTGCCGTTTTGCGGGAGGGGTGCCCCTTCCACTTTTTGGGAGGGGTGCCCATCTTGGGCAGGGGTGTGCTGAGTCAACTTGTTCGGGTCAAGGGCGAGGTACTCCCCGTACTTGTTGACATCGAAGATGTAGTACTGCTCGCCCGCCCTGCCCGCCAGGTTCAATATGCCCAAGTCAAGGAGCGGTTTGAGATGCTTGCGGATAGTCCTTTCCTTTTTGCCTAAGCTCTTGGCGATGTCGCCAACGTGAAAATGCCATCTGTGGTCCTCGTGCTCGGTCTCAACGCCTTGACGCCAGAGGACGTAAAGCAGTATCTGGAGCGCAGCGGGTGCATCCTTCAACAAGAGTGTCAGCGACACTGCGTACTTCGTGTAGTAGATGGTTTGTTCCATACCCAATCCTTTCAAAATGTGGGGTGCCCTCGGAAATCTTTGGAACGTTTTGCATGGATTGGGTGACTTCTGGGAGGGCACCCGAAAATCAGTTTGCTGGTGTACCCAATCCATCACGCAACTAGTACATAGCGATGAAACGGCGAAAACGATTGATCCGCCTGCGGTTGCATTATGACGGCCTTTCCCGAGTCAACCGAGGCATCGTGCAAAATGAGGCAAAACAGCGGGCAAGTCGCCCGTGGCAAGGGAAGATTGCCCGAAGAAACGGCGAAAAGCCCTTCTCGGGAGACGCTCGATAGCGTTTGATCGAAGGAAGTCGAAGACGCCTGTAATGGCGCTTCAAGAGCCAAGAAACCACCCAGCCTTCGGGGCTGACTTATGTATGCTTATTCCGTGCTTGACCAACGCTAATGCGTCTGATATTCTCTAAGGCAACATCACTACTACGACTACCCAACGCCGTAGCACTGACGTTTACGGGTTGGCTCCCAAACACTCGCAAACGGAAAGAATGTGCTCATGCAGACAGAAGTAGTAGTGACGGAAATCCTCCAGTACCACAATGCGGTTGTCCAAGCCGACAAGACCATTGCGGATAATCGAAAGAAGCAAATCGAAGACGCATGGAATTGCGGCAGTCGGTTGCTCAAAGCCAAAGCTGAATGCCCGTCTAACGAGTGGGGCAAATGGTGTAGGGAGAATCTCCCGACACTCAGCACCTCCAAAATCCAACGCTACATTAGGTTAAGAGAAAAGTCAGACCTGACTGAATGCTTGGCGAAATACAAGACCCTCAACCAAGCGTACATTGGCCTGGGCATCACGGGTAAGCAGAAGCGGGTAACGGTCAAGGCGGCTCGCAACAACGGCGGCGGTGGAAGTGGCAATGGCGGGAAGCCCGACAAGCTCAAGTTGCGGCTCAAGGGCAAGGGCGGTGGCTCTTTTGACATCAACACGCTTCCGCAGCGGTACCAAGACCAAGTACGGGAGCAATCCAAGACCGCTCCCCTTGTAAGCGACAGCATCGCTGCCACCGCCAACTATCGCAGCAAACCCGTTGCCGTAAAAGCCAACCGCTGTGAGACCGCCTTGCGTCTGATTGGTGAGCTTGCCGAAGTGCTGGAGCGGGACATGAGCGCCACGGAGGAAAACGGTGCCATATACGGGGCGATGAAGCCGCTTGCCAAGTGGCATACAGCTATGCGGGAGTCCGTCGGAAGTCGCAATGGCGGCGTCTTGGAAGCATTGAAGCATTCCCCTCTCTTTGTTGACGTTTGCAGGATTAAGGAGGAGGCGTTGGCAGCGTAGAGGCGGAGTGCCGTAATCGGAAGCAACCCCGTAAACAAGCGATATGGACAACCCCGTAATACTTCAAGGAGACGCCTTGAGCGTCCTCAAAACCATACCCGACAACAGCATTGACATGTGCATGACCTCGCCGCCGTACTGGAAGTTGCGGGATTACGGGACAGCGCCCTTGACCTGGGATGGAGACGCTCAATGCCAACACGAGTGGGAAAACGCCGACAAGCGCATTGCGTATGCGTCCTGCCGCAAGTGTGGGGCGTCGAAAGGGTCATTAGGCTGGGAGCCAAAGCCTGAATTGTACATCAAACACCTTTGCGACATTTTTGATGAAGTAAAGCGAGTGGTGAAACCCGAGGGTGGTTGCTGGGTCAATCTTGACGACAGCTACTTAAAGACAAAATGCCTTGCCCAAATTCCGTCACGGTTTGCAATCGAAATGACGCATCGGGGATGGATACACCGCCAAGAAATTATATGGCACAAACCGAAGGTCATGCCCGAATCCTGTAAAGATCGATTCACACGGGATTTCGAGAAGCTGCTTTTCTTCACCAAGCAACCGAATCACTACTTCGAGATGCAATATGTGCGGCTGGCACCAGCAAGCATCAAGCGGCAAAAATACGGGGTAAAGTCCAGTCGGTATCAGTTTCGGGCATCGGGCGGTATTGACTTGGAGCAGATGAAAGGACGCTTTTACAACGAAGATCGTGGACGCCATTTGCGTGCAGTATGGAGCATAACGCCAACCACATCTCGGGTAGAGCATCCCGCCACTTATCCCGAAGAGTTGTGTCGGAGACCGATTGCTGCGGGTTGCCCCATAGGCGGCATTGTGTTGGACCCATTTATGGGAGCGGGGACAACAGGCGTCGTTGCGTTGGAGCAGGCCAAGGACTTTGTGGGGATTGAGTTAAGCCCTGAGTACATTCAAGCCGCCGCAAGGCGACTTGCGCCTCTTCTGCCAGCTTCGTTTGCCGAGTAGGCGCTAAAACGCCTTTACAGGCCCGCCTGGACTCAAGACACCCGTAGGGCAAGGCGGTTGTCACCCGCCCCCATTCCGAGGCCATCCCCCCGTCGCCAGCCCCCTGTTTACAAATCCACCCCCTCCAAGACCTGAAAAAAACCTGATTTTACTGGGTTTTTGTTGACTTCGCCGGGTGTTTATTATACATTTGTTTGTGTACATGAAAACAGCAGTTTACCTACGGGTTTCAACGGCTAAGGGTACCCAGAAGACCGACAGCCAAGAATACGAAGTGAAGCGGTATTGCTCTGCTCGGGGCTGGAAAGACCTTGAAATCTACGTGGACAAGCTGTCGGGCGGCAAAACCTCCCGCCCAGCACTTGACCGCATGGTGAAAGACATGCGGGACGGGAAGATCGCCCGTGTAGTGGTGTTCAAGTTGGACCGCTGTGGACGCAGCCTAACCCACTTATGCCTTCTCATTGATGAAATGAACCGTCTCGGCGTCCCGCTCATTTGCACGAGCCAAGGCATTGACACCAGCGAGAACAATCCGTGCGCCAAATTCCAACTGGACGTGTTGAAAGCCGTTTGCGAATTCGAGCGCAATCTCATTCGGGAGCGGGTCAATGCGGGGCTGGCAGCAGCACGGGCCAAGGGCGTCCGCCTCGGCAGACCCAAAACCCTCCAATGGCGGCGGGAAGATGTTCTGGAACTGCGGAAGCAGGGAAAGGGTATTCGGGAAATCGCTCGGGAACTGAAAATGCCCGTCGCCAGCGTGTTCAAGGTAGTGAAGGAGGCAAAATGAAAAGTCAAAATTTGGAGGCCGCATTTCAGTTGTTCAGCGAATTCCAAATTGCACTGCGGATGTCGCAAACGGACGCAGTTGAGACCAAGGACGGATTCGCCGCAATCTTGATTTCTCAACTTTTGGAAGAAACGTGCCACACGCATTGGCTGCTCCAGCGAATGCAGGAGGCCGCCCAATGAAGCCGTACATCATCCGCCGTGTTCCGTATCTTTTGAGGGGAACATCAAGAATCGTGTGGGGAATTGTCTTGTGCGAGACGGAAGGGCTTGCTCTGTTATGGGTCCAAACCCCTGATAATGTAATCCCAAGCATCGTGGTGATTGCCACGGAGTCCGTGACAGACAAGGTTTTCGTAGATGTCAATGTGAACACCTTCGCATTTCCGAAAGAGCTTTTGATGGACGTGGGGGGCAAGATGAAGGCGCTTGGCCAGATGTTTGTGGAAGAGGACTTCAAGGATTTTTTCAAGCCCGATACCCTCTGGCCCGATGACGATTGAGAGAACCAAAAAGAGAACGGAGACAACATGAGCGAATTCATTCGGGACAACATGGGCCGACTCATCGGCCAACGCATTGAGAACGGCGATGTCTCGTACATGCGGGATGGAAATGGAAAGCTGAAAGGCCAGTACATCAAGTCAGCCGACAAGACGTATGATGGTCAGGGGCATTACGTTGGCCCAGGAGACCAAACGCTGCGAACGCTCGACAGCGAAAAGTGACAACCAACATCGAAGTCAGATTTGCCGACGGTGAGACCGCCGTTGTGGCCCTCGATTTCAAGAGCCATGCGGTGATTGACCTTGTTGTGCGGGGGTGGGCCTTGCTGTACCAGCGAGAAGTGGCGGAGTGGAAACCGACTACGGCGGCGGCGGAGTTTTGGTACGAAGCCAAGACGAAGCAGATGAACCGCTACGATGACCGATACTACCACGACATGCTTGTTGACCTCTTGCCCATTGCGGCAATGCAGAGGAAGCTCGGGAAGTAACGACTTCTGGGGCAGTAGCCAAAGGCATTCAGAGTAGCGCCAAAGTCATCAGCAACAACGTAAATTGTCTGGGCGACGCTAATGCCGCCCCCAGACGAGAACGGGAACCAGCTTCCGTTACGGCGACATCTGCAAGCGGAAGAAAAGTTGGTTCCAAAAGTCCACGCCAAAATACAGCGGATACGCAATGCTATTGCTGGCCGCCTTGAAGGGCGGACCTTCGCTATACCAGTTCTTCAAATCATCAGAGACTTGTAACTGGTATGTCACGCCGAGTATGAGATTGCTGAACGACGGTGTGACCGCCCCAATCGAGTCCATCAATGTTAACGTTAAACGTGGTGCTGCCTCGTATTGGTAAAGTTGCTGAACCTCGTTAGTGGAAAGGGCACGGTTGTAAATGCGGATGTCGTCCAGCCTACCGCTAAACGAACTTCCACCGTAGGTTGTACCGATGAACCACGTTCCACTCGGTCTTAGATAATTCGTAATCGAGGAAGGTGTTGTCTGCCTCCAAACGCCATCCAGAAGAAAACTGCAATCATTATTGGTTCCAAACACGATAGCAAAATGATGCCAGTTGGTTGAGGACGGAAAGGACGGGAAAATGCTCCATACGGAATACCCACCTTCCCAAACATTCGTAAGCCAAAGTCTTGTGTTCGGCGTAAAGGTAACGCCATTTGCTTGGTAAACAAAATTGAAATCCCATCGGTTTTCGGGGTCCTGCAAGACACTAAAAACTGGATAAACGGAAAAATTGCCGCCGCCAGGCAGACTGGGGTTTTCAATTTTCATCCAAAACGAAACCGTCATTGGTGAGGCTTCCTTCGGAAAGGACTCTGATAAGAGTTGGATGTAAGATTGCGACTGCGGAAAAAACGAAAAGCAGTTTGAGGTGAGTCCAAAGCGATCCGTCGCTAACAGGGCATTTACCACAGTCCCATTGTTGCCGTTTCCGCTCGCATCAATCGCATTCCCATTGAAGGGATAATACGCAACCAGCCCGTCGGTGAGAATGCACTGCGGGACTGATTCGTATGCGTAAAGCTGCTGTACCTCCGAAGCGGAGAGAGCACGATTGTAGATGCGAACGTCGTCCAAATCCACGTTTGAGTTCTGGTAGCCCGCCGAAAGGTTTCCCGCATCGCCCAAAGTCAGATTGGCGAATGTCGTCATCGGGAAAGCCGTGAGTTTGTTAGTGGTGATTTGCCCATCTCGGTAAACGGTTGTCTGGCCTCCCTCGGCGACGGAAACAAATAGGTGATGCCAAACATTCAAAAACTCAGATGCGGGTCCGAACGAGAGCGGACCATCGCCCGGTTCGCCGCCACCGCCGCCGCAGTGGGCGTATGTCACATTCCCGTTACCCTGATGAATCACTGGGTTCGCATTGCAGTAGAAGTTAGTATCGTTGAGTTCGCCGATGGCATATCCCTCATCATAATTGTTTAGACGCATCCACATTCCAAAACTGTACGATCCTGCCAGATTCACGGGGATATTGGCGAATTGCATTATTGCGTTCTGAAAGTGAAATGCGGCCTTTGTGTTTCCGAAGCGGTCTGTGGTCAACACCGTGTTTGTATTGACGGTTGCGTTGTGTCCGTTCCCGCTCGCATCATTCGCATTCCCGTTGAAGGGGTAATATGCAACAAGACCGTTTGTGAGAAACGTTTGCGAATACCCGTTGACTGCCAATCCCAAGGCGAGGGTGAGCAACGAGACCGTCTTTAGCATCGTTTTAATGTTCATTTTGATATCGTGTGCCGATGGACTACTACCGACCTGCCCAAATAGACCGCCCAAACAATGGACAATTGCGATTGGTTTCTGGACAGCACGCTTGTGGATTGCCCGAAGGCAAATGGCGCTTCCACTTCCCATCTGACTAGACTAATCAGTTCGCACCATTGGAGCAGCAAGGTTCTTGCCAACGGTTTTGTCATCTTGCCTCTGTCGGCTGCCCTGGCGACATGGCGGAAATGGTGCGTCATCGGCAAGGATTCAAAGCCCTGTTCACAAATCCCGTCCAGCCTCTCCATTTGGGGCCGGAGCGCCCTGATTGGAAGGGACGGGTGGAACTACCCTGAAACGACTCAATCCTTCCTGCCGCAAGCAAAGCCATTGACCCGAGAGGATGCCAAATCCGAAGGCCGCTACACCGTACCGCCGCAATCTTTTCCGTTGGCGAAATGGCGGGAATGGGGTGGCTCTTGGGAGTGCGGCCTTCGTGCAAGCGGATTTCTCCAAAGGGTGTTTCCGCATCCCCAAAACGGCTCCACTTGTCAGGGTTTTGTCAGGAGAAAATGACCGCTTGCGGGGTTCTTGTTCTGCGTAAGTGCTTGATTTTGAAGTGGCGCACCCATCAGGAGTTGAACCTGAAACCTTCTGATCCGTAGTCAGATGCTCTATCCAATTGAGCTATGGGTGCAACCCGCTCGCGGCAGGCGCTTCAAGCCTGTCGCAGGATGGAGCTGCCGGACAGCCGGACGTTCCATCTAACGGGTACTCTGCCAGACCGTGCGGCAATGGCAAGTTGAATTGGAGGGCCTCAAGCAGGGACCGGCCCAGCGCACCTTGCTGGCGCCAGAGGTCGCTTTTTGCATCGCCAAGCCTGCCGAGGTGAATAGGATTCAGGCACATGCGTGTCGGCAGCAGGGAAGCAGGATGAAGACGATCGTAATTGCCATCGGCGGCAACTCGCTGATCAAAGACGCGAAGCATATGAGCGTGCCGGACCAGTACGCCGCCGTGGTGGCAACGGCTCGCCACGTCGCGGACTTGCTGGTGCGCGGTTACCGCATCGTCATCACGCACGGCAACGGTCCCCAGGTCGGTTTCATCCTGCTGCGCAGCGAGTACTCGCGCGGCATTTTGCACCAGGTGCCGCTCGATTCCATCGTGGCGGACACGCAGGGGGCCCTTGGCTATCAGATCCAACAGGCCCTCGATAACGAGTTTCGTCGCCGGGGGCTGATGAAGTCCGTTGCCTCCATCGTCACGCAGACTTTGGTGGACAGCAACGATCCCGCATTCGCGAACCCAAGCAAGCCGATCGGCCAGTTCTACACTCGCGCCGAGGCCGAGGACCGCATGCGGGTCGAGAAATGGGCCATGGTCGAAGATGCCGGCCGGGGCTGGCGCCGGGTGGTGGCGTCGCCCAAGCCGGTCCGCATTATCGAGTCCGAAGCCGTAAGGCATCTGGTCAAGGACGGTTATGTAGTGATCGCGGCGGGCGGCGGCGGCATACCGGTAGCTGCAGACGAACACGGCATGCTGCGTGGGGTGGCGGCCGTGGTGGATAAGGACCTCGCCTCCGCAGTGCTGGCCGGGGCGATTGGCGCGGATCTGTTGGTGATCGCCACGGCGGTGGAGAAAGTATGCCTGAACTTCGGCAAGCCCGGCCAGCGCGCGCTGGACCGGATGACGGCGGCCGAGGCCAGGCAATACATGGGAGAAGGGCATTTCCATGCCGGTTCCATGCTCCCCAAGGTTGAGGCTTGCCTCCAGTTCCTCGAACAAGGCGGCCACGAGGCATTGATCACCTCGCCGCAAGCTTTGCCCGCCGCCCTGGACGGCACAACGGGCACCTGGTTGGCAGGCGGCTGACTCCGAGCCGGCGCTCCACGCTTCAATTTGGTCCGCGCTGCAAAGCCGGCACGTCAACTTGCCGGTCATCCCGCAGGGCCCGATCCGCCGGCAACACTTCGCCCAACCACAACCGCTGCGAGGTCCAACGGGCCGGTGGGTCAGCCCAGAACGGATCGCCCGCCGGCAGCCCCAGCGGAAGCAGCCCCGCGCTGCACAAGTATAGACTGCCGGTGGAGATGTAGGTCTCCCCCAAAGGCAGCTGGTGTCCGCAGAGACCGACTTGCAGCCAGCCGTCCTTGTCGAACGTGTGCGGTGCCTCGATCGTGCGTCGGATGACCGCGGTGAGCGCCCCTCGCACCTGCGCGGGCGCCACCCGCTCGGGCAGTTCGTGCAGCAGGGCCATCTGCCCCAAGGTTTGGAACGCGCCACACCGATAGGTGATCGAGCGGCCCACGACGGGATAGGTTCCATCTGGCGCGATCATGCGCTCTTGGATTTCCGCGTACCGCCGCGACCGGCGCAGCACCGCGGCGTAGCCCGCCTCGAACCGCGCGTCCCGCCGGCGCAACACACCGAAGATGTCCACCAGCGTGGGATGAATCACAAAGCTGTTGTAATAATCGCACCGATAGTACGGTCCGTCGGCATAGACCCCGTCTCCCGCATACCACCCCAGCATCTGGCGCAGATATCCTTCGAGCCGGTCTGCGATGGTCGGCTCGCCCAACTCCAGCAGCGCCGCCTCGATGGCCGCGGCGAACAGGATGTGATTGTTGCCAATCGGTTCGATCCCGCGCGACGCCTTGAGCGCGGCCGCCAGTTGCCGGCGCACGCGCGGTTCGAGCGGATCCCACAGCGCGCCCGGCGCCCGCAGAATGGCCTGGGCCAGGAAGGCCGTGTCTACGAGCGGCTGCTGTCCGTCGCCGAAGTTCATGAAGTCGGGGGACTGGGGATCGGTCGCGGCGTCCAACGCCAGCCACGCCAGCTGAAGAAGGCGCCTTTGAAGACGGGCTTCCGGGCCCTCCAGGTCCCGCCTGGCCAGCCAGGGGGCGAGGCCCACCACCAAACGCGCCACCGCTTCAAGATGAGTGTAGCGCCGCAACCTGCCCGCGTCGCCCGGTGTCTCGACCGGCATCGCCTTTCGCAACTCGCGCCGGGACAGGTGTTGCAGAACTGGTGTGGCGAGCCGTTCCGCCACGCTCAGCCAATAACGCCGGTCGTCTCGCCCGGTGGCAGCAGGCGGCGGTGCTGGTCGAGCAAGTGACGCCTTGGCGCCCGCGCCAGCCGTGCCCCAGATACCGGCGGCCGCGGCTGTCTTAAGGAAATCACGACGGGTTGGCATGACCTGGCGAGGATTGTCTGGACGCTTCTTGTTTTGCCAGCTTGAGAATCCAGCGCCCGTAGAGATAGATCATCACAGCCGAGGCCACGCCGATGGCGGCGAAAACATACCATGTCACCCCAACATGATGTGACTGGTAGAGCGCGTGGGTGAGTTGGGCCGGGGTTTCTCCGGTGACCTCGACCAGCTTCTTGAAGGCTTCCCCGATCGGCAGTGCCTGTTCGGTCACCTGCGCCGGCGACAGGCCCCGCTCGACGAGCATCTGCCGGGCGAACACGTCCTTAGCCGAGAAGATATGGTAGAGTTGTGGGCCGAGTTTGCCCTCGATGGTCCAGCCAATCAGGATCGGCGCCTGGGAGAAGCCAATCCACATCGCTTTCTTGTCCGGCGGCGCAATGTTGCCAAGGAACTCACTGAACTTGGGGCTGGCCAGCATCTCGCCGATGCTGAAGACGATCATCGCGAGCACCGCAAAACCGATCAGATTGGTCAGGCCGAACAACGTCAGCGCGGCCACCACCATCACTGTGCCCGCCAACATGCTCGTCGTGGCCCGCAGTTTCGCGCTCAGGCCGGCAAACAGGAAGCAGGTGAGCATGATCATGCCCGCGTTGATGTTGACAATGCCCTCAGGCTGGATGGTTTGGCCGCTCTTGTCCATGCCTAGCAGAAAGTGCCAGAATCCGCTGTGGGTCCCGTCTGCGCCGAAGAGGAACTGCACCATCGGCGCGGTGTCCACCCAGTCCTCGATGTACTTGGGCAGCACGTCCCAGAGCATCGGGAACATCAGCCACCAGACCGAGAAGATGACCAGGTAGAGCGCCAGGTGCGGCTTTTTCAGCTCCGCCAGCGCTTCGAGCGCCAGGCTGCGCTGTTTCTCGGCGCCCGAGCGGAGGCGCTGCTGGCGGGCGAGGCGCTCCTCCTTGCCCGGTTCGCGATAGGTCAGCAGCAGCAGGAAATTGCAGCAGATCACTGCCGCATTGATGTAAAACACGTACTTCCACGATAGCTGGCGCATTTGCAGCGCGATCAGCGGGCCAATCCAGCCGCCGATGTTCACGGTCTGGTAGAAGATGCCCCACGCCATGGAGCTGTTCCGGCGGTTGGTGGCTTTGATGAGCGTCCCCTGCACCCCCGGCTTGAAGATCGCCGTGCCGGTGGCCAGCAGCATGGCTCCCGCGAAGAAACCCCAGTAGCTGTGGAACCACGCCATGACCAGGTAGCCCAACGCCTTGATGACCGTTGAGGCGAAGATGGTCTCCTTATAGCCATAGCGGTCCGATAAGCCGCCCGTGAATATCGGTATGAGCGATTGGAGAAGATTCCAGCACAGCAACAACGTGCCGAACGTGGCCATGGTCACCCCCAAACCCCCTTCCGACGCGGGCCGCGTCGCGTAGAGCGTCGCGACCGCCCGCACGCCGTAATAGGCGAGGCGCTCGACCATTTCCATCCCGCCGCAGACCCAAAACACGTAGCTGAGACTGGCGATCGAGGCCCACAAGCCGAGTTGCTTTACATCGGCCAATGTGGTTTCGGCGGGCGGCGGGGGCGGAGGCGTCGCGGTTTGTTGGCTCATATCAAAGCAGCGTCTTGAACAGACCATACAGGCCCACGCTCAAGGCCGCCAGCGAATCGCCGGCGATGAGTCCACCGCCTATGAGCGACATCGTGCTCATGTCGGACGGCAACTGTCTTCCCGCAGACTGTGGGCGGCGCGCGGCGAGCCGGTCCTGGGCCGCATTGAACAACGATGACCCCACCCCGCCCGCCGTCCACCACAGCACCGTGGGCAATTCCACAAACCCCCCGAACGACGACGCGTAAGGGCTGGGCAGGAGCACCGCGTCGAGGACGAAATCCCCCGCTCGCGCCCGGCGCGAGGTCTTCAAAGCCTGCTGGTAGCCCGGAATCCGCTTGATCAGCTTGCGCGCGATCTCGATCAGCAGGCCGAGCGCGATGCCCAGCCGCAGGGCCTTCATAATGTGCGGCTGGGAAGTGGTGATGCCTTTCAACGCGCCGACCAGTTTGTAGGTCATGGCCGATTGCCATTGTTGGGCGCCTTCGATGTTCGGGTGGCTGAACTGGTCCTTGGTGAGCACGTCATACGAACTCATGAACACCTTCGCCAGCACCACCGCCAGCACCGCCCCCATCGCGATGCCGATGACCTGATAGCGGAACTGCACGATGCGGTTTGTCCCCAGCCGCCAGCCGGTCGAACGGTCCTGCTGCATGTCGCCCCCAGTGCTGCAAGCGATCAGGAGAATGGCCGCGCACAGCAGCCCCACGCCCGGGTCGCGCAGCCCCAACGCCGCCAGGATGAACACCGTCAGGACAAACGCGCTGGAGATGGGGTTCCAATCCGAGATCCCCAGCGAAATCCCGTTCACCAGCACAAAGAGGAAGCAGAGACCCACCGCGACCGCGAGAAAGAACACCGGCTGCTGCAGCAACTGGCTGCCGAGCACCACCGTCGCCGCGCCCCAGAACAGCACCCACAACACGAGCCGCAGCATGTTGACGCGCTTCCAGTCCTCGGCCGGCTTGGCGGGTTCGGCGCTTTGTTGGCGAAACCGGCGCGCGGCCTGGATGAGAATCAGCGCCAGGTCAAGAATCGCCGCCCCGAGAATGGTCCCCAGCGAAATGATAAAGCCAATCTTGCGGAACGGCTCGTCCGGCTTCAACCAGCCGATGCTCACCAGGTAAGGCGTCTGCCACACACCGATCAGCCCCACCACCAGGGCCGGAATCGCGATGCGCGCCCCCACGATCAACCCCGCTCCGAACGTGGAGGTGGAGATGCTTAAGTGGGTCAGCGCCTCGATCCCCTTCTGCGTCACCCCGAACCTGCTCAGCGACGGCAGGTTCAGCGCGAAGAGTCCTCCCCCGTAACCCGCCAGCATTCCACCGCCGAGCTTGGCAATCGAGCGTTTCAGCAGCGTCTTGTCCGTCAGCGCCCGCAGGATGTTGGCCACCGCAAAGCCCGATGGGAAGGCCAGTTGCATCCGGTCCACCAGCACCGGCGTGTAGAGCATGCCGATCCCGACACCAAACATCCCGATGGACATGAAGTACAGCACCAGCTTCCACACCGGCGGCTCAGGCAAGCCCATCCACACCATCGCCTGCACCAGCACCGCCATGCCGCACATGCCGGCTACGGACGCCGCCATCGTTTGCATGTAATTGGCCCCGTGCCGCCCTTCCGGGCCATAAGGGAGCGTGACCGTGCTGCCAAGGATGCCCGCCAGCACCTGGCCCCCGATGAAGAACCCGATCGAGAAGTTCATGAACGCCGCCGAGATCCCTCCCAGCGGCCCCAGAACCAGGATCGCCACCGCCGCCAGCATCAGGTGATAGGCCGGCGAGCCGATTCGCGGCAGCAGACGCCGCACGCCCGAATGAGCCGTTGGATGGTCAGCCATAGCGCAACTAATTCGGCGCAAGATAGGGAAGGGGGCACTGCAGGGAAAGCAAAACACCGCCGCTCCCACATCACGGCGTCGGGAAGCAACGTGAAAAACTCCCTTGACAACAGGCGGGATTTGGATTAGGAATATCCAAGTTCGAGTGCGGGGCTCGGCCCTCGGACAGCGCGGGAAGATGGAGCCCAATCAAGGACCAATTATGACCCAATCATGCTCTAATCATGCTGCAATCATGCAGTCAGCACGGGAACATCACGCCACTCGCACGCTCCGGTCCCGCTCAGCCCGCTCTCAGGCGGCGGGGCAGCGTGCGGGGTGCATGCGGCGCATAGCCTCAGCGTGTCATGAGTCAGTCGGCCTCGGCTTCAAGGCGGATTAAATGCGCCGACGGACGTCGGCGTCTGCTTCGGCACGAGCTCCGTGCCGGGCGGCCTGCCTCCCGCGGTCACGCCCAGTTCCGGCATAAGTTTTTACCGGCTGGAGTTGCTGCCGTGGTCTGGCCAGCCGTTGCAGGCCGGGTTTGACATCTGTTTCCGGTGGCCTAGCTTGCCCCGATGTTCGACTCGTTAAGCAGCAAGCTGCAGAATGCCTTCCGAAACCTGCGCGGCCTCGGCAAAATCTCCGAGACCAACGCCGCCGAGGCGTTGCGGGAGGTGCGGCAGGCGCTGCTCGAGGCCGACGTGAATTTCAAGGTGGCGCGGGACTTCATCGAGCGGGTCAAGGCCAAGGCGCTGGGCCAGGAGGTCGTCCAAAGTGTTCAGCCCGGGCAGCAAGTCATCAAGATCATCCACGACGAGCTGGTGGACCTGCTCGGCTCGGCCAACGCGGGGCTCCAGCTGAGCGGCAACCCGAGCTGCGTGCTCATGGTGGGCCTGCACGGCTCAGGCAAAACCACCTCCAGCGGAAAGCTGGGGCGGCTGTTGCACAAGCAGGGGCGCACCCCCTTGCTGGTGGCCGCCGATGTTTACCGCCCGGCGGCCATGGAGCAACTGGAGAAGCTGGGACAGCAAGTCGAACTGCCTGTGTTCGCTCACAAGGGCGAGACGGACGTGCTCCGGATAGCGCGTGAGGCTCTGGACTTCGCGCGCGCGAACAACCGCAATACGCTGATCTTCGACACGGCGGGGCGCCTGCAAATTGACGAGCCGCTGGTGCGGGAACTGGTCCGGCTGCGCGACCTGGTCAAACCGCAGGAGACGCTGCTCGTGCTGGACGCCGCCACCGGCCAGGAAGCCGTCAACGTCGCAACACACTTCGACCAGGCGCTCCAAATCACCGGTTCCATCCTCACCCGGTTGGACGGCGACGCCCGCGGCGGCGCGGCCCTGAGCCTGCGCGCGGTGACGGGCAAGCCGATCAAGTTCGCCGGCATCGGGGAGAAGCTGGACGAATTCGAGCCGTTTCACCCCGAGCGCATGGCGTCGCGCATCCTGGGCATGGGCGACGTGGTCAGCCTGGTCGAGAAAGCGGCCGAAGCGGTGGACCTGGACGACGCTCGGCGCATGGAAGAGAAGATGCGCAAGGGCCAGTTCTCGCTGGAGGACTTCCTGGAGCAACTCCGTCAGATGAAGAAGCTGGGGCCGCTCGAGTCCATCGTCGGCATGTTGCCCGGCGGAACGGAAGCCCTGAAAGGGGCCGATTTGAACAAGCAAGAGAAGGAATTTCGCCACATGGAGGCGATGATTTGCGGGATGACGCCCCAGGAGCGGCGCAATCCCCATATCCTCAACGCGCGTCGCCGCCAACGAATCGCCAAGGGCAGCGGCGTCACGGTCACCGAGCTCAACACGATGCTCAACCGCTTTTCGCAAATGCAGCAGATGATGAAGAAGATGGGCAAGTTCCAGAAGATGATGGCCCGGATGGGCGGGGGGGCAGGCGGGTTGTTGCGGCCGCGTTGACTCCCACCGCTTTCACCGCCGGGTGAGTCGGGGGCAATTCAGCGAGGGGGTATTGTGCCACAAGCTGCTGCGATTGAGGCGCTCGCCCCAGGTGGCCACGCCACAAACGCAGCAACCGGACCAGTCCCGGCTCCCCCTCCAGGCGGAGCTCTGCGGCGCGCTACAGGTGGAAATGGCCCGCGGCTTCCGGCTGATACAACACCTCTTCGACTCGCAGACGCACGAGGCCGGCCGGCACCTGCCACTCGAATTCGTCGCCGACGCGATGTCCGAGCATCGCTGTGCCAATTGGAGCCACGACGGAAATCTTGTCATGCTCGATGCTCGCGTTTCCCGGAAAAACCACCGTGAAGGTCATTTCTTCCCCGGTGTCCAGGTCCCGCAGCCGGGCCTTGGAATTCATGGTGATGACATCGGGCGGCACGTCCGCCGGCGTAACGATCCGAGCCTGCTTCAGCTCGGCTTCTAACGCCCGCAGGTCATCGCGCGAGTTCTTGATGCCTTCGACCAGCGGGCGAAGCCGCTGCAGGTCTGCTTCAGTGATGTAGATGACGCGTGGATTCATAACGGACTTCACGATGGTGTTCTGTTGTTGTGTTGTTGATTGTGTTGAGAGGCGACCTGAGTCCGTCAGGCCGAAAGCCAAAAGGCCATTTCGTTGACTTGTTCGGGCGAGCCGAGGACGAGCAAATCGTCGCCGGCCTGCAACGTTTCGGTGCGGCCCGGGCTGACCAGCGAACGCTGGCCTCGCTCGATGCCGACGATCTGAATGCCGAACAGGGAGTTCAGCGCGAGCTCCCCAAGCGGCCGGCCGATCTGCCGCGAGTTGGCCGGCACCGTGAGGTGTTCGAGGCTCAAGTCCGCAAGTTGCGATTCCTGCCTCGCCGCCACGGTGAGCTCCGCCTCCTGGTTGAGCCAGCCTTCGGCGCGGCGCAAGTCTTCTTCCTGGCCGAGCAAGAGCACCTTGTCGTTCGGGTACAGAACTGTGGTGGAGCCGGGGTTCGGGATCCCCACGCCCTGCCGCTCAATGCTGACAATCGTGCAGGAAAACTTCTGCCGCAGCGGCAATTCGGCGATAGTCCGGGCTGCCGCCCAGCTGTTCTGTCCGATTGTGAATTCACCCAGGTTGAGATCCCATTTCCCTTTCCGGCCCGGCCAGCCCGCCAGCCGTGGCTTCGCGTCGGCGAAGGGTGAATCGGCCAGCTGCGTTCGCAACTCGACCTCGAACCGGCTGTGCACCCGAATCAGTCTGCGCCAGAACACCGCCGCCAGAATGAGGAATACCGCCGCCAGCGCGGCAAACCCCCATCCGGGCAGCGCGCCATAAGGCAAGAGCGCCGCCAGCCACACGAATATGGCTACCAACGCCGCGCCTTTCAGCAGCCGTTCAAAGAACGACTGCAGCCCGGCGCGTTTTGCCCGCCCGGCGAAGGCGGATTCGGCGCAGATCATGCCCAGCGCTTCCACGTTTCTCCACAGCGCGATCAGCGGCGCAAGCAACAAAATGCTAAACCCGAACCAGAAGATCAGCGGCAAGCCGTTGGCCGCGGGCCAATCCGCGCCCAGCCATTTCTCGGCCAGCGCATACAGTGGCTTGGCGAAAGTCAGCAACCCGGAAATAAACAGCACCAATAACGCGACCTGGACGATGCGAGGCGCCGTGAGTCTCCATAACAGGCTGGCGCCCTGGCGTTGTTTCATGCTCTCCACCCGTTCGCGGTAGAAGCCGAGCCACTCCTCCAACAAGCCCGGTTGCTGGCGCTCCACCCAGGCGCTCAGCCGGCCGGACCGGCGAATGAACAACGGCGTTGTGACCGCGGTCAGCAGACAAACACCGATGCCGAGGGCATAGAAGGACGGAGGCACCAGCCCCCCCTGAACGCCCGTCAGCGCAATGATGAGCGAAAACTCGCCAATCGCCGTCAGACACAGCGCGGCGCGGAGGGCGTCTCCGATCGGGTGCCCCACCATCAGCAGCGCGCCCGTGGCGGCAAACGCGCGGCACACGATGGCCAGGAAGAATACCCCCAGCACCAGCGGCCAGACCTCGGCCAGCAGCTTGAAATCGAACAACATGCCCATTGCCACGAAGAAGACCGGCGCAAACACTTCGCAGAGACCACCAAGCACTCGCTCAACCTGGTCCCCCCGCCCGGTGGTGGACACAATCGTGCCGAGCAGAAACGCCCCGAGCGCGGCTGAGAATCCGGCCTTGGCGGAGAGCAACGCCATCGCGAGCAACAATCCGACGATCGCCAGGGAGCGGACCTCGGAGGAAATGCCAAGCCCCAGGCGGTTCAGCAGCGGAGGGATGAGCAACAACGCGCCAATGACCATCGTGATAATGACGGCCTTCAATCGAATTACCGCGTGGACTACGACCATCGAGTCCGCTTGTCCGGCTTGAATCAGCGAAGCCAGCACCGTCAGGGTGATTACAGCCACCAAGTCATCGAGCGCCGTGACCGTCAACGCGGTCTGGCCGAAACGGTGGTGCGTGGCGTTCGCCTCGCGCAAGCTCTTGCCGATGACCGCGGTGCTCGAAACCATGAGCATCCCCGCCAGGACAAGGCTGTGCTGGCCGGGCCAGCCGAGCGCGGCGCCCAAAACGCGGCAGGCAACCAGCACCAACATGGCGATCAGCACTGTCGCCAGAACCAGCGGCAGGCCGACTTTCCTGAGGCGTTGCAGTCTTATCCCCGTGCCGATGCTGAAGATCAGAAAGACCAACCCGATTTGCGCCAGCGACTGGATCCGCCCGGTGTCGGAGACCAGCACGAACGAATGCGTGTGCGGGCCGATCAGAATCCCAGCCGTAATGTAACCGATCACCACGGGCAGGCCGGCGCGCTGGCAAACCCACGCCGCCGCCGCGGCGATCAACATCACCAATCCCAAATCCTGAATGAAATCAATCCCGGACATGTTCGGCTGATGGCTGGGTGTTTCCCGTGCTCCCCCGGCCCGGCGGGCTGGCGCTTTCGGTTGCGCACAAGACCGGGCAGGGCGCATGCCGCAGGATCACGTCTGCATTCGATCGCCTGGCCCCCATCAAAATGGCGTGGAGCAACGGGATGCCGGCCCGAACTGTCGCCTCGAAATCCACCAGCCAGCGCAGCCCTGTTCGCAGCCATTCGGCCGGCGCCGCTGCCACCGGGGGAATTTCCGCTGCCGGGCTCAAGCTTGACTGGCTTAGCGTGTTCATTTCGTCTTGGCTGCTGGAGGATTTGTCGCCCGCGTTTCTACGCGCCCTGAACCTGCGTGTCGCGCGCCTCGCTTGCCCGGGGTGAATCCAGAATTGAACCGCCCAGCACGCTGAGTTTTCTATCCGGGTTGGAGATCTCGCCTACGTTCGGTGTAGGGGGGAGCGGTATCCTGCCCTCTGAAGGAAGTTCCATCGGGGCAAAGCACCGCTCCTGAAGCATCTTCAAGACCGTCTCATAACTCCTGGCTACATAGCGGCAGCCCGCATCATGGCCGCGGCTCCGCCGCAGACGTCCATTTCCCGCTTCAACCAGCAATTCGCGGATGATTCTCAAGAACACCGAAACATCTATCGGCTTCTCGATCAGCGCCTCGACCCCGGCGGCGGTCGCCCGCCGCTCTTGTCCCGATTCCGCCGTGATGATCACTGTGGGAACGCGCGGGTTCAACTCGTTCATGGCTTCGAAGACATCCCAGCCGTTGTCCGCCCCGAGATTCAGGTCGAGAACAACCAGATCTACCGCAACGGACTTGAAGAGGACAATCGTGTCCGCGCCGTTCCGCGCGGAATGCACCTCGTAACCCTCAGACCGTAGAAGCTTAACGAGCGAGTCGCGCACGGACCAATCGTCGTCCACGACAAGTAATGTCGGTTTCATAGGCGCCAGTGTTGCTTTCTCAGCGTAATACGGCTTTTGCATGCCTGGCTTGGATTGCGCTAGACCGCCGCGCATTCCCGGGCGCGCGTAAACTCCCGGCGCAGCGCCGGCAAATGCCGCTTCAACGCCAGGGTGCCAGCCGACTTCTCGAACACAAAATGCTCGACGTGCAAACTGCCGAACACAAAGTCTCGATACGCGGTGCCATAAAGGTCGCTGGCGAAGTAAATGCGCGGGGCGAGGCGCTCCGCCAGCAGCGTGGATAACGCGGCGTCCACACCCGCGGCGACCTGGGCACAAGTTGCGTTGGTCCCGGTCACCGCGCTGTTGGCCAGGCTGTGCAGGTAGTAAATCCGCTGGTCCGGATAGTCCAGGCACACGCCTATTGTGTCCGAGCCCGCCAACGGGACCGAGGTGTTGTCTCCGAGTTCGAGGTCGTTGATTGCCACGGTGCCGCGCTCCCGCCACAGCCGATGCAAATGCTCCATCGTCTTTGGATGGAGTGCGTAGATGTATTTCGAAGATGCGCCCAGCTTCTGGCCCAACTTCACGTTCTCCTCGTGCAGGACCAGCAGTCCGCGGGGATAGGACGACAGCCGCGCCACCGGTTCCATGATGGGCCGCAGATCTTCGCGGCGCTGAAGCGCGTTGGCCGGAAACATCCGCAGTCTGCCCTGCTCAACCAGGCCAGTCGGCTCCCAGACCGTCTCGCTCAGGAATTCCTGCCGCGACCAGGTAATCATCGGGCGCCAGCCATCCACCGGCACCGAGGTGTCGTACTCGAAATGCACAATCTCGCTGGGGGCGCCGTAGCGCTGGAAGCCGTCCCAGACCCAGATGTTCACGACGCCAGGGTTCATCCCGGAACTGATGATGTGCGGGGCCGAGCGTTCCTGCTCCCGCGTCGGATGAAGCGCCGCCACCACGTCTGCCACACCTCGCTTCCCGTCGTTCAAGGCGGTGTTCACGTACGAAACGCCGGCCGCATCCGTCGCGGTCAAGATCGGCATGGTGTCCAGATCCGTCAGGTCGAGCACGATGTCAATCTCGTGTCGGCGCAGCAACTGATGGTAATGCGCCAAGTCATCCGGCAGGCTGATCCGGCAACCAACGAACTCGTAATCCAGCTTGTCGTGGTCGAGATGCGCGTCGCGCAACACGCCCTCATCCGGATCAACGAACACAACACGACCGAAATCCGTACGCCGCTGCACCAGGCGCTGCAAGAACGCCTGAGCGACGTGACCCGAGGCTCCCGCGATTAACAGATTCGGCCGGCGGGGTCCCGGCCTGGTGACCGCCGGCCACCAATCCGATGCGCTATTGCGCCTCGCCGGCCGGTTGTGCCTCCTGCGGTCGGCGGCGGCGGCGCCATCTACCCGAACCGCTCGCCTTGAACCTCCGATAACCGGCGCCGGTTCAAATTCGCGGACGATAGTATTGGTTTCATTGGTTTCTTTGTTCATGGCATTCCTCTGTTTCCCTGGGGTTCTCACCCCTTTCGATGGTTCTGCTTGTGAAACGGAATCCCCGACGGATCATTCCGCGGAGGATTCCCGCCTTCCCAGCCATCAGCCGCGAGCCGCAGGATGCCATCGGTGCGCATCCGCCCGATGACGGCGCACACGGCGGACCAGTCGTGCGGTCTTTCGCCGGCGGAGTTGACCCTCCATCTTCTCCGCCACAATGTCCAGCGCCGCAGCCGGGTCGTGGGCCGTGTGTTCGGCAACCAGGTCGTTGCCCGGAATCTCATAATGCACTCGGGCCCTGAACTGCTCCGGCGACGGAGTGGCGCGGACTCGGTGCAATTGCACCCGCGCCCGGAACGCTCGGGTTGCATATCGCCGCGCCCGGCCAATCTTCCGGCCGATCGCCGCGCGCAGTTTGTCGGTGAGGTCTACTCCATCCGTGCGAATGAGAATGTCCAAGTTCTCCTGCCGCCAGGAACTGACATTCACCTTTCTCGCCGCGCGTGGTGCGAGCAGCGAGGTTGCGGTGCGGCCGTTCTTTTTCATGAGCATTTGTCGTTGAGTTAAGCGCGGCGCCTTTAGTGCCGCGCGAGATGTCGTCTTGGTTTAGCTGGGTTCGTGCCACTTTGCCTTTCTCCCGCAATTCACACATTTTCGGGCCGGCGCGACACGCGGTTGACGGCAATAGCGGGCGATTTCGTTCCAGGACCGGTCTGATTTGTTTCGCTCCGGCCACACTTCCCGATTAGACTCGCAGGGGTTGAGCCCATGAGTGCAAAAGCACCATTTCGCCTGACTGAACTGCTGATCGCCGCCGTGATCGTTATGGGGGCTTTAGTCTGGGCTGAGCGAACGGCCTGGCGAGAAATCAGCACGCTGCGGGCGGAGATGAACGTAGAGCAAATTGAGAAACTGGCCGCAGCCGACCGGCTCGCAGCGGAACGTTTCGTGACCGGGACGAACGCAACCTTGATCCGGGTGCAGAGGTTCCTTTTTCTGTCACTCCTGGGTTTGCTGTTCAGCGGAGCGGTGGTAGTTGTGCTGATCTATCGTCGGATGATTGCGCCGCTGCGGAGCACTCTGACCGAGAGCCGCGCCATCATCGAGCGCCAGGAGAAGCTCGCATCGCTGGGTGTCCTGGCCACCGGCATTGCCCACGAAATCCGGAATCCTCTCACCGCCATCAAGGTTCGGCTGTTCACCCTCAAGAACAGCCATCGGGCCGGCACTTCCGAACATGAGGATCTGGAGGTTATCCACAACGAGATCAACCGGCTTGAGTGCATCGTGCGCGAATTCCTGCAATTCGCCCGTCCCGCCGAGCCGGAACTGCAAACCATGCCTGTGGGAAAGCTGCTCCGGGCCACCTGCGAACTGCTCGAATCCGAGCTGGCCCGGCGGGCCATCAAGCTCAAGCTGGATCTCCGCACCGACGAGCTGGTCCGTGTGGACCTGGACAAGATGAAACAGGTGTTGATCAACTTCGTTCAGAACGGTGCCGACAGCATGAAACCCGGCGGCACGGTTGTCTTGCGGTCGCGGCTGGATTGGCAGGTGCTGAACGCGCGGCCAGTTAATGCCGTCGTCATTGACATCGTGGACACCGGGAAAGGAATGCCTCCGGAAGTTCAGCGGCGGCTGTTTGATCCTTTTTTCACCACGAAAGAGGAAGGCACGGGTCTCGGCCTCCCCATCTCCGCCCGCATCGTGGAAAAGCACGGCGGCGTCATTCAATATCAAACCCAGCCTGATCGCGGGACCACGTTCAGCATTGTGCTGCCCTCCGCCCCGAAACATGAAATCGAATCCCAGAGTGCTGCTGATTGAGGATGACCGGAGCATCGCCACCGGCCTGCAGAAAGCAATGCGCGCCAACGGCTACGACGTCGTGGTGCAGCCGCGGGGCGACACCGGGCTAAAACAGGCCCTGGCCGAATCGCATGACGTCGTTATCACGGACCTGAAGCTCCCGGGAACGGATGGATTGGAACTGGTGCGCCAACTGCATCAAGCCAAACCAAAGCTCCCCATCATCCTCATCACCGCACATGGCACCACCGAAACCGCCATTGAAGCCACCAAGTGGGGTGCGTTCGATTACGTCCCCAAACCCTTTGAGGTCGAGGAACTGCTCGACCTGACCGCCAAGGCTTTGGAGAGCAGCCGTCTGATGTCCGAACCCGTTGACATGGGGGATGCCGTGTCCGCGCGCACCGCCATTGTCGGCAATAGCCGCGTCATGCAGGCCATCTACAAGGAAATAGGCCGCATCGCCGCCACCCCCGTCACCGTGCTCATCCGCGGCGATACCGGCACCGGCAAGGAGCTGATCGCGCGCGCCATCTATCAGCACAGCGACCGCGCAACCGCCCCGTTTATAGCCATCAACTGCGCCGCCATCCCCGAGACGCTCCTCGAAAGCGAGCTTTTTGGCCACGAGCGCGGCTCATTCACCGGCGCCGATGCGCGGCGGATAGGGCGCTTCGAGCAGGCCCATGGAGGGACGATCTTCCTGGACGAGATCGGGGACATGAACACGAATCTGCAGGCCAAGCTGCTGCGCGTCCTGCAGGAAATGGCCATCCAACGAGTGGGCGGCAAAGACCCGGTGCCGGTGGATGTGCGAATCATCGCCGCGACCCATCGCGACCTGGAGGCGGCCATACGCGAGCGTCTGTTCCGGGAGGACCTGTTCTACCGGCTCAGTGTGGTGACAATCGCATTGCCGACGTTGGGCGAGCGCACTGAGGACATCCCCGATATGGTGAGGTACTTTCTGCGTCGTTACGCTCCCGAGGCGGGGGTGACGTCGCCCTCCATCTCTCCGGAGGCGATCGCCTATCTTCAAAGCCAGCCCTGGCCGGGCAACGTTCGGGAATTGGAGAACACCACCCGCAAGGCCTTGTTGCTCGCCCGCGACTACACCATTGGGGTGGACCACGTCCGGGAAGTGGTGACCAAGACCCGCCAACCAACCGCGGTTTCGCAACAGACCCATGCGGCCTATATCACAGAACTGATGGATGCGATTGAACGCGGCGATGCCCAAAACGCATTCGCCAGGATGCTGGCGGATCTCGAGCCTGAACTCTACTCTCAGGCCATCCGGCGCGCAGAGGGCAACCTGACAAAGGCCGCGCAATGGCTCGGTGTCACCCGGCTGAAGATGCGCGAGAAACTAAAAGAATTCGGGCTGCATCCGAAGCAGGAGCGCGAGGGCCCCTGAGACCCGTCAAAGTCAGAGGCCCAGAAACCCGCTTACCTCTCGCCACACCTGCATCGCGCCGCGAGCACGCCAATCAGCACGCCCACGCCGAACGCTTTTCGGCTAGCCTTATATGGACGCCCGCAGTCGTGTTGCACTCCTGCACCTCCCCGCGCTGGAGAATCCACGTGATTTCGCAAGGCGGAAGCCGTAGTTTGGGGGAGGATGAATCGCTTGGTGCTGAAGGCAATGGTCCTGCGGAGCAATCGTTTCGCGGGGTTGGCGCCCAAAGTGCATTGGGCCCTGTTCAGCCTCTTCCTCCTGCAGTTTGCCCTGGTGTGGAGTCGCTTAGTGCTGCCCAAACCGATCTTCGGTCCTGCCCGGTGGCCCGACGGGCTGCTGGTGGTTCTTTCAGCCGCAACCCTCCTTGCCTCGCTCGCCCGGCAGTTGCCTGGCCAGAACGTGATAATGATATCGGTGATCATCGCGCTGATCGCCGGTGCAGTCCAGTCACTTGGCGCATGGACCGCCATCCCCTTCGGTCCCTATGTCTATACCGAGCACATTGGCCAGGAGCTTTTTCATCCGCTGCCCTGGGCCGTGCCCCTGGTCTGGATCACCGTCATTCTCGCTTCCCGCGGCGTTGCCCGGCTGATGCTGCGGCCCTGGCGCAAGTCCCAAACCTATGGCTTCCGGCTGATGGGATTAACCACCTTGCTCGTGGTGCTGTTTGATGTCGGCCTTGAACCTTTTGCCACCCGGATCAAGCACTACTGGTTTTGGAACCCCACTAAACTCAGGTTCGAGTGGTACACCGCCCCCTGGATCAACTTCTTTGGCTGGGCGGTTACTACCCTGCTCATTCTTGTCTTCGTCACCCCCTTCCTGATCAACAAGAGGCCCATGGCGCCGCCGCCGCCGGATTATTCGCCGCTGGTCGTTTGGCTTCTGTTGCTGCTGCTCTTCGCGACCGGCGCCGCGGTTGGGCAACTCTGGCCGGCCGTTGGCCTCATCGCCCTGGTCAGCATCGCCGCCGCCGTCTTCGCCCTCCGCGGCGCCCGGTGGTGAACCCCATCTTGATGACCGCCGGCTCACGTCGGCGGCTACACGCCTGCAGAGGCGACGTCAGCGGCTTGGGGGGTGCAGCGAATCCAGGAAGGTCCGCACGGGAAACAGCGCCCCGGGGCACCGCGTGTGCACCACATTGAACTGCTGATGCGTCTTGACGGCGCTCGCCGCGAGCTTGCATCGGGCCATTAACGCCTCCACCAGCGTCCGCAGGC
Source organism: Candidatus Paceibacterota bacterium (assembly GCA_035452965.1). Taxonomy (NCBI): domain Bacteria; kingdom Bacillati; phylum Minisyncoccota; species Minisyncoccota bacterium. The sequence goes on along the minus strand of DAOTCE010000004.1, from coordinate 100,661 downwards.
TTTGCATTTGCCTGGCCGTGGGCCGGCGTTTGTCAAAGTTCCCCACCAGGCAGATGCCCAGCGCGATCTTGTTCTGCGCTGCGCTGGCCAGGTGGCCGCCATCGAGTTGCCGCGTCCAGCGCGGGCTCACCCCGATCTCGCCGTCTCGCATGCCGTTGCCGTTGCCGACCACGAAGTGATACGCCAGCCCGTTTTCCATGTGCCGCACCTGGCGGTGATATTTGTCGAAGGTCCTCATGCTCCCGGTATCCGTGCCGCTGTGGTGTATCACGATATGCTCCCAGCGCCCCTCGCGCACCGCCGCCCGGTCAATCGCGCGCCGTAATGAACGTGGCAGTTCAACGCGGGCAATCTTCTGGGTCGCGGCGCTCCTGGGTGTCACCTTTGGCCCGGCAGTGGCCACACCTGGAATCGTCAGCCGTTGCCCAACGTAAACCTGGCTGTCGCGGTTCAGCCCGTTGCACTCTGCCAGCGCCTCGCAGGTGATGCCGTGACGCTGGGCGATGCCGAAGAGGGTATCTCCGCGGCGGACCGTATAGGAGTGCGGCCGGGCGGCGGCTTGGGCCGGGATCCTTAGCCGCTGGCCGGCGTAAACGTGCTGATTTCGGTTCAGCCCGTTGCGTTCCGCCAACGCCGCGGAGGAAACGCCGTGACGCTGCGCAATGCCGTAAAGCGTGTCCCCCCGCTTGACCGTGTAGGACTGCTCCGCCGCAGCTACTCCGGCGCACACCGACAGGGCCCACAATAATCCACACAGCGCCGCATAAGGCGCTGTCCACTCGATCAATCGTCTCGGCGGCAAACGGTAGTCCACGCTCGCATAGGCTAAATCAGAACTTCTCCCTCCGGCCAGCCCTTTTTCGTGGCGCTGGCCGTGTCTGGTGAACCTCGGCTCAACCCTATAGTTTTCCCGCCGCCTTTGTGATCTTCACCCGCGCTACCAGCATGCCGGCCATTTCCTCCACCCGCAGTTCGCAACTCCCGACGCGCAGCACATCTCCCGTCTTCGGGAAGCCACCCAGCCGATGGGTGATCCAGCCGCTGACGGTGCTGATCCCCTCCTCGTGCAGCGGCTCTCCCGCCAACTCCTCCAACTCATGCAGCGGCAGCGTGCCCGCTGCCTCCCAAGTGTCCTCGCGGGTTCGCGCCAGCAATGGCTTCTCCTGGTCGAACTCGTCCTGGATCTGCCCCACCAGCTCCTCCAGGATGTTCTCCAGTGTTACCATGCCCAGCGTGCCGCCGTACTCATCCACGACGATCGCCAGGTGCAGCTTACGTTCCAGAAACATCTGCAACACCTTTTCCAGGCGGGCGGTCTCTGGAATATAGATCAGGCCACGAGCCGCGAGCCGCAGGTCTGCCCCTTCCCGCGCCTTGATGCGCATTGCGTACAGGTCTTTGATGTGCACGACCCCCAGCGTCTTGTCCAGATTCCCGCCTTCGCACAGCGGAAAGCGCGAGTACCGGGTCTTCTCTGCGACGTCCAAACACTCGGCGATGCTGGCCTCCGTATTCAGCGCCACAATCTCCTGCCTTGGGCGCATCACTTCCCGGGCAACGCGATGCCGCAGGTCCAGCGCATTCAAGACAATATCCCGTCCCAGGGCGGCGCTGCCCGCCTGCTTCTGCGCAGCGCCCAACAGCAGGCGCAGCTCCTCCTCGGAATGCGTGCGGCCCCCCTCGCCGGCCAATTGGATGCCCGCCTGGCGCAGCATCCATTGCGACGACCAGTTAAGCCCCACGACAAACGGATAGGACGCGCGGTAGAACCACAGCAACGGATAGGCAATCCACAGGGTCGTTGTCAGCGGCTTCTGGATGGCCAGCCATTTAGGCGCCTGCTCGCCCGCGCTGATATGAAGGAACGTGATGGCCGAAAAGCCAATGAGAAACGCAATCCACTCCTGCATCTGCGGCGAATCCAGGTTCAAGAAGCCGAACACCGGCTGCAGCAGGACGGCGAACACCGGCTTTCCGATCCAGCCCAAGCCCAGGCTGGTGAGGGTGATGCCCAGTTGCGCCGCGCTCAGAAACGCATCGAGCCGTTGCAGGATGTACTCGGCTACCTGCGCCCGCCGGTGGCCTCGCCGCACCAGGGGGCTTAGCTGGGTGTCTCGCACCTTCACCAACGAGAACTCCGCTGCGACAAAGAACCCGTTGAGCAGCACCAGGACCGCCACGCCCAGGACATGCAGGATCATGGAGAACAGCGAGTCCCAATTCATCTCACAGGCTCACCTTTCCGAAGACCACCTGCAGCACGTCCTGCAAGCTCAGAATCCCGATTTCGCGCTGTTCGCGGCTCAGCACGATTGCCAGCCGCTGTCCGCTTCGCTGCAGCCGCCGCAGCGCCACCTCCAGCCGCAGGTCCTCATCCAGGAACAGCGCCGGCTTCATGTATTCGCTCGCCGGCTTGTTTACGTCCATATCCGGCTGATACAGCAAAGCGTCCATCGCCAGCATCCCGACGATCCGCTGCCTTCCGTCGCGCTGATCCCACACGGGCAGGCGGGTAAACTGCCGCTCCCGGCACAGGGCCAGGGCCGCGCTGACCGGTGTCTGCGCCGTCATAGCCACCGTCTGCTCTAGGGGGCGCATCGCCTGGCGCACCGTAAGCGTCTGCAAGTCCAGCACGTGGCTGATCATCGTCCGCTCTTCGGTGGTGAGCGTCTGGGACGACTCCTGCATCACGAGGCGCAGCTCTTCCCGGTTGCCGAACACCCGCCCGGTAAAGGCCTTGCCGCCCCGCCAGCGCAGCAGTGCGCCCGAAAACGCCTCCACCAGCGCCACGAGCGGACGCAGCGTCAGGTGGATGAACCGGAACGGGCGCGCCAGGACCAGGCACAATCGGGTCGGATACATGCGGAACAGCATCTTGGGCAGCAGATCAAAGAATGCGTAGAACAGGAACACCGCCACCCCGAACACCCCCACGAACCACGCCCGATAATCGCCCAGCGCCCCATGCAATTGCACCACCAGCCAGCCCAGGATCAGGAAGTTCGCCACCGTGTTGCCCACGAGGATGGTCCACAGGAAGTTCTCCGGGTGCTCCAGGTAGTCGTGCAGCACCCTGGCCGACGCCTTGCCCGCGCGCACTTGCTGCCGTATCCGCAACCGGCTCAGGGCAAACACCCCTGCTTCCATGCCCGACAGCACAAACGACACTGCCAGGCACGCCACGAACAACACCCAGATCATCGAGTTTGTGGCCGCGTTCACGTTTGCGACTTCTTCACCACTTCCACCTGCAACTCCCTCACCCGCCGCTCATCCACCGTCTGCGCCGTGAGTTTGAGCCCGCGGAACATCGCCGCTTCGCCCTTGGCCGGCACCACATCCAGCAGGCTGGCCAGCAGGCCGCCCATGGTTTCGACCTCCGGGACATCGCCCAGCGCCGGATATTCCCGGCGGAAATCGTCCAACCGCAGCGTTCCGGCCACCCGCCAGCGCCCCGGGGCCAGCGTCTCCATCACAAATCCCTCGGCCTCCGCCTCGCCGTGAATCTCCCCGATCACTTCTTCCAGGATGTCCTCCATCGTCACGATGCCCGCCGTGCCTCCAAACTCGTCCAGCACGATTGCCAACCCGCGCTGCTGCCGCTGCAAGGCCTTGAACAGTTGCAGCAGGTTCATCGTCTCCGGCACGAAGGAAGGCAGCTCAATGGCGTCGGCCAGGTCAATCTGCGGGTTCAGCAACAACGCCCGTGTGTTGAGAATCCCGACAATGGTATCGGTCGTCTCGTCATACATCGGCAGCCGGAGGTGCCTGTGCTTGCGCGCCGCGGATACCATATCCTCGATGGACAGGTCATCCGAGATCGCGGCCATTCGTGACCGTGGCTTCATCACCTCCCGCGCCGTGCGGCGATCCAGGCTGATGATTTGCAAGATGATCTCCTTTTCCGACTGCGCCAGCGCCCCCTGCTGAAACGCCATCTCAAGCAACTCCTGATAGTCGGCGTCAGTCACCGCCACCCCCGGCTGGACCGTCCGGCGCGCGACCGCCCGGAGGATCGCCGCATTGACCCGCTGGGCTACCCGGCACAGCGGGAGGCTGAAGCGCAGCACCAGGGCCATCGGCCGCGCCACGCGCGATGCCCATCGCTCGGGCCGGCGCACCGCCAGCGTCTTGGGCCACACCTCGCATCCGATCAGGATCAGCGCCAGCAATACCACCACTGTCCACGCCAGCGGCCAGTGCCCGTGGATGGCCATCCACAGCGCCACCGCCAGCATCGCCGCGCTGGCAAACGTGGTTCCCAGCACCATCGTCGCCAGCAGGTCCTGCGGTTCCGCCAGCAACCGCTCCACCGTGCCGCCCGCTCGCGGTTCCCGCTCCGCCAACTGCCGCACTTGCCACTTGCTCAGCGAAAACAGCGCCGTCTCTGCGAGCGCGAAGAAGAAGCTCGCTCCCGCAAAGACCACCACCACTGCCACGGCTGCCAACGGCCCGGACGCCATGCCTGCAGCATGACGGCAAGATCGCGGCAAGGCAAGCCTGCCAGCAGGGCTGCCAGGGCTGGTGCATCGCGTCTTGCCGCCTTGCCGCCGGCTATCCGCCGGCTGGCCTCTCCGCTGATTTGATACTGCAGTCCATACAATCCCCTATCCCTGGACCGAATATCCGTTCCTGTGAAAAGCGGCGCTGTGTCCATTTTCTGGACAGTGGTGGTTCTCGGGCAAGTCCGTTGCCACAGCCCCCAAAGCCGGAAATGCCGGTGTGACAACGCTGCGACACCCGTTATTACCCAGTGTGTATCCCATGGGGCCCGACCCCCATGGGAACCACACCGTAGCCCCGCCGGATTCACGCCGTCTCAACGCCGTACCTGGCTTGGGCGCGGCGGGTGCCTCAGTTCGGGGTTGCTTCCCAACGAAGGTCGCGCAGAATCCGTCTCATGAATTACGCCTTGGTCCTGATCTCGGCCTGCCTGCTGCCGCTCACACTTGCCTTCGGCCAGAATGCCGACAGCCGGCCCAACATCCTCTTCATCATGAGCGATGATCACGCGGCACACGCCATCAGCGCCTATGGCAGCCGGGTGAATCGGACGCCTAACATGGATCGCCTGGCCAAGGCCGGCATGCGCTTTGAAAATTGCTTCGCGGTGAACTCGATTTGCGCCCCCAGCCGGGCGACCATTCTCACCGGCAAATACAGCCACCTCAACGGCGTGCCGACCTTTAACCGCTTTGGTGGTTCCCAGCCCACGGTCGCCAAATACCTGCAGGCGGCGGGCTATTACACCGGGATGATTGGGAAATGGCATCTGGGCAGCGAGCCCACTGGGTTCGACAAGTGGACCGTTCTGCCCGGGCAGGGGGTCTATCACGATCCGGCCTTCATTGAACCCGAGGGCCGCCGCGTGATCAAGGGTTACGCCACTGATGTCATCACCGACCTCGCCGTGGACTTCCTCAAGAACCGGCCGAAGAACAAGCCGTTCTTCCTCATGTGCCATCACAAAGCTCCGCACCGGTCGTGGGAGCCGGACGAAAAACACCGTGCCATGTTTGCCAACAAGCACATCCCCGAGCCGCCCACCCTGCGCGACGACTACGCCGGCCGCGCCGACGCCATCCGCGAGTGCCGGCAGAAGGTCTTCGAGGACATGACCCGCCGCGACCTCAAGCTGGAGCCGCCCGCCGACCTGAAGGGTGCCGCCCGCAACGAATGGCTCAACGTCAAGCCGACCGAGGTCGAGACTGAGATCAAAGGCAAGAAGCAGAAACTGACCGGGAAGGCCCTGAACAAGTGGAAATACCAGCGCTACATGCAGGATTACCTCGCCTGCATTCAGTCGGTGGATGATAACGTCGGCCGCCTGCTTGATTGGCTGGACAGGAATGGCCTGGCCAGGAACACCCTTGTCATTTACACCAGCGACCAGGGCTTCTTCCTCGGCGACCACGGCCTTTACGACAAGCGTTTCATGTACGAGGAATCCATCCGGATGCCGTTCCTGGTCCGCTGGCCGGGCGCAATCAAGGCCGGTTCCGTTCAGACCGCCATGGCCATCAACCCCGACTTCGCGCCCACCTTCATGGACCTCGCTGGCCTGCGCGTGCCTCCCGACATGCAGGGCCGCAGCCTCGTGCCCCTCCTCAAAGGCCAGCGCCCCGCCAACTGGCGCACCAGCTGGTACTACCGCTACTACCACGACCCGGGCGACCACAACACCCGCGCCCACTACGGCGTCCGCACCGAAACGCACAAGCTCATGCACTTCTGGAAGTCCGACCAGTGGGAGATGTACGACCTCGTGAAAGACCCGGACGAATTGCGCAACGTTTACAGCGAACCGGCGCAGCAGGAGCAGGTCGCCAGGCTCAAAGCTGAACTGTACCGCCTTAAAAAGGAGGTCAAAGACGAAGACCAGTTCGCCAACGAACAACCGCCGCACGATGTCTCCGGGGCGCAGCGGGCATTCCAACCCAAACGTTAGTTGGTCCGCTGCAGGCTCCTGTCCCTCAACCCCCATTAAGTAACAGCACGAAAGACAAAATAATATGAACCAAACTCCCCCTCCGCTAACGATGCCCACCCGGGTAAGGAATTGTGGCCTGGCGATCTGGAGCCTCGTGCTGGGCATTCTAAGTCTGACCTGCTTCTGGCTGTTGACGGCCATCCCGGCGGTCATTTGCGGCCATGCGGCGTATTCCCGAATCCGGCGCTCCGCCGGCGCCCTTTCCGGCGAAGGGTTGGCGCTGGGCGGACTGATCACCGGCTACGCCAGCATCGCCCTTTCCATCTTCGTCATTCCACTGTTGGCCGCTATCGCGATTCCCAACTTCGTCAAAGCGCGCACTATGGCGCAGAGGAATGCCTGTATCAGTAATCTGCAGCAGATTGACAATGCCAAAATGCAGTGGGCGCTGGAAAATAAGAAACCGGATACCGCCGTGCCGACGATCGAGGAGTTGGATTCGCTGCTCAAAACGAAACCGCAGTGTCCTGCCGGCGGGGTTTACACCATCAACGCGGTCGGCGAGAAGCCGTCCTGCTCGATTCCCAGCCACCAATTGCCCTCCAACTGAACCCGGCGCCTGCCACAGGTAGATTTGCTTTTTGCGCGCCCGCCTGTACTGCGCGCTGCGCGGGTGAGCGCCCACAACAGCTGACTTGACCGCAACGGGGCATGCGGCTATAGACTTTGGGCCGCAAGCGCTTGCCCTGCTGGAACGAGGCGTTGCGGCCCTTGGAACTGCTGCCGCACAGCCAGTATTCGGCAATGCGAATCCGGTTGTCAGCCGGATCGGAGTAGTGGCCTAAGCCAGTTTAGCTCAGTGGTAGAGCAACGGTTTTGTAAACCGTCGGTCCTCGGTTCGAATCCGAGAACTGGCTCCACTAACTTATTAGAGGATTGGCTGGGCGCACAGAACCTTACCCGGAAGGGCTGCGCCGGTTTCCGACGTGTGCTTTGCCGACGGTGCAAGTGTGCCGCAGTTCGCTACTGCGCCGCCGGTAGCCAGCCTGCTGCTGCCGGACGCGTCAGCAGTCATGACCTTTGATCGGCCTGTCCCGGATTGAGGCTACGCGGGGGGTGCCGGGACGGGAGTTGACGGCGGATGTCATGAATGGGCGGAGCAATTTCTCGTTCTTGCAGGCGCCGGAGTTGAAAGGACCAAATAGGGCCCGCCGTCTGCCTGGCGTTCAGCCGGATCAATTCGTTCTGGATCGCAATCGGTAGTTAGTGTATCGCTTTCGGCATTGTTGATCGCGAAATACTCACTGCACGAAGGGCCTTTTCAATCACGGGTGGGCCATGCCGTGAGCACAAGCAATCGCGTTCCTGAATAGAACGTATTCCTCGAGGAGAAACCACAAATGACAGAGCAGAACCTGGTGTACCGCGGCAAGTCAAAAGACGTCTTTAACATCACTGAAGGCCCCCACGTGGGGAAGTACAGATTCGTATTCACTGATAAAGCGACGGGCTATATAGAGAACGGCAGGACTGTCTTCGACCCGGGGTACGATACGGTCGTTGGCGAGATTCCCGGCAAGGGTGCCATCGCGTGCAGGTTCGCCACGCATTTCTTCAAATTGCTGAAGCAGAAAGGTGTCGCGACACATTACATCGAGACGGTCAACGAGAATGAGATGATCGTGGAGCCAGCTATCCCCCTGAGCATGCAAGCGGAAGCGCCGCAATTCCCGGGGTCGGCTCCATTGTTGAATCTGGAATTCACGTGGAGAAACAACGCCACCGGGAGCTTCTGGAGAAGATATCCATTTGTAGCTCCTTGCAAGAATCTTCACAAAGTTGTCGAGGTGTGGACCAAGGGCGACAGCGACCTCCTGATTACGCTGGAAGCCCTGGCAGCGACGGGCGCGCTGACCAGGAACGAGATCGCGCAGAGTGTGGAGCTGGTGAAAGACATCGCGGAAATCGTTTCTCAGGAGTTCACGTCGAAGAACCTCCATGTCATAGATGGCAAGTTTGAACTGGGCCGGTTGAAATTCGGTGACGGGAGAATCGTGCTAATTGACGAGATATCACCCGACGTGTTGCGGGTATGCCGGGGATTTCAACCTGACCCGGCCGGGAACTGCACGGTGTTCGACCAATGCGCCGTTGCGAATTATTCCGAGGGCAAGCGTACGATTAAGAACCGGAAACAGGTGTCCGCGGCCGAGTTCATCAACATCTTCCTATAGCTTCCCCAGGAAGAAAATCCGGCGAGTCCTGATGCTGGCCGCGGAGCCCTGCCGGTCCCTGGCTTTGAGCCGGGAACAGGCCTCATGTCTGGATTCAAGCAGTCGCGGCTTGATTGGAGAAGTGATTCAGCAGCGTATTGGGCGGGGCTTCCGCCGGTTCAAACGCCCTGCTGATTCGGCAGTGCGGACACTACCCGCGGCTAGCTGTGAATATCATGTGAATAACTAGTCTCTCATCAGGCTTGCTTTTCGGGGTCCGTAATGAGTGGGAGTTCGCAATGCCTGTAAATACTGGTTGAAATGCATGTTGAAGGAAGACGGCGACAACGAACTAACGGGCATTTCGAGTGCAAAGAACTTCCCGTAAGAGACGGCGCAACCCCATGCTGAGATTCGAACGTCGGCTCCAATCCCAGAACTGGTAAGACACGCTCCAGCCCCTGTTGAAGGCCGGTAACATTCATTTCGACCTGGCGGATCGAGCGGGGAGTGTGCGCGAACGGTGCTGAGGGTGAAGATTATCCAGCGGCGGGGAAACGAAGGCACGGCACTCTCCATTGGCTGATTGTCGCGAATTGGGAGCAGAAGCCCTTCCTCAATCTCGAACAATGGTTCGCGTGTTTCGGGACCGGCCCATTCCAAACTGCTGCCGCGCAGGCGCGAAATGTCAGGGCGAGCGGAGGCGGTAAAAACGGGAGGTGTAATCTGTCCAGGCAGGATCACTGAAGTAGAACCAACCATTGGAAAGGGTGTTCGTACTCAAGGCAATCCAGGTCGCGCCTCCGGAATTAGTGCAGGCCTCCACCGCGACAGAGGCATTTGTTGCCCAGGAAACAACAAACCCAAATCCGTCTGCCTGGATGCCAAAGTCGGGGCCGAAGCCCAAGATCACGGGGGATGGAAGCAACCATGGCGCGGTGGGAAGATTGTTGAATGTCGGGCCCCAGCCCCTCGTTCCCGGCAAGTAGTAGATGGTCGCCTGGTCGGCGGCCAGGAAGGCATGCGTGTCAATATCGGCTGGGGCGTCGCCTCGGAAATAAACCCCTGTCAAGTTGGTGCAGTAGACGAACGCATTTTCTCCGATAGTAGTGACGCCTGTGCCGATCGTAACGCTAGCCAGACTGCTGCAGTAATCAAACGCATGGGTTCCGATGCTGGCAACGCTGTCGGGTATCGTAATGTTGGTCAGGCTGGTGCAATAACAGAACGCATAATACCCGATGCTGGTGACGCTATTGGGGATTTCAACCCTGGTCAGGTTGGTGCAGCCCTGGAACGCAACGTCGCCGATGCTGGTGATGCTGTCGGGGATCGTGACGCTGGCGAGGCCGCTGGAATGGAACGCGCCCCACCCGATACTGGTGACGCTGTCGGGGATTGTGACGCTGGCCAGGTTGGTGCAGGCGTGGAAGGCATAGCTTCCGATGTGGGCGACGTTGCTGCCAATCGTGACGTTGGTCAGGTAGGAGCACGAGGAAAACGCATGGTCCTCGATGCTGGTGACGCTATGAGGAACTTCGTAACTGCCCCTCTTAGCTGTCGGGCACTGGATCAGGGTAGTCTGGTTGTTCCTGAACAAGACCCCGGCGGCGCTGCTGTAGACGGAATTGCCAGCATCCACCGTGATGGCGGTCAGTTTGGGACAGGAATAGAACGCCCTGACCCCGATGCTCGTGACGCTGCTCGGGATCGTGACATGGGTCAGGTCTGGGCACTGAGCGAACGCCCAGAGTCCGATGCTGGTGACCAGCAGTCCGTTGGTCGTGCTGGGAATGATCGCGCCACCGCCGGGACCGGTGTATCCCGTAATGGTGATCGAACCGTTGTTAGTCGTGTAGCTGAAATACGCCCCCGCCGTTACGGGAAGCATGAGCAACAGGCACAAGAAGTTCCTAACTAATCTTTCCATACGGCCTTGTATTCCAGGACAAAGTCTCCAGCCCCCCTTTGTCCAGGTCTGCGCTTTTGCTCATATCGCCTTCGTGCCGCTCAATATCGGGTGAGGCCTTCCTCCGGGATTTCAGGCGCGCGCGTCGCCAATCAGGCGGTCCAACTCGCCAGTTCCGCGTTTGCCGAAATCACTCAGGGGCGGACCTGATCATTACAGGTTCTTCCACTCGGAGCAGCATCCCCCCATGGCGCGGCCAAGACAACACGAAGAACTACGCAGGGACAGCCGGGGAAAGTACGGATAGACGGGCGGCGCAACCCGGGCGCGGCAAGGTCAGGCCGGCGGGGTCTGCGCGTAGCTCAAGGGCACAACCAGCACGGCGCACTCAGCCTTGCGAACAATCTTCTCGGCTACGCTGCCAAAAAGCGCTTTGCTCACGCTGCCATGCCCGTGCCGGCCAAGGACAATGACATCAATCTGTGCCGATTTGGCGAATTCAAGAATGGTCGCGGCATCCGGGCCGATGCGGAATTCCACCTTCACCTCCAGGCCTTTCGGCACGCGCGACAGGTAGGCCGCGGCGACTTTCGCATCAATTGCCTTCTTGGCCTCGTCGTTGATGTTCTCCACCTCGGCGAGCTGGGATTTCCAGTACTGCGCGTCCGGCTCCTGAATGACGTGGAGCAAGTACAGCGTCGAGTCGGGCCGGCGGACGGCCGCGTCCATGGCAAAATCAAACGCGGCATCCGCGCTTTCGGAGAAGTCGGTGCAGAAGAGGATGCGTTTGAAGCGCGACTCGGGCAGCGAGGGAAGGTTCATAATTCCTCCATTACCTAATGAGTGTGGGCAGGAAGGTGGCGATGGACGGGAAGATGACGAGCAGCATAGCCGCCAGGACGAGCGCCCAGAGGAAGGGCATGCTGCCACGGAAGACCTTTTCCAGCGGCACGTCGCGCGACATGCCGGCTACGACATACACGCATACGCCTACCGGCGGCGTAATCACGCCCATCATTGTCACCACCACTATCATGACTCCAAACCAGATGATGTCGTAGCCCAGGGCCAGGATCACCGGGTAGAAGATCGGGATGGTCAGAATATCGAGCGCCAGGGCGTCCAGGAAACATCCGCCAATAAGATAGAAGACGAGAATCAATCCGATGATGCACCAGCCGGGCAGCGACAATCCCGACAGCCAGGAGGCCAGGTTCGACGGCACCTGGGTCACGGCAAGGAACTTTCCGAAGATGATCGCCCCGGCGACAATCACCATCACCATGCACGAGGTGCGGATGGATTCGTTCAGACATTGGATTAGCTTGCGCCAGGTCAGTTCGCGTTTGAGGAAAGCGATGGCCATCGTCCCCGCCGCGCCAACGGCCGCGCCTTCGGTGGCGGTGAAGAAGCCGGCGAACATGCCGCCCATCACCAACAGGAACAACGACAGTGTTTCCCAGGTTCCCTTGAGCGAACCGAACTTCTCGCGCCACGAGAAGACCGGTCCCGGCGGGCCGAGTTGGGGCTTGCGCCGGCATTGAAGGTAGATCACGCCGCAAAACAGCAGCGCGATCATCAGGCCCGGCACCACCCCGGCGATGAACAGCTTGCCAATGGATTGCTCCGTCAGGATCGCATAGACGATGAACACCACGCTCGGCGGGATCAGCATGCCGATGCCGCCGCCGGCCGCAACGCAGCCGGTGGCCAGTTGCATGTCGTACTTATAGCGCCGCATCTCCGGCAGGGCGACCGACGCCATGGTTGCCGATGTCGCCGGCCCGGAACCGCAGATGGCCCCGAAGGTCGTGCAAGCGCCGACGGTGGACATCGCCAGGCCCCCCGGCAGCCGCCCCAGCCAACGATACGCGGCGTTAAACAGTCCGCGGCTGATGCCGCTGTGAAACGCAATCTGTCCCATCAGCACAAAGAGGGGAATGGTCGTGAGGTTGTAGTCCGAGAAGGTGGTGTAGAGGTCAATGGTCGCCATGCTGAAGGCCGCCGGGGGCGACACCATCATCGCAAAGCCAATCAGTCCCACCGCCGCCATGACGTATCCTACCGGCATGGACCCCGCCAGCAACAGCAGCAGCAACGCAAACCCAATCAATGCGCCTTCATGCGGGCTCATGGCTTGATCATCGGTTTGCCCGGATGCGTCAGGTGATACGCTTTGATCAGCACCACCAGCGCGCAGGAAACGGCCAGGACGTAGGGCACCCAGAAGATCGGCAGTTGCAGCGTCATGCTCACCTCGCCTCTGGCCCGCAATGAGTTGCCATAGTCCACGCAACCCCACGCCAGCAGGCCAAACAACGCCATGCCCCCCAGCCGCATCAACGCGTCCACTACGACGCGCCCGCGCCGGCCCAGTTTGTGGAAGAAGTACTCGACCGCCACATGGCCCTTAATGGCGGTCGTGTAAGGCAATGCCGCCGCGATGGTGATCGCCGCGGCGATTTTGACGATGTCATAAGCGCCGGTCAGCGACAGTCGGCACATCCGCAGCACGACCTCCGCGGTGGTTACCAGCACCATGACCAGCAGGCTCGCGCACGCCAGGTAGGCGAGCGCCATCACCAGCATCCGCAGCGCCTGATTATAGAATCGAAGCGGGGCCTTCTGGTCAGCCGACAAACCCGGCGGCGAACTCATTTGGCCCTGGTCGTCTTGGCCAGCTCTGCCTGGATATCGGCCAGCATTGCCTCTCCGGGCAGGTTCTTCTCCTTGGTCTTCTTCACGAAATCATCCAGGATCGGCTTGACCGCATTCCTCCACTGCTGCTGCTCGGCCTCCGGCAGTTGGATGAACTGGCGCTTGAGCCCGGTGACAAACTCGCGCCCGGCTTGATCGGCCTGGTCCCAGGCTGCGCCCTGCTTCGCGGTCCATTCCTGGCTCACGTCGGTGAACACTTTCTGCACCTCCGCCGGCAACTCGGCCCACTTGTCCTTGTTCATCACCACAAACATCGCCGTTGTGTAACCGATGGCCGTAGAATCCACGACGTATTCGATGGTCTCACCCTGTTTCCAACCTTTGAGCGTCTCGATGGGGCAAAGCGTGGCCTCGACGACGCCCTTGGAAAGGGCTTCGTAAGTCTCCGGCTGGCTCATCGCGACCGGCGTAGCGCCCAGCGCCTCGACGATCTTCGCCGACAGCCCGGTGGCGCGGATTTTGAGTCCCTTTAGATCCGCGAGCGACTTGACCGGTTTTTTGCTCGCGAGAATGCCCGGCCCATGCGCGTGAACGTAAAGGACCTTCACGTCAGCTAATTCGGCGGGTTGATACTTCTGGACCATCGCGTTGGCGATGCGCGTGGCCGACGCGCCATCGGGGTAACCGAGCGGCAAGTCCAATCCTTCGATCAGGGGAAAGCGCCCGCGGGTGTAGGCAAAGCAGCTCATGCCCAGATCAGAGATTCCTTTGATGACGCCCTCGTAACACTGGTCGGCTTTGGTAAGCGAACCGGCGGGGTAGATCGTGATCTGCACCCGGCCCGCGGTGCGTTTCTGGATTTCATTCGCCCAATCAGTCGCCGCGAGGCACTGAACATGCGTTGGCGGGAAGAAGACGCTGTAGGACAGCTTAATCACTCCCGCCGGTTTTGCGGGCTCGGCAGTTGGGGATTCTCCGGCGGGTTTACAGGCGGTCAGGCAGACACCGGTGAGCAACGTTGCCCCGGCCATCACGGTCCATTTTTTCATGTTCATAAGAACTGCGTTCAAGGTTTCGGCTTGTTTCAGCGCCCCATGCCTTTGCTGGCTCGTGCAGGCCTGGCGCCACATCACGGCACCCTTATAGCTCCATCAGGCGGCGGACCGCAACAACTCTTGTGTTCGCACGGGGAGTTTGTTTCCGGGCTGTCTCCGGGCTTGCTTTGCGGAGTGAAGTCGCTGAAGCTCTCGGCCGCTGACTATGGCGAATAAGGCATTGCTAACAGGCATCACCGGGCAGGATGGCTCATACCTGGCGGAACTGCTCTTGTCGAAAGGCTACGAAGTCCACGGGCTGATTCGGCGGGCCAGCACGTTCAACACCGGGCGGTTGGACCCTATCTACGACGATCCGCATTCCGGGAAAAACCGGATGTTCCTTCACTATGGCGACCTGAGCGACGCGAGCGCGCTGGCGCGGTTGATCGGCAAGATTCAGCCCGAGGAGATTTACAACCTGGCGGCGCAGAGCCACGTGCGGGTGAGCTTCGACAGTCCCGAATACACCTCGGACATTGTGGCCACCGGCACCGTGCGCCTGCTGGAGGCGATCCGCGAGACAGGCATCCGGCCGCGCTTCTACCAGGCGTCTTCGAGCGAGATGTTCGGCATGGTGCGCGAGGTGCCGCAGACGGAACGAACGCCCTTTTATCCGCGCAGCCCGTATGGATGCGCGAAGGTGTTCTCCTACTGGGTCACGGTCAACTACCGCGAGTCCTACGGGCTGCATGCGAGCAACGGGATTCTCTTCAACCATGAGTCGCCCCGGCGGGGGGAGACTTTCGTGACGCGGAAGATCACGCGAGCCGTGGCGCACATCAAAGCCGGGCTGCAAAGCAAATTGTTCCTGGGTAACCTGGATGCCAAGCGCGACTGGGGTTTCGCCAAGGAATACGTGGAGGCGATGTGGCTGATGCTGCAGCAGGACCAGCCGGACGATTACGTCATCGCCACCGGCGAGACGCATTCGGTGCGGGAGTTTCTGGAGGCGGCCTTCGCCCACGCCGGTTTGGATTGGAAGCAGCACGTGGAGATTGACCCGCGCTATTACCGCCCTGCCGAGGTGGATTTGCTGATTGGCGATTACAGCAAGGCCAAACGCCAACTGGGCTGGCAACCCAAAACCCGGTTCGTGGACTTGGTGAAGCTGATGGTGGACGCGGACGTGGAGCTCTTGCGCCGCCACCGCCAAGGCGAGATCAGAGTGAGCGGCTAACATGCCGCCCGCCTGCGCCTCCGAGGCCAACGGGCGAAGCTGGATTCCCAGCTTGCCGCATGTCTTGTCTTGGGTTCTTTGCGGATTCCCGAGTAATCCCGATGGCAATCCGCCGTCTCGGGCTCCCTTTCTTGCCTCCAGCACCCCCACCGGACAGGCGACCAAGCCGTTACAGGGTTCGCAAACCGGCGTTGGCCTGCGGATGGCTGGGTGATCGCTTGTCAGTGCGGTCAGGCTACGGTGTGTATCCCATGGGGAGCGCTCCCCATGGGATACACACCGTAGCCCCACCGTGCTGTCACCGTAACCCCAAGCCAAAGGTGCCGGGGTCAGCAGCGACCGGAAATGGCAGGCAGGCGGCACCACTGTCCAAAATTTGGACAGTGCGCAAGCTTGAAGTTGGGAGGGCCGATCCGGTTCCGGCTGGGGGCCAATGATGGCCTTGTATTTCCTGTGCTTCGACTTTCCGGGATGTGCGTGGGAAAAGCACCGTAGGTAGTTCCCGGCTATCCGTGAAAGGCGCGATTTTGAAACTGGCCAGAGGGGCCCTTTTGGTTTACCAGCATAGTCGCATGATTGACCGGCGTGCATTCTACGACCAGCGGGCTGAGTTTCGCGTGCGGGAAACCGGCCGCTACTATCAGCAGTTGCTGCGGCGGCAGTACGCCTTCTGGGTGCCGCCCGGATTGCGCGTGCTGGAGGTGGGCTGCGGTTTGGGCGATTTGCTGGCGGCGGTGAAACCGGCCCGCGGCGTGGGGGTGGACTTCAGCCCGGCGATGATCGCGCTGGCGCGGGAGCGACATCCTGACCTCCAATTCCACGTGGCCGACGCGGCGGAAGTGCCCGCCGCCGAGCAGTTTGACTACATCCTCCTTGCGGACCTGGTGAATGATCTGCCCGACGTGCAGGCTGTATTCGAGCGTTTGCACTCGGTTGCGCACCCGCGCACGCGGCTGGTGGTGAGCTTCTTCAACAACCTCTGGCGTCCGGTGCTGAATGTGGCCGTGAGGCTTGGACTGAAATCCCCAACGCTGTTGCAGAATTGGCTCTCCCGCGATGACGCGGTGAACCTGCTGCACCTGGCCGGCTGGGAAGTCATCAAGACCGACGCGCGCATCGTGTGGCCGCTGCGGATCCCGTTGTGGAGCTGGTTCTGCAACCGGTGGCTGGCGCCGTTGTTGCCGCCCTTCTGCGTCACGGTAGGAGTGATCGCCCGCCCACGGCCGCAGCCGGGCCCGAGCCTGCAGTACCGCTGCTCGGTGGTCATTCCCGCGCGCAATGAGGCGGGCAACATCGAGGAAGCGGTCCGGCGCACGCCGGAGATGGGACTGGGAACCGAGCTCATCTTCATCGAAGGGCACTCCAAGGATGATACCTGGGGCGAAATCCAGCGGATGGCGGCCAAGTACCCGCAGCGGACGATCAAGATTCTCAAGCAGCAAAGCCGGGGCAAGGGCGGCGCCGTGCGCGAAGCCTTCGCGGCGGCCACCGGCGACTTGCTGTTCATCCTCGACGCGGATTTGACCATGCCGCCGGAGGAATTGCCGAAGTATTACGAGGCGGCCCGTTCCGGCACCGCGGAATTCGTCAATGGCGTGCGGCTGGTCTATCCAATGGAAGACCAGGCCATGCAATTCCTCAATATGATTGCGAACAAGTTCTTTGGCCTGACCTTTAGTTGGCTCCTGGGCCAGAAGATCAAAGACACCCTCTGCGGCACCAAGGTGCTGTTCCGCGCCGACTACGAGGCGATTGCCCGGAACCGGTCCTACTTCGGCGACTTCGATCCCTTTGGCGACTTCGACCTGCTGTTCGGCGCGGCAAAGCTCAACCTGCGCATGGTGGACCTGCCGATTCGCTACCGCGCCCGGACCTACGGGACGACGAACATTCACCGCTGGAGCCACGGCTGGCTGCTGCTGCGCATGGTATGGTTCGCCGCCCGGCGCCTGAAATTCATCCCATGACGGCGCCGCTGGCGCAACACCAGGCGGAGATTGAGCGCAACCTGCGCGCCTGGAATGCAAAGCCCCTGCTGAAAGAAATCTACGCCGGTTTCTATCAGCGCATCCGCGCCCTGATTCAACCGGCCATCCCCGGGCGGATCGTCGAGATCGGCTCCGGGATCGGCAATCTCAAGACGGACCTCCCCGGTGCGCTGGCGACCGACCTGTTTCCCAACCCGTGGCTGGATCTGGTGTGCGACGGCTACGAACTGCCATTCCGCCAGGGGAGCTTGTCGCACCTGGTGCTGTTCGACGTCTTTCATCACCTGCGCGCGCCGAATGCCTTTCTGCGCGAAGCGCGGCGCGTGCTGGCGCCGGCCGCAGGCCGGTTGATCATCTTCGAGCCGTACCTTAGTTGGACCAGTTCACTGGTCTACGGGCTGTTCCACCACGAACCGGTGGGCTGGCGGGAGCCGATTCTCCGGAGCGAATCAATGCCTCGGCCCCGCGATTACTACGCCGCACAGGGGAATGCAACCCGCCTCTTCTTCCGCCGGGAGGTCCCCGGCTGGCCGGAGGGCTGGCAGGTCTTTCACGCGGAAGCGTTCAGTTGTTTTCATTACCTGCTGTCAGGGGGATACGCCAAACCAGCCTTTTACCCCGCCCGCTGCCTGACGGGTCTGCGGAAACTCGATGCCAGCCTATCCCGCTTTCCGCGGCTATTCGGCGGCCGCTGCCTGGTGGGGCTTCAGCCAACGTAGCCCAATGGAACGTGCCTGCCGGCCCTGATCTCGGTGGACTCCCAAACAGTCCAGAGCTGGCACCAACACTGGCCTGGCTGGGAGCCTATTTGGGGTTGGCGCGGGCTTGGTGAGACGGTAGCATCCGGCGCAATACTTATGAACCGACACACCAATCTCCCCACCTCACGTCGCGAGTTTCTGAAGGATACCGGCCGCTTCGCTGCCCTCTCTGCGTTGGCAGGGGTGGCCCTGCCGCATGTTCATGCCGCCGACGACAACACCATTCGCCTGGCCTTGATTGGCTGCGGCGGACGTGGCAGCGGCGCCGTGGCCAACGCGATGTCGGCGGGCGGGCTGGTGCTGGGCGACGACGGCGGCACGAAACGGGCCGCGCTCTCGGGGGCGGGCGGTCCGGTCAAACTGGTCGCAATGGCGGACCTGCGCCAGGATAAGCTGGACCAATCGCACGCGGCGCTGAGCCAGTCCCTGGACAAGTTGATTGATGTGCCGCCCGAACGCCGGTTTCTCGGCTTCGACGCCTATCGCAAGGCGATTGATTGCCTGCGGCCGGGGGACGTGGCGATGCTGGCCACGCACGCTGCCTTCCGCGCGCCGCACCTGGAGTACGCGGTCGAGAAAGGTGTCAACGTGTTCATGGAGAAGGACTTCGCGTCCGACCCGGGCGGCATAAAGCGCATCCTTAAAGCGGGAGAAGCCGCCGATAAAAAAGGCCTCAAGATCGCCGCCGGGCTGATGTGCCGGCATTCCTCGGCCCGGCAGGCGCTGATCCAGAAGATTCGCGACGACGCGATGGGAGACATCCAGTTCATCCGGGCCTATCGCATGGATTCCAGCTACGCCATGCCTCCGTTCCCGCGAGGCGAGAACGAGCTGCTCTGGCAGCTTAGCCCCGGTCACCCCTACCAGTTCATGTGGTCGGGCGGCGGCCTGTTCATCGAGCTGATGATCCACCAGATGGACGAGTGCTTCTGGATCAAAGACGCCTGGCCGGTATCGGCCCACGGCGTCGGGGGGCGCATGGCCGGCAGCACCGATTGCGGCCAGAACCTGGACAGCTACTGCGTCGAGTTTACATTCCCCGACGGCACCAAGGCGCAGGTTGTTAACCGCTGCCTCACCAATTGCCACACGGACTTCGCCACCTACATTCACGGAACGAAATGCGCCGCTCAGTTCTCCGGCAACATCCACGCTCCCACCACGCACATTTACAAAGACCAGCGCACCGAGCGCTCCAACCTCGCCTGGCGCGCGCCGAAGGAGACCGTCAACCCCTGGCAGGCCGAATGGGATGTCCTGCTGAGCGCGATTCGGCAGAACAAGCCGCACAATGAGACCCGGCGCGCCGCCCTTTCGAACCTCGGCTCGATCATGGGCCGTGCCGCGGTGCACACCGGCAAGATAGTCACCTGGGAGGAAGCGATGGCTTCCAACTTCCAGTTCTGCTCCAACGTGGATGAGTTGACCGAGAAAAGCCCCGCACCCATCCAGGCCGATGCTCAGGGCCGCTACCCGGCGCCTGTCCCGGGAAAGACCGTAGAGATTTAGCAGGCGGCTCTTATGAAGCGCGGCCTGACGGGCACCGCGGCGCTGGCGTGCGCGCTGGTCCTGAGTGCCGCAGCCGCCCGGGTTGATGGTTCGTCGCGGAAGAACGTGCTGTTCATCGCGGCGGACGACCTGAACTGCCGCATCGCTTGTTACGGCGATCCGATCGCCAAAACTCCCAACCTTGACCGCCTGGCCAGGCGCGGCGTGATGTTCCGTCGCGCTTACTGCCAGTACCCCCTCTGCAATCCCAGCCGCGCTTCGCTCATGACTGGCCTGCGGCCCGACACCACGCGCGTGCACGATCTGCAGACCGACTTCCGCTCCACCCTGCCCAACGTAGTTACCCTGCCCCAGCTCTTCCGGCAGAACGGCTACTTCGTCGCCCGCGTCGGCAAGCTTTACCACTACGGCGTCCCGCGCGAGATCGGCACCGATGGCAAAGACGATCCGGTGTCCTGGGACTACAAGTTCAACCCCATTGGCCGGGACAAGACCGAGGAAGCCAACATCCATCTGCTCACCCGGGGTGGTTACAAGAACACCATTGGCTTCGCGATGGCCTGGCTCGACATGGATGGCCCAGACGAGGACCAGACCGACGCCAAGGGTGTCACCGAAACCATCCGCCTGCTTGAGGAGCAAAAGGACAAGCCCTTCTTCATCGCGCTGGGCTTCTTCCGCCCGCACACCCCTTGGATCGCGCCGAAGAAATACTTCGACCTCTACCCGCCAGAGAGCATCAAGCTGCCGCCGCGCGACGCCGCTTCGGAGAAGGCGCTGCCGGATATCGCCCGCAACATCCGGCCCGACGACTACGGCCTCAGCGAGCAGGATCTGAAGGACTGTGTCCGCGCCTATTACGCCGCCGTTAGCTTCGTGGATGCCCAGGTGGGCCGGCTCCTCGACTCGCTGGATCGGCTGGGTCTGGCGAAGAGCACGTTGATCGTGTTCTGGAGCGACCACGGGTTCTTGCTGGGCGAGCACGGGCAATGGCAGAAGCAACTCCTGTTCGATCCGTCCCCTCGCACACCGTTGATTGTTTACGACCCCGCCGCCAAGGGGAACGGCACCCCATGCAACCGGGCGGTGGAGTTGCTGGGCATTTATCCCACCGTCGCCGACTGGGCGGGCCTGGAGAAACCGAAAGATCTGCAGGGCTCCAGCCTGCGGCCTTTGCTCGACGCGCCAACCTCGGCCGCGTGGCATCACCCCGCGTATTCTCAGGTGACGCGTGGCAAAGCCGGGCAGCGTGTCATGGGTTACAGCGTGCATACCGAGAGATACCGCTACACCGAATGGGATGGCGGCAAGGCGGGGTCGGAGCTGTATGATCATCAGGCGGACCCGAATGAGTTTTGCAACCTTGCGCGCGATCCGGCCAATGAGAAGACAGTGCGCCAGTTGCGTAATCTGCTCCGCCGGGTCCAGAAACCAGGGGCGAAGGCTGAAATCCGGGGGGACCCCGCCGACCCGCAAGGTTGACCGGACGCGCATCCGCCCGCGAAGGCAGGAGCGGGTCCCGGGTGATGCGCACGATATTGCGCCTCCATCCGCCTTTTGGATACAGTCGTGCCCCGATGCATGCGGAAGTAATCTTGTTGACGCTTGCGTTGAGTCGCCCGGCAGGCGGCGGGGCGGAGACGAATTCTCCTGGCCGGAATGCTGCAAAGCTGGAGCACACTCTATCGCTCACAGTCGCGCGTTGGCGGCAGGAGATCCAAGCAAACCTGGGTTTCTCTACCAACTGAGCAGAAGTGCAACCCCCTCCGAACAACTCCACTGGTTGCAGCGGTCATGACGCACAGCGAGATGCAGGTCTCGCGGTTCCGCTGCGATGAGAGAGGAATTCCTGCCTCCGCTCCAGCGACGCTGGATGATCCTCGTGCTCATCTTCTGCGCGATCGTGTTGAATTACATTGACCGCCAGATCGTCTCGATCCTCAAGCCCACGCTCAAAGGCGAATTTCATTTGGATGACGCTGGGTATGCGGTGCTGGCTAATATCTTCACCGTCTGCTATGCCTGCATGTATCCGGTGGCGGGCTGGCTGGTGGACCAGTGGGGCGCCCGGCGCATGATGCTCACGGGGGTCGTGGCCTGGTCCAGCGCGTGTATCGGGGCGGTGTTCACGAAGACCTTCGGGCAGTTTGCCCTATGCCGCGGAGCGCTGGGGTTGGCGGAGCCGATGGCGTTCCCCGCTCAACTGCGCGCGGTGACCGTTTGGTTCCCCGGCAGCTTGCGAGCCACGGCGAACAGCCTTTGCGTGGCGGGTGGCTCCTTCGGGGCGGTTATTGCTCCACCGCTCATTGCCTGGCTGGCGCTGAAGTGGAACTGGCACGCCGCCTTTATTGTGCCGGGGGTGGCGGGGCTGGTCGTGGCGGCGCTCTGGTGGATGATCTACCGCGACCCGCCTGCCGAGGTGGCGCAAGCGGCCACCGGTTCGGCAGCGCCCGCGCAGGTCCCGAAGTTCACCTGGCCGCAACTGTGGCGCACGCGCAGCCTGTGGGGCATTCTTCTCATCCGCTTCATCAGCGACCCGGTGTGGTATTTCTGCCTGTTCTGGCTGCCCGGTTACTTGCAGGAGCAATCGGGGCTGACCCTGGCGCAAATCGGCATGGTCGGCTGGGTCCCCTTCCTGGCGGCCGACCTCGGCGGCGTGGGCAGCGCCGCCTGGTCGGACTGGCTGGTGGAGCGCGGTAAACCGCCGGTACACGCGCGCAAGCTCATGCTTACAGCCATGGCGGCGTTGGCGCCCGTTTGTGCGCTCACGCCACATCTGGCGCATCCCGCGGCCACGCTCGCCATCTTCAGCGTGGCGGGCGCGGTGTGCCTGAGCTGGCTGTTCTCGCTGAGCGTGGTGATTGCGGAGACCTTTCCCACCGGTAATATCGGCAGCGTCCTGGGCATCGCGGCGGGCTTCGGCGCGGCGGGGGCAATGTTGTTCAATTACTATGTTGGCCAGGTCATGGGCACACTGGGCGCGAGTTGGATGTTCGTCATTATGGCTTTACTCCATCCGCTGGCCGCGCTCGTATTATGGACGATGGTGCGGCGCGAGCAGCCGAAGAAGGATGCGCCCGCACAAACTTGAATCGAACACATGAAACGCAGAACCTTTATCAGAACGCTCGGTCTCGGGGCCTCGCTCCCCTGGCTGGGCCGCATTGCACGCGCGGCGCCCACCAATGCTCAGCCCGTCTCTCACACGGTTCTAAGCTGCAACATCCGAGTGATATTGCCCGACGATGACGCCGCCGGCAACGGCTGGAAGGCGCGACGCGAGCTGTGTCTGGATGTGATTCGCGCGCAGAAGCCGGACATTGTATGCCTCCAGGAAGTCCTGCGTGAGCAGATGGAGGACCTGGCGCGCGGTTTTCCGGAATTCGGGAGCTTCGGCTTCGAGGGTCCGGAGATGGATTGCCGGACGACCGGCTACCAGGGCATCGCCAAGAATCCGATCCTGTACTCTCGCCGGCGGTACGATTTCGTGTCGGCGGGCGGCTTCTGGCTCTCGGAAACACCGCACTTGCCGGGCTCAGTTTCATGGGAATCCGCGCGCGCTCGGCACGTCAACTGGGTGCGGCTTCGTGATCGCGCCTCGGGAAAGCAATTCCGGGCGCTCAGTACGCACCTCGATCACAAGAGCCAGCCCGCTCGCGAGGAGCAGACCAAGCTGATCCTGGCAGAGGCCGCGCTATACGCGCCGGAGTTTCCACAAGTCCTGGCCGGTGACTTCAACGCGGACGCCAGCAACACTGTTCTCAAGCTCGCATTCGACGCGGGCTGGATTAATACCCAGATCGCCGCCCCCGGGCCGCGCGACAACGGCAACACCACGCATGGCTTTCTTGGCCCGAAATACACTCCCAAAACGGAAGCCGCCCGCAAGCGCGGTCCGATAGACTTCATCCTCACGCGTGGCCCTGTCTCGACTCTTGCCTGGAAGATCATCCGCGATGGGCGCGGCGGTCGCTACCCGAGCGATCATTACTTTATTGCCGCCAGGCTCGCTTTCAATCCCTGATGCAAGATGAGACGAAGAGACTTCATAAGGCATTTCGGGATCGTCGCCGCGCTGCCCTGGTTAGGACGCCCCGTGCTGGCCGCAACGGGAAGTGCCCCACCGGGCAAGTCCGGGATGCACAAAGTTCTCACGTGCAATGTCCGCGTGGACGTTCCCGCAGATGGCAAGGCGGGCAACGGCTGGGCCGATCGCAAAGAACTTTGCGCGGAGGTGATGCGGGCTCAGAAGCCTGACCTGGTTTGCCTGCAGGAGTGCCAGCATGTTCACTTTCAGCACTTGAAGACCCGCCTGCCCGAGCTCGACAGCTTCGCTTTGTCCAATCCCGACGCGCCAGCCCATCCGCACAACGCCATTCTCTTTTCCCGCGCCCGCTATGAGCTGGTCTCGGCGGGCGGATTCTGGCTCTCGCAGACGCCTCACGTGGCTGGGACCAAGTCGTGGGATTCAGCGGAAGCGCGGTTTGTGAACTGGGTCCACCTCCGGGAGTGTGGGGCCGGGAAGGAGTTCCGGCTCTGGAACACGCACCTCGATCATCGCGGTCAGGTCGCTCGGGAAAATCAGGCGAAGTTGATCGTGCAGGCGAGCGCGGTGTTGCCCGGGACCTTGCCACAACTGCTTAC
Organism: Candidatus Paceibacterota bacterium; assembly: GCA_035452965.1. Classification (NCBI taxonomy): domain Bacteria; kingdom Bacillati; phylum Minisyncoccota; species Minisyncoccota bacterium. The sequence continues at coordinate 76,275 of DAOTCE010000004.1, read as the reverse complement.
TGGGGACTTCAACGCCAATGCCGCCAATCCCGCGATCAAACTGCTGGCAGCCGGAGGCTGGACCGATACGTATTCCGCAGTGCACGGGCCGGCAGATCCCGGCTACACCGCCCACGCATTCCTCGGGCCACAGTACGCCGCGACGAAGCTCAACGGCAGGCCCGGGACCAGAATAGACTGGATATGGTGCCGGGGACCCGTGAAGCCACTCTCGGCCCAAGTGATTCGCGACGGCCGCAATGGCCGCTTCCCGAGCGACCATTATTTTGTGTCGGCTGTCGTGACCATCTAACAGTTGGAGCGCAGGAGAGCAGATTATGAATGGCAATGAAATGGGCTCAATTCAGGAACCCGCGCGAGCCGTGCCCGTTCGGGCAGACGTGGACGTGCTCGTTGTGGGCGGCGGCCCGGCCGGCATCATGGCCGCGATGGCTGCCGCCGAAGCTGGTCTGAAAGTCGCCTTGGTCGAAAGCCGCAGCTTCGTCGGAGGCAACCTTACCATCGGCTTGCCTGTGCTGGGATTTCTGAGCCAGAAACGCAAGCCCATCATAGCGGGTCTGCCACAGAGGCTCATTGATCGGCTCCGGGCCAGAGGCGCCGCGAGCGAGCACCGGCCATGCCCACTCCACGTGAGCCTAACGCTCGTCGAGCCGGAGGCGGTGAAGTCCGTCGCGCTGGACATGCTCCTCGAGCGCGGCGTGGACCTCATGCTCTACCGGGTGTTCAGCGGCGTTGTCATGGAAGGCGGCCGCATCTGTGGCATTCTCACCGAGAGCAAGGCTGGCCGGGAAGCGATCCTGGCCAGGGTGATCATTGATTGCACCGGCGACGGCGACGTGGCCTTCCGCGCTGGCGTGCCGTGCGAGAAAGGCGACGCGCGCGGAGGCATGCAGCCGCCCACGCTGATGTTTTGTCTGTCTGGCGTGGAAACCGAAAGGCTCCGTCACAGCCTGGCCAATGACCCCGAGACTTACCGTGCCGATTTCATTCCCGCGGATTACTTCGGCCAGAACCATCAGTTCATCGTCGTTGGGCTGCGGCAGTTGATTCAGAAGGCCCAGGCGGCGGGGCTTTCCCTTCCCACCGAACGGACGATTCTGATTACCGGCCTCCGCGCCGGCGAAGTCTGGGTGAACATGACCCGGGTCAAGGGCGTGGACGGCACCGATCCGCAGAGCCTGACTGCTGGCGAAGTCGAAGCCCGCCGCCAGATTGCCGGCATCTGCCAATATCTGGTCCAATACGTGCCCGGCTTCGAGCGAGCCCTTGTGACGAAAGTCGCTCCCTTCCTGGGCTTGCGGGAAACCCGGCGCATCGTGGGCCAGTATGTGCTCAACCGGGAGGACATCCTGAGTTGCCGCCGATTTGACGACGCCATAGCTGTCGGCAGCTACCCGGTTGATTTGCACCACCCCAACGACGACGACTGCACCATGGAGTGGTGTGGTGACTGTTACGATATCCCCTATCGCTGTCTGTTGCCGCAGAAGGTGGAGAATCTGCTCGTTGCCGGCCGCTGCATCTCGACGACCCACGAAGCCATGGCTGCCATCCGCGTCATGTCCACCTGCATGGCAATGGGCGAAGCTGCCGGCCACGCCGCTGGCATCGCCGTCACAGACAAGGTGTCTCCCTCACGCATCAGCGTCAGCAAGCTCCGCTATCAACTAGTCGCGCGCGGTGCCTATCTGCGCAGTTAGTTAGAGAGCGACTTGTGATGCCGGCGCTCGGTGCGCTCTGTTCCTCGCGTTGTGCGCTCACCCCTTGATTTGCGCCTCTTCGAGCGGCGGCCGTTCGGCCGGCTGGGGCGGCGGCGGAGTAAACAGGAAGCGGAACAGGTTCGTGCCCAAACTCCGGGCGCCATGGGCCGGCCAGTACCAATAGTTGAACAGCACGCCGGCCAGAAGCGGCGCCAGCACCAGGGCGCCCAAGCCCAGCGAAGTAAACCGGATCAAGGCTAGCGCGAGCATCAGGCTGACGACATTGGAAGCCACGGAAAACCAGAGAAAGGGCATGCGGTTTTGGGCAAAGATCAGCGTTGTCCAGAGAATGAACTGCATATCCAGCAACGAGTTGAGCAGCAGTAAAGCGAACCAGCCCGGCGGGAGTATGGTCTTGTGATTGCCAACTGCCCGCAGCAGGGTTGGTCCGCAGACGATCAAAGCGGCTGCCAGGAGCAGGAACGTAAGCCCTTGCAGCCAGAGTCGCGGCTGGAGCACCCGCTGCACCGCGGCGGCATCGTGGCGGGAAAGGTACTGGCCGATAAGAGGCCATTTCACGTTGGTCCAGACGGCGGCCATGCTGGCGGCGATGCCCACGAGCTGAACGGACAAACCGTATTGCGCGTTGGCGGCAAGGCCCAGGACTCCGAGGCAGATGGCGGTGTTTGCGTTCACCAGGAGGTAGCGACTGATAAAGTGCACCCCGGCCCGCCAACTGTTTGGCCACAGAATCTTCAGGATGTCCTTGAGCTTGGCCGATTGCGGAGGCGAATGGCCCGCCAGCAAGCGCAAGCATCGCCGTCGAGCCAGAGTTCGCGCAAGCACACTGCCGCACAAGGTCCCAACCGGCAGGCTGAGGAGACCACCGCCGACTAGCAACAAGGCAGAGGCGAGCACCAGGCGCGCGACCATAGACAGGAGGCCGATGCGCGTGGCGGCCAGGACCTGGTTCATGTTGCTCAGATAAACGCCCCACCAACCCGAATAAACATCGAAAAGGGCCGAGACAAATGTCACCACCCACGCCACGCGGGTGATCGCCGGGGAGGCGGTCTCTTCGATGCGCAGTTCCACCATGTAAGTTCCCCAGACCCCCAGCACAACCATAAGCGCCAGGAGAAGAATGCCATATAGCTTTCTGGTGGTGAAGAGAAGCTGCCAGAGCAAATCATAGTTCGGCGCTGAGGAGCTGCCGGGTTTGGCTATGCCTTGGGGCTGGATCGCCTCGGCGCCGCCCATGGCGTAGCTGACAAACCGGCCGATGGTTGGCCCAAACCCAAAATCTACGAGCGGCACCAGTGCCACCAGGCTCAACAAGACGTAGTACATCCCCAGTTCCGCCGTCGGGAGCTTGTGGAGCACCAGCGGGAGCAGGATAATGCCCGAGGCCAGGCGGGCACCATTGTAAACCCACGACCAAACAACGGTTGAGCGGCGCAAGCGGTCGAGAAACGCGCGGGCTTGGAATGTCTGGATTGCGGATGGCCGGCGGTTGATCATTGAGACGATGCCAGTTTGGGGAAAGAGCGAGGTCTAGTTCAAGCGCAACTATGGGGCAGTGGCACTGATCAGTAACAATGCATGCAAGTTCTCTGCTGGCGGCGGCAGTCAGTCGCGGATCGATCTGGCGGTGGATAAGGCCCCCGCGCGCGACGCAGAAAGCAATTGCTTGAGCGGGTGGTCCCAGCCACTATCCAGGTTTCCATGGACAAACTGGTTGAGACACGCAAAGAACGGTTTTGGTATCCAGAGGCATGGGCGCGGGACCAGTGGGTCAAGGCCGAATCGGCGAAACTGCCCACTGGCACTCGGGTGCTGGACGCGGGCGCCGGCGCCAGCAAGTACCGGCCGTTTTTTGCTCATTGCCGTTACGAGACGCAGGACTTCTGTCGCTACGAGGGGCCGTTGGTGAGGTGCGCGGAGCCAATAGACTACGTCTGCGAGATTACCAAAATCCCGCTGCCGGACGGATGTTTGGGTGCAATTCTCTGCACTGAGGTGTTGGAGCATGTGATAGATCCAATGGCGGTTCTGAGTGAGTTCGGCCGTCTGCTCAAGCCCGAAGGGAAATTGCTTCTGACGACCCCAATGTTTTCTGGCCTGCACATGGAACCTTATCATTATTACAGCGGATTCACCCTGCATTGGTACCGGCATTGGCTTCCAAAGCGCGGTTTTGTGATTGACAATATTGTCCCGCAAGGTGGGAGGGGGCGCACAGGGGTTTATTTTCTGCAGCAGGCTTACGGCAATTGGCGCGCTTGGGAATTGGAAGTTGGGGGTGTCAAGCGGATTTTGTCGCTGGGCTTGAGGATGCTGGTCAAACTGCCCGTCCACTACATGTTGCCCATGCTTGCAGTTCGGTGGGGTACTGATCCGAATCCCGAGCACAACACTACTGGACTGATGGTTGCTGCTACTCGGCGGGTGCACGAGAAGTAAGATGCCTGGCGCGACGCCGAGAAACCCAACGGGGCTTGGAGCCTGGTAAAACACGACCTTCGGACCTTTTGCCGGTTGACGAAAATCGTTGGAGATCGGTACCGTATCGTAATGTTGAATAAAGCAAAGGTAGGCCAGGCTATTTGGCACAGCACCTGCCGGATGCTTCGCATTGCAGTCGGCTTTAAGGCCAGGCAACGAAAATGGCCGCCGCAGAGCTTCGAGGCCACAGTCGCCCATCATGCCGACCTTACAAGGTTTTTGCTGAAGCACCTTCCCGCCGGGTGGAGTTTTCCCGGCAAGACTGCTTGTGAGGTAGGCTGTTCGGATTGCCTAAGCATCGCCAGTCTCCTGATTCAACTTGGGTGCAAGCATGTGGACCTCATAGAGCCATCACCCCCTGTGCTCAATCCTCTTCAGCCCAGAATACTGCGTGAACTGCAGCGCACGGGGTTCGATCTCGACCCGAGCATTCTCATCGAGGGGGCTGGGGGTGTCTGCTTCGATGAGACAAAGGTGACCTACCGGAATACGTTGATGGAGCAGGTTTCGCTAGTTGAAGGCTACGACTACATCTTCTCTTTCCACGTGATGGAACACGTGGAAGACCTTCCAGGGTGCTATGGCGCCTGCGGCAGGGCGCTGAAGAGGGGCGCTGGCCGGATGTTCCACCGCATAGACTTTTCGGGTCACGGCGATCTGGAGGATCCTGTGCCGCCTCTAGATTTCCAGACCTATCCCAACTGGCTTTACAACCTGATGTACCCGCGGGGTCACAGGGCAACCCGGTCCTTTGTCTCGCATCACCAGTCAGCGCTGGAGAATGCCGGTCTGATAGTTGAGGAAACGATAGTAACTCGAAGGGCTGATCCGCAGTACTTGGAGGACATTTGGCCAAAGCTGCGGAGAGAAGCGCGGCAGATTCCCAAAGCGGAACTGGGAGTGCTGGAAGCAGTTGTCGTGAGTCATAAACCATAGTGCCTTTCCGATGGTAAACGCGTGCCTCTAGATGAAGATTGGCTTTCTGACTACCGACAGCCGGGAAGTGCTGAAAAGTTACCGCACGCCGGCTCCGCATTTCGGGACGGCGCCGGAGGCCCTGTTGCAGGGCTTCGCGCGGCTGCCCGAAGCGGAAGTGCACGTGGTCTCTTGCATTCGCCAGCCGGTCGCCGCGCCCGAGAAACTCGCCCCCAATATCTTCTTCCACAGCCTGCACGTGCCGAAGATCGGGTGGATGCGGACTGCCTACCAAGGCTGCGTCCGGGCCGTTCGGAAGAAGCTCAGAGCCATCCGACCCGACATAGTGCATGGCCAGGGAACTGAGCTGGATTGCGCCCTCGACGCGGTTCTCTCGGGCTTCCCGAATGTGGTCACTATTCACGGGAACATGCGGCTGATTGCGCAGGTGAACCACGCCCGCCCCTTTTCCTTTCCGTGGCTGGCGGCGCGACTGGAACGCCTGACCATTCCTCGCTCTGCCGGCGTGGTTTGTATCACGCGTTACACCCAACAGGCGGTCATGGATTTGGCCCGGCACACCTGGGTGGTGCCGAACGCCGTGGATGGGTCCTTCTTCGAGGTCAACGCGGCGCTGGACCCGGGAGCGCCGGCGCGCCTGCTGTGCGTGGCTCACGTTTGCTTGCGTAAGAACCAGAATGCCTTCATCCGTGCGCTCGATCCATTGGCCCGGAAACACAAATTTGAACTCCGATTCTGCGGGGAAGCAAGCGACAAGAACCCTTACGGCCGTGAGTTTTTCAGCCTGGTCCGGGCGCGTCCCTGGTGTGCGTATGGCGGATCAGCCAGCCGGGAAGAGTTGAAGGCCCTGTTGCGCAATACGACAGTACTGGTGCTGCCATCACTGGAGGACAATTGCCCCATGACCGTCCTGGAAGCGATGGCGGCGGGCGTTCCGGTCGTTGCGGCCGAGGTTGGTGGCTTGCCCGATCTGATCGAGCCAAACAAGACGGGCATCTTCTGCAACCCCCTGGATCCCGGGAGCATGGCAACGGCTGTGGAGAAGTTGCTGGTCAACCCGACAGCAGCCGCGGAAATCGCCCGGCAAGCGAGGGCGAGTGCCCGGGAGCGATTCCATCCCGAGGTCGTTGCCGGGCGGCACCTTGAGATCTACCGGGAAGTGCTGAATAGATCTGGTGATGCTTCCCTGCATCGCTGATCCATGCCGTGCGAGGTAAGCGGATGGAGCGCATGGATCATATCTACTGCGGAGCCTCGAGCAGTGTTTCGTAAAGGCGCTTGAGTAGTTTGGCCACCTCTGTCCAAGTGAGGGGGCGTGGCGCCGGCTTTAGGCTCGGCGCAGCATCGTAAAACTGTCGCAGAAACGCCGCCGTGCGGCCGGAGGAGGCGGTGACCGGACAGTAGCAGGCGTTCTCGCGGAAAACAGTCGTCGCCCACGGCAGGCGGCTCAGCAGCAGGGGACACTCGCACGCGGCGGCTTCGAGCGCCGACAGGCTCAGGCTTTCCATGGCGCTCAGCAGCACGAAACCGCGAGCTTCGCGATAAACTCGCGCCAGTCTTGCCCGATCTGCAATTGGGCCTTCGTAGCGCAGGAAACGGGGATGCGCTTTGGCCAGCGCAATAAAGCGTTGGGCGTAGGCGTTCTGTTCGGAGTAGGGCTTGCCGATAACCCAAAGCGGCGTTTGCGCACGCACGGCGTACTGGGCGAGTTCGAGCACGCGCTTGTGTTCGGCAATGGTCGCTGCGCAAACCAACCAGGGCCCTCGCTTGGCCGGCCGACTGTTCAAGAAGACCTCTTCAACGCCGTTGGGCACGACATGGATTCTCTCGCGAGGGGCGCCATACACTTTCCGCATTAAGTATGCTTCCCATTCCGTCAAAGCCACGCACGCGTCGGCCAACCGGTAAGAATCCAAATGGAAACTGTCTGTCACGACGCGCGGCAGGGCGAGCGTCATCGCCCGTCGGGCCATCTTTTCCAGTGCCAAGCGCAGCCGGGACCGGGCGCCTTGTTCGGTCAACAGCTCGGCTTGGACAACTTTCAGTCCTTTCCCGCGTGCGAGTTGAAGTGTGCCCAGCCGAATGCGCCCGAAGAAGTGCAGTATGTCGCCGCTTTGGCCTGAGTCCCACCAGCGCAGGAACTCGGCCTGGACGCCGAGTCGTTCCAGGGCCTGGCGTGTCTGGATGATCTGAGTTTGCAGGCCTCCGTGCGCGAAGGCGAACGGGGTGAAGTGGTAGAAGAGAACCTTCATGACGCCGCGCAAGTGCAATTCGGGAACCGGCTTGGAGTTGTCGCTGCGCAATCTGTCCCAGTGGGCTCGCCAGCGCTAGTGGGGATTAAGGACTGACTCATAGATTGCCCTGATTTGTTGGCCGACCTCCAGCCAGGAGAAAGGCTTTGGTGGCGGTTCGAGAACGGGAGCTGCTTCGTAGAAATGCCGCAGCCGGGAAGCAGCCGCAGGCAGGGATTCTGTGAGGGGGCAATAGTTGGCCTTTTCTTTGAACGAATCGCGAGCCCATGGCAGGTCGCTCAGCAGCAAAGGACATTGGCAGGCGGCTGCCTCAAGTGCCGAGAGACTCAGGCTCTCCCACCTGCTCAGCAGCACAAATCCCCGTGCCTCGCGATAGATTTGGGCCAGCCGCTCGCGGTCGGTTATAGCCCCTTCGTAGCGCACTAGTCGTTGGTTCTGGCGCGCGTACTCGATGAATCGCCTCACGTAGTCGTCCGTATCTGAGAGAGGTTTGCCAATTATCCAAACGGGGGTTTCCGCCTGCACGGCCATTCGCGCCAGTTTCAGAACGCCTTTCAATTCGATGATGCTGGCTGTGCAAACCAGCCACTTGCCGCGAGCTGTCGGCCGGCTTTGTAGAAAGACATCTTCGACTCCATTGGGGATCACGTGCACCCGCGACGAAGGCGCATTATGTATCCGGGTCAAGAGGGCTGCTTCGTAGGGCGTCATCGCCATGATAGCGTCTAACTGTTTGTAGCAGTCCCAGTCAAAGAGTGCGCGGATACGGCTTGGCGCAAGCGGCTTGGCGACGGAATACGCGATCTTCTGCAGCAGCCGCTGCCAAGCCGGCCGTGCCCCCAAACCGGACATGAAGGCGGACATGACCACCTTCATTCCTTTCTGCCGCGCCAGATGTAGGAGGTTAGTGGGTATTCTGGCGAAGTGGTGCAGGATATCGCCCGTTTGCTGGTCGTTCCACCACTCCAGGAAGACTGTTTCCACGCCAATCCGCTCCAAGCCCGCTTTGGTTTGCTCAATCTGAACCTGGGCGCCGCCGTGTGCCAGCATGAAAGGCACGTGGCAATTGAAGAGTACCTTCATACTTGAGTAGCAGGAATCACCGTATCAGAGCCACTGGTCCCGTTCAACAAGAATACTCGATTCTGGAATCGCAAAGATCGGGGAATCCCGGCGCCTTTCAACAGCTCAGCGGAAACAACGAAATCGGCCAGACGCAGTCTCCAACGATGGCGGCAGGCTTACCTCAGTCCAACGCATAGGGGCTGGGTTTGGGTAACAGGCGGTTGGCGCCGGCGACGGTGGCCCCTGCGGGAACATCCTTGGTGACCACGGCATTGGCACCGATGGTCGCTCCGCGACCAATGCGCACACCGCCCAGGATTTTGGCTCCGGCGCCAATGTAGACGCCGTCCTCCACCAGCGGCGCAGCGCTGGTCAAATCACGCCCGCCCAAGGTGACTTGGTGGCCGATCACGACATCATCCCCAATGCGAGTTCCGCTGTGGATGACAATGCCCATCGGGTGGGGTAGAAACACGGTCTTGGGCAGCGCCAGGCCAATGTCGCAACCGAGATAGTACATGAAGAACCGGCTTACGACTGGCAGTCGGTGCCGCGTCAGGAAGATCAGCATTCGAGCTGCGACCGAGTTGCTAATCCAAGGGTTCTTGGGGTGGCGCCGCATAGATGGCGTTGGAATCCGGGACTGGGCTGGCTAGCAGCTCCTTTGGGCAGGGGACCAACCCCGTTCCGCCAGAAGTGCCGGTGTTTGGACTATGATTGCAGCTATTCACGAGTTTCTCTACGCGTCGCTTAAGGTCTCGCCGTCGCGCGACAGCGCCTCCAGGGTGGGCCAGGACGTTGGCCGAATCAAGCAACAATCCGGGCCCCGCACAGTGACGGGCGCATCTTGTCACTACCACCAGCCGGACCCTCGCGTCCGTAAGGCTCGCAGTTCCCTGCGCGCCTTCTCCGCTATTCTGGCGGGATCACGGGCGGCACGCGTTGGATGAAGGATATTCCGCGAGCGGGAGCAGCGCTTCCAAAACCGGCGGGCAGGGGCGGGCGGCATCGCTGGTGAATTCGCGCAGCAACGGCAGGGCTTCCTTCCAACAGGACGAAAGCGGCGGCAGGAGGGCGTGCTCAGGGGAGGCCGGTTCGGGGAAGCGATGTTGGACGGCCAAAGCGCAACCCAGCGGCGGGACGGCTTCCAGCAGGGCGGCGCGCGCTTCCTCAATTAGCCCGGCATCACAGAGCACGCGCGCCATCTTGAGTTTCCGGCCGGCGCGGTGGCGGTGGGCTGAGAGCTTCTCCAACTCGGCCGTTGAAAGCGGCGGTGGCGAGACTTCGGCGGATTCGGCCGGCCATAGCGGGCGGTTGGCGCGGGTGGTCCTGGCCAGCAGGCCGGCGTCAATGAGTCGTTGCAGGGCTTCGTCGGTGGCGCGGTCAATCACTTCCAGGCGCACGGGGGCCAGCGGGTCCCACTGGCCCGGGCCGAAGTATTCTGCGTGCAGGGAGTTGAGTTGCTCGCGGTATTGCGCGGCATCGCGTTCGACGACGACATAGAGGACTGAATGCGGAGCGTCGTTCGGGTAGCGCTCCTCGCAGCGAAGCAGGGCGCCGTTAATGTGTTGACGCGCCGCCGCGGCGAAGCCTCGCGGGCGGTCGGCCGGCAGGGGAGGTTTGGCCTCGCGCGTCTCGGGTTTCGCCTCGTGCGGCGGCGCGGCGACGAGTTGCTGCAGTTTGGCCAGGAAGGCCTGGCGGCCAGTCTGGAGCTTGATCTCCTGGAGGTTGCCCCGGCGGTCGAGCACGCCATCGGCGAGGGCCTGTTTGTTCGAGAGCGTGCCCAGCATGCGGTGCTCGATGGTCTTTTCGGATACGAGGTTGATGACGGTGACGGCGCGGGTCTGGTGCTTGCGCCACGCGCGGGCGATGCGCTGCTCCAGTTTGGCGGGGTTCCAGGGCAGGTCGCAGTTGACGACCACGCTGGCATTCTGGAGATTCAAGCCAGCGGCACCCGAATCGGTGCTGAGGAAGACACGGCAGCGGGGGTCGGATTTGAAGGCGTTGATTTCGGCGCGGCGGCGTTTCTGGGGAACGGTGCCGGTGTGCCAGGCGAAGCCCAGCTTGAGCCGGTCGCATAGGCCGCGGGCCAGCTCGAGCATCCGCTCCCATTCGGAGAAGACGATTGCCTTCACGTCGGGATTATCGCGGCATTCCTCGAGGATTTTCTCCAGCTCGGCCAATTTCGGGCAGGCGCGCTGGTCGGGATTAAGAATGAAGTTGGTGTCGCACACCATGCGCATCATGTTGAGATGGCGCAGCAGTTTGTCCTGCTCCTGCTGGGTCAGCGGCCGGCGTTTGGCGATGCTCGCCAGCCGGGCGACGACGCCCTCGTGGCCCTCGTATTCGCCCTGCTGCTCGGCGCTGAGCGAGACGAAGTGGTTGCGGTCGGTGCGTTCGGGCAGTTCGGTTTCGACGTCGGCCTTGCGGCGGCGGAGCATGTGGAGCTTGATGCGCTCATGGAGTTTGTCGAGGTTGCGGTAGCCGGCGGGGCGCCCGCGGTCGTCCAGGGCGTAATACTCGCGGTTGAACCGGAACAGCGGCCCGAGCAGGGACGGGTTCAGGAAGTCCATCAGCGAATAGAGTTCGTCAATGCGGTTCTCGATGGGCGTGCCGGTGAGGATGAAGGCATAGCGGCTGCGCAGGCGTTTGACGGCCTGGGTGGTCCTGGTGCTCCAGTTCTTGATCCGCTGCGCTTCGTCCAGCACGACGATGTCCGGCCGCAGCCGGTGGTTCACCTCCAGCGAGTCGGCCAGCATTTGCTCGTAATTGACGATGGTGAAGAACGGCCGTAGGGCAGGCGTCCCGCCTGCCAGTGGGCCGGGCGGCTCGCCCGCCCCTCTGCCGGCGGCCGCCTCGTAAGCCTTCAGCCGCCGCGCCTGGTTGCCGAATACCAGTTGATAGGGCAGATCAGTAAAGCGCTGTATCTGCTCCTCCCATTCGGTCTTCAAGGAGGCGGGCGTGACGACCAGCACGCGGGCTGCCCGGCCGAGCCGGTGCAGCAAGGCGCAGGCGGCGATGGCCTGAATGGTCTTGCCCAGCCCCATTTCATCGGCCAGCAACGCGCGTTCGGCGAAAGCCAGGTGCAGCATGCCTTCGCGCTGGTAGGGGAAGAGCGGGACTTTGGTCTCGTGCGCCGGCCACTGGCCGCTTTGCACTTTCAGCTCGTAGTCGCGCCGGAGTTCCTTGCGTTCCTCGACGCGGCGGCGGGCTTCGAGCCATGGACCGAGTTCCTGCGACAGGCGCAACCCCGGCGCCGCCGTTGCGCCGAACTGCTTGAGCGCCTCAATAGCTTCCTCCGGAAGCCCCTTGCGTAACTTGCCATCCGCATCGAACCACGCCTTCAAGGACCGCGACGTGGCGCCATTGCCGTTGATGAGTCGAATCGAGTCGGCCGTCGGGTCGGGCACTACGTCCAGCCGCGTTGTCCCGTCCTGTTTCGCCGCCCGGAAGAGCCGCTTGAAGCGCGCCTCCAGGTGCAGCAGCACTGCCTCGACGTGCTTGCATGTCCCCAGACCATTGATGCGGAAATCCACGCACTCGCAGGCGAACTGCCGCTGGCGCACGTCGCGTACTTCCACTGAATAGGTCAGGCCGCTGCCCGAGCGGACCTGGAAGTTGGAGAAGATGGGATGGCGCGGATCGGTGTTGGAGGTGCGGAAGTCCTCCGATCGGGCGCGGGCGCGGCGGCGGTTGATTTCGTCTTCGTCGGTCGTGCGCCAATTATGCGGCGACGGCACGGCAATTTCCGGCGATGCTGGTTTCGGCAATCCAGAATGATCCGCAAGGCGCCACCGCCGTCAAAGCGGAATTGTTCGCGGTTATTCACCGGCTGTTCACAACAAACGCACGGTTGGCTCTATGTTTGCGACATCGGTCCGTTATAAGTCATTGCAATGACAATGCTTGTGGTGGAATCAGGGGGTGAATTGACGTAAATATAATGGGCACAATGGCTTACGCCAGTGAACCTACGGTGTGGATACGGTGTGGATACGGTGAGGATACGGTGTGGGTTCCTTGTGGCCCGCAGGCCGTATTCGGGCGATTCCAAACCGAACGGCTGGGTCTTTGGCGCGGTGACGTGGCGCCAGGGGCTATTTTGTCACCGAATGGCCGCGTAGACCCGGTGCACGTCGTCGTGGTCGTCGAGGGTGTTGAGGAAGTCGGCGACTTCCTTGCGGGCGGCATCGCTGAGTTCGGTGAAGTTCTTGGCCAGGTAGCGGATTTCGGCTGAGAGGATGGTCCAGCCGGCGTTCTTTAGCGCCTTGGAAACGTGATCGAGGTCTTTGATTTCCGTCAGGAACCGCGTGCCTTTCTGGCCAGTGGGAACCTCTTCGGGTTCGAGGAGTTCGAGTTCCTGTGCGCCAGCCTCGATGGCGTCCGCTTCCGCGTCGCGGTTGGGGTCGGTGTGGGTGGCTTCGACGACGCCGAGGTGTTTGAAGAAGAACGCAACGCTGCCCGGCTGGCCGAGCGAGCCCGCCCTGAAGATATTGCGGATTTCCGGCGCGGTGCGATTCCGGCTATCGGTCAGGCACTCGACTACAACCGGCACCTTGTGGGGGGCGAACCCCTCGTAGGTGACCAGCTCGTAGTTAACCTTCTCGTCGGTCTGGCCGGAGCCTTTCTTAATGGCGCGCTCGATGGTGTCGCGGTAGCAGGAGGCTTTGCGCGCCTTCTCGACGGCGGCGGCCAGGCGGGGGTTGAGGTCGGGGTCAGGGCCGCCGAGTTTGGCCGCGACCATGATTTCGCGGACCAGCTTGGCGGTCAGCTGGCCTTTCTTCTGCGCGTTGGCCTCGCGCCCGGCTTGTTTCCATTGTGCGCCCATAGCATGGAGGTTCGACCCGCATAATGTGCGGTCCCGCTGGCTGAGCGTCAACTCCGGGGAGGGGTCAGGAACTGGTATTCGGCCTGGACCGGGCTGAGGTCATTTACAATTTTGGCACGAGGAGTATATGCCTGACGCTGTGGCCTCCAGACTCATTGCAGGGCTGTAGTCCTATCTGGATCCGTCTGTGGCGGCGGGTTTTAGGCCGCGTAGATGCTCGTCGAACCAGTCGGCGAAGAGTTCCATGTCCTTGCCCATATCCGGCCAGCCGTGAAGCTTGCCTTCGCGCACGACCAGTTTGGCGGTTGCCCCTGCTTCCTTGCAGCGCTTGACAAACGTCTCCGCCTGGCAAATCGGCACCAGCTTATCCGCGTCGCCGTGGATGATCAGAACGGGTGGCGTGTTCGAGTGGACAAAGTAGATGGGCGAAATCTCCCGGCCCAGTTTTTGGCGCTCCTCCGCGGTGTCCGAGCGCGGTCCAAACGCGGCTTTGAAGTCTTTCAGCACCCCCACGCCGACCGCGTCCTCGCCGGGGCGGCTGTAGTTCAGAAAGTCCGTCGGGGGGAAGAAACACGCCACGCATTGCACCGCGCTGCTCTCGCGGTCCACAGGATCTTTGGCCTGGGCGTCGCCCGGGTTGCCCTGGGTGGCCATGGTGAGTGAAAGATGCCCGCCGGCGCTGCCGCCGGTGATGCCCAGGCGGTTGGACTCCACGCCATATTTGGCCGCGTTGTGCCGAATGAACCGCACGGCCCGGTGGATGTCCGGCACAATCTCGGTGATGTTGAACTTTGGCTGCGAACCGTGCACGACGGCAAATACGGTGTAGCCGCGTTTCAGGAATGGTTTGAAGTAATCGGCGTTAATGAACTCGTGCGCGGAAAACCATCCACCGCTGACCATGAGGATGATTCCGACGCCGTTGGCCGGGCGCGGTTGGAAGACGTCGAGCGTGAGCGCGGTGCCGGACTTGCGTCCATAGATGACGTCCTCCGTGCGGGTGTAATCAACATTCGGTTGGGCCCACGCACGAGACAGAGACGCCGCGAGAAGGCATGGAATCAGTATTCTCTTCATATCCTGCACAAAGAGCAGTCTATCGGCCGTTCTTGTCAGGGGCAAGCGGGCTTGCAAGGGTTAAGTAGTCCCTCAGAGCCTGTTTAAGAATGCCAGTCTAACGCCGGGCGTGGACACCCGGCCTACAGTGAATCGGCGAAAAGGCGCGATCCTGTAGGCCCGGTCCCCTGACCGGGCGAATTCTCAAACAAGCTCTCACACGCTAAACTTGAACAGCAGCACGTCGCCATCGCGGACGACGTAATCGCGTCCTTCGATACGGTAGTGGCCGGTCTCGCGGGCATGGCCCACGGAACCTTCTTTGACGAGGTCGGCCCAGTGCACGGTCTCAGCTTTGATGAAGCCGCGCTCGAAATCAGTGTGCACGGTGCCGGCGGCCTTGACGGCGGTCGCACCTGAAGGAATCGTCCAGGCGCGAACTTCCTTGTCGTTGAAGGTAAAGAAGGTGCGCAGACCGAGGAGTTGGTAGGTGCTGCGAATCAAGGCGGCGATGCCGGATTCCTGCACGCCGAGTTCCTTCAGGTATTCACCTGCTTCCTCGGGAGAGAGGTCGGCCACGTCGCTCTCCAGTTGGGCGCTGACCACGACCGTGTCGCAGGCGTGATGGGTGCGGGCATAATCGCGGACTTTGGTCACCTGTGGGTGTCGGTCCGCGGCAGCCAGGTCGCCTTCCTTCACGTTGGCGACGAAAATGGTGGGCTTGTCGGTGAGCAGGAAGAAGCCGCGAACTATAATCTTCTCCTCCGGGGCGAGCGGCAGGCCGAGGGTGTTGGCGGGTTTGCCGGTATTGAGGTGTGCGCCAAGCTTCTCGAGCAACTGTGCCTCGAGGACGGCGTGCTTTTCTCCGCGTTTGACGTCGCGCGAGATCTTCTCCAGACGCTTCCGGATGGTCTCCAGGTCGGCCAAAACCAGCTCGGTGGTCACGATCTCAATGTCCCGCACAGGGGCAATGTCGCCGGTGACGTGGACGATATCGGGGTCCTCGAAACAGCGCACAACCTGGATGAGCGCGTCCACTTCCCGGATGTGGCTGAGAAACTTGTTGCCGAGGCCCTCGCCGTGCGAAGCGCCTTTGACCAGGCCGGCGATGTCCACGAACTCGAAGGCCGTAGGAATCCGGGTGTTGACCTTGGTGACCCTCGCGAGCTGGGGGAGGCGCGGGTCCGGCACACTGACGACCCCCAGGTTGGGCTCGATGGTACAGAAGGGGTAATTCTCCGCGGGCGCCTTGTGGGAGCGGGTGACGGCGTTGAAGAGCGTGGATTTCCCTACGTTCGGAAGACCAATGATGCCTGCCTTTAGCATGGCGGAGTTATACCCGTAAGTGAGCTCCCAGGACAAAGGGAAAAGCGCGGACCCGGGGACCAGCGGGACGCGCCAAGCTACTTTACGGCGTCGCGGATGACTTGCTTGAACTTGTCAATGCCCTGGTCGAAGGCGGCGGCGATGGGCAGAATCGGGGCCTGGCGGATGCGACGTTTGAACTTCTTCAAGTTCGCCTCTGCCGCCGGCTCGTCCATCTTGTTGGCAACCACCAGGCGGGGCCTTTCCACCAGGGCAGGGTCGTAGAGCTCCAGCTCGCGCAACAGGTCTTTGAAATCATCCCATGGGGTGCGGCCATCCGTGCCGGCCATGTCGAGCAGCAGCACCAGCACTTTGCAGCGCTCGATGTGGCGCAGAAACTCGTGCCCGAGGCCGACGTTCCGATGCGCCCCTTCAATCAGCCCCGGCACATCGCACACGGTCAAGCGGTGGAAGTCGGGATATTCCACAATCCCGAGCTGGGGGTGGAGTGTGGTGAAGGGATAGGGGGCGATCTTGGGCCGGGCGTGGGAGATGGCCGTCAACAGGGTGGATTTGCCGGCGTTGGGGTATCCCACCAGGCCAACCTCCGCCATGATGCGCAGTTCCAGGAGGTAATTGCCTTCCTCGCCCGGTTCGCCAGGTTGGGCGAAGCGCGGGGTTTGGCGTGTGGCGGTCGCGAAATTGCGGTTGCCCAGGCCGCCCCGCCCACCCCGGCACAGGACGAAGCGTTGCCCGTGTTCGGTGAGGTCAATGACCAGTTCGCCGCGCGAGCGGGCCCCGGAAGCCGCGGGGAAGACGGTGGTGCTGCTTGCCGGCATGTCCTGATTCCCTTCCGCCCAACTCTCTTCCCTGTTGAGAGGCCGAATCGTTTGCCGCCGGCGGGATTGGCTCTGGAAATCCTCTTGCGCGGAAACCCTCGAAGCCTCGGAGCCGGCGCCGGAGTCCAGCTTCCACACCAGCGTGCCGCAGGGGACTTTGACGACGAGGTCCTTGCCGGCGTGGCCATCCATGCCCTTGCCGAGGCCGAACTCACCTTTCTGGGCGATCAGGCGCGGCTGATAATACTGGGCGATGAGATTATTCAGGTCGTGGTCGGCCAGGAGGATGACGTCGCCGCCTCGGCCGCCGTTGCCGCCGCTGGGGCCGCCTTTGGGCCGAAACTTCTCGCGCTGGAAGGCGACGCAGCCTCTCCCGCCGTGGCCGGCGCGGGCGTAAATTTTGATTTCGTCAACGAACACAAAAAAGGCGAGGCCGGAGCCTCGCCGCAGAGGATTCCCGGCGCCGCCTAACCGCTCGTGGGGGCGGCCTCCGCCAGCACGTTGATGCGGCGGCTGTTCTTGTCGAAAGCAACTTTGCCATCCACCAGCGCGAAGAGCGTCCAATCGCGCCCGGTGCCGACGTTGCGGCCCGCGACAAATTTGGTGCCGCGCTGGCGGACCAGGATGCTGCCGGCGGTGACCGATTCACCGCCGAAGCGCTTCACGCCCAGCCGCTTGCTGATGCTGTCGCGCCCGTTGCGGATGCTGCCTTGACCTTTCTTGTGTGCCATAAAGTAGAGATCTCTGTTAAGTGCTAAGTGATGGGTGTGTGGCAAGGGCCCAAGCCCGCTCAAGCTTTGATTTCCTTGATCTTGACGACAGTGAGTTCCTGGCGGTGCCCGATGGTCTTGCGGAAGCCTTTGCGGCGTTTCATCTTGTAGGCGATCTTCTTCTCGCCGCGAGTGTGCTCGACCACGTCAGCCACGATGGAAGCGCTCCCCACGGTCGGAGAACCCACCATGAGCTTGCCGTCGTTGTTGACCAGGAGCACACGGTCAAAATTCACCGCTTGCCCGGCTTCGACCGCCAGGCGCTCGACTTGGAGCGTATCGCCCGCGCTAACGCGATACTGCTTACTGCCCGTTTCAAATACAGCGTACATAAATTGTCTTAACCAAAGGGACGGTAATACAACCAGAATGCAACGGTGGTGTCAACCCGTCAATTTGAGCCCAAGCTAGGGCACTTCCGCCCCAATAGCAAGCCCTCGAATGGCGATTGGGCTTGCCCCGAGACGCGCAGCCAACACTATTGCGCCATGAATCTTCGCGAACGCGGATTGCCTGTTCGGATGACGAGTTCTGCCGTCGGTCTTCTGAGCGCGTATTGCGCTATTGTGCTCACCCTCAGCGCGCCGGCCCAGGAGCAGAAGGCTCCCGAGCGGCCACCTCCCGTCACGCTGACCGAGTTGCAACAGCGGTTGACCGAGCACATCGGCCAGCCGAAGTTTGCCGCCGCGCTATGGGGCGTGAAGATTGTCTCGCTGGACAGTGGTAAAACCGTTTTCGAACACAACCCGGGGAAGCTCTTCAGCCCTGCCTCGAACTCGAAGCTCTATACTGTGGCTCTGGCGCTGGACCGGCTTGGGGCGGATTACCGGATCAAGACTTCTCTGTATGCGCGGGAGAAACCCGACCGGTCGGGCACGATCAAGGGCGACTTGATAGTCTATGGACGCGGCAATCCAACCATCAACACGCGACTGTGCGGCGGTGATATCTACCAGGCATTGGAACCGCTGGTTCGCGAGCTGTCCAATGCGGGCGTGAAGCGAGTCACCGGTGACGTGGTGGGTGATGAGAGCTTCTTCCGCGGCCCTCCCTTCGGCTCAGGCTGGGTGTGGGACGACATGGAGTATTACTACGGTGCGGAGATTTCGGCGCTGACCATCAATGACAACACGCTGCAAGCCGTCGTCAAACCCGGACCGCGCGCTGGCGCGCCGTGCCAACTGTCGCTGCTGCCTGCCACCGCGTGGATTACCTTCAACAACCGAACGGAGACCGTTGAGAAGGATCGGGCGCGCAGAATTCGTTTCTACCATCCGCTTTCTCAGAACGTGATTTACGTCTCCGGCCAAATGCCGGTCGGCGACGCGGGCTACACCGAGGAAGTCACGGTGCACAATCCCGCGGGGCTGTTTGCGTCGTTCTTCAAAGAGGCGCTGGCCCGGCGCGGCATCAAGGTCGCCGGCAAAGCGCGGAGCGTGAACTGGCTGGACCGGGAAGCCCAGCCCGTGGACTACGGGAAGCTGGTGGAACTGGCCTCGGTGGCCTCGCTGCCGCTGCGCGACATCGCCCGCGAAGTGCAGAAGCCGTCGCAGAACCTCTACACGGACCTGCTGCTGGCACACGTCGGCGAGACGACTCGGCGGGCCGACACGTCGGCGTGGACGACCTCGGAAGAACTTGGGGTGCGATCGTTAAACCGGTTTCTGGCGGAGGTCGGCGTCCAGCGCGGCGAGACCCTCTTTGAGGAAGGCTCCGGCCTGTCGCGCAACAACCTGACGACGCCCAACGCGACCGTGTCCCTGCTTCAGTTCATGAACCGGCACAAGTGGGCCCAGGTGTATCTGGACGCGCTGCCGATCGCAGGGGTTGATGGCACGTTGCGGAACCGGATGAAAAGCACGCCAGCCGCCGGCAACGTTCGCGCGAAGACCGGCACCCTGCGCTGGGCCAATTCCCTCGCGGGGCATGTCACCACGGCTGCGGGCGAGCGTTTGGTCTTTTCCCTGATGATCAACCGGCTCCACGAAGCCCGCCCCGCGCGCGGAGACCTGGACACCGTCGCTGTCCTGCTCGCGGGCTTTACAGGGCGGACCGACGAATAGGCGGAACTCGCCACTCTGCTGCCGCGAGAAGGTACGGCGCGTTGGGGCGCAAGGTAATCAACTGATCTACCGCCCCGGCGGAAACCATCTCAAAGTCAAGCCCACCAACCGCCCGGGGTTGGCTAGAATTGAACATCCTCCGGCCTGACTTCCAGGCATTCGTCCTGATCTTCCCAGACAACCGCCGCGTAGAAGTCGAGCAGGCGGGGCGCCAGTTGCCGACCGGCATGCACGAGCAGGCGTTCAGCTTCGTCGGCGGCCCCTTCGTAAGCGTGGTCGTAATCCCCGGCAGTCTTGCGCTGGCGGTCGTCCCAATGGGCGACAGCGTGAACGGGAGAGTACTGGGTACCCCAATCATCCAGTTCGCCTCGCAGCGAGGCGGGCAGGTCCTCGAAAGGAACCAGCGTTTCGTTGCAGTGCTGGCAGATTAGGCCCGTATCGCGCACATCGCGCGTGAGCAAGGGCAGCATCGGCGCGCGGCAGCAAGGAGATTCGGAGTAGGCGGGCGGTGTCGCGACGAGGCGCTTGAGCCAGGTTTGGCGCTCGTGAGCCAACTGCGCCGCCAGGCGGTAGGCGCCCAGCAGCGGATGGGAATACCGCCAGGCCTTGCCGGCAAGCTGGCCGAGGGTTTGCGCCAGCCAGCGCGCCAGGGTCAGGTCGTCGAAGTCGCGGAAACCCTGGCCGTACTCTTTCCAAAGCAGGTCCAACGGGGTATTGGCGTTAGCGGCCATTGGCTAGGCAGTCTGGCGAGGTTGGTTAGGATTGTCGAGCGGAGATGCAAGGTTGGTGGGCGCGACAGGGGTCGAACTTGAACGCGATTTTCGCTCACATGCATTCCACCCCTGTAAACAAAGGCGAATTTGCATGTCGCCCAATCTGCCCTTACGCACCAAAATGCAAGGTTGCGCCACTTTCTTATCCGCGCCTTGTCAGCAGCCCTAAGCCCAGGGAGGGGGGGCCCATTAGGCAGCCATGCGGCATGACCAGAGCTGGTCATTGCGGCCCAACGCGTTCATGTGATATTACTGCCTCAGAATAAATGTGGTGTGTTGCGTTCTGAAAAACGCCACGGTGAACCGTTCGCATGCGCGGACGGAATCAGTGCCCAGTTCCTTGCCAAACCGGAAACTCACCCCCAACATCACAATGTAGTGCGCACAAGACAGTAGCTTGAGGTTGTAAGTACTATGAGAACAAAAACGTAGCTTGCCCATGGCTTCGTTTCCATCGTCGGCGCTTCGGCTGCCTTGGCCAGCCCGGATTATGGCCCGGCGGTGGATCGGATGATCACCGGCTGCTCCAAGTGGTGGAGCAGCGGCTACGCGCGGTGGTTCCCTGTCCGTGACGGTTGACGCAGCCACAATCACAGGCAGGAATCTCGGATTGGTGAGCGTTCGAGGACGCGCCACGGCAATACTACCGTTCGACGGCGGTCGTGGCTTGCCCGTGATCGGGGAAGTTGTGGCAATGAGAGCAATGAGACGTTGGAGAGGCGGACTGCTGGCAGATCCAACACTCCACCACTCCGTTTTTGACTTGAATCTGGGGCGGCACATGGCATTTCCCCGCAGATGGTCATTGACAGATTCTTTGCCTTCTGGTCTTCTCTAGTCTAAGAAAATCCATATCAAACAACGTGTGGGCGATTTGACTTTAGGTGGCCAATGAGAAAGGACGTCGAATCGAATTGGGCCAGGAACAGTCAGGGAGCGTTTGCGTTCCCGTATGAGGTTCTGGCCGTCGCCGGGACATGCTGTATCCTGGCGCTTAGCTGGGCCGCAACTGCGCAATCTTCCACCAACCAGTCTCTCCCTGCCGAGTCCCGCCCAGCGGGAGCCACTGACATCGTCGCCACTTACGACGGCGGAGGCATCAGCGCCGCTGATGTGGCCGAGGTGAGAGATGAACCGCACTTCCTGGCCGACGCGGACCAGAACGCGCCCACCAACGCGGTCAGCCTGGACGAGAAGATTGCTCGACACCTGGCTGCCCTGCGCATCCTGGTGAGCGAGGCCCGCAAGCGGGGTCTCGATCGGCCGGTTGATCCGGAGGCGGCCAAGGCGGGCGTGCTGCCGCAGCACCAGCCCTATAGCCAGAGCGGGCCGGGCTGGCTATTGGAGAAGAAGCTGATCGAGCAGCGCGTCCTGGCGCAGGCCCTCACCGACGAGATGAGCCGCAGCGTGATGATCACTGATCAGCAAATCAATGACCAATACCGCACCAACCGCTTCATCCTGCTGGGTTTCGAGACGGTCGAGGCCGGACGGATTGGCATCAGCGCCCGAAAGCACGGGGACAAGGCGCTGGAGCGGGCCAAGGAGGCGCTGGGGCTGATTCGCAAAGGACACGACTTCGCTGCGGTGGCCGGGCAATATTCCGACCTCGATCCCAAGCTCGCGCAGACGGCGCCTTACGTGGCGACGTTCTGGGGCAAAGATATCGGCTTCACCTTGGGGGGGCTGGGCGAGGGCAGGGTGAGCGAGCCGCTGTCGGTGGCCGACGGCTACGAATTGGTCAAGGTCGTGCGCATTCACCTCACTGGCACTCCCAGCCCGGAGGAAGCCAAGGCGAAGCTGCGGTTTATGTTGAACGGAATGGGGGTGCAGGACCGCGTTCAGGAAATGGCCAAGGCGGCGGAAGCCGCGTTCCCCTTCGTTATCCCCTCCACCAACTCGTCGCCCTCAACCCTCAACCCTCAACCCTCAACCAACCTCGCGCTGTTGCGTTGCGGGCAGTTCGTGCTGACGCGGGCGGAGGTTCGGGGCTTGGCGGCGGAGCGCGGCGCCCAGGGGATGGGCGACCAGCAGATGGTCGAGACGCTTAAACAGGAGGGCGGCTACCATATCCAGATGGGGGAAATGGCGCGGAGCCTGGGCTACGATAAGCGGCCCGATGTGCAGCGGGCGTTGCGTTACGAGCTGGACAAGCAACTGGCCGAGAAGGCAAAGCGGGTCCTGCTGCCGGAATTGGCGGCGGAGATGACCTTTCCAGAGGAGCAGGTTCGCGAGGCCTACGACACCAAGTTCACGGCGACCTTCCCCCCGCAAATCCAGTATGACGCCTTGGTGGTACCCCTACGGGTTCCGGCCGGCGCTACAGACGAGGAACGCGAAGCGATTAGGACCAATGTCTTTGGCCGGGCCGAGGAGATCATTCGGCGGGCACAGGACGGCGCCAAGCTGGAGGAAGTTGCGAGCGGCGATTCGACCCTGCAATGGATGCCAGGCCAGAGCCGGGTGGTCAACGAGAACTCGGCGCTGGCACCGTTGGTGGCGGGCCTTCAGGCGGACCAGGTTGCGGCCCTGCCTTACGAGGATTTCGGCGGCTACTGCGTCATCCGCGTCGGCAAGTCCGAGGCGCGGCGCAAGATGCCTTATGAGATCGCCAAGAACTACATCATTAACGACTTCCGCCACGAGGCGATGCGCGATTTTCATCGGTATTTCGAGACATTTCTACTCAACAAGTATCGCTTTACCTTCGGTGCTGCGGCGGCTCGGCAGACGCGTGACGGAGCGGCAGCCACGCCGGCCAAGACTAAGACCAATAGCCAACAATAGGATGACTATGAACAGTGCGTGCAACTCAAGCAGCGGGTCTGGCCTCTTTCCATTACGACTGGTATGGGCTTGCGTAGTTGGCCTCCTGCTGCTCTTGCCGGGCAAGGCGCGGGCCTGGTGGGGGGATTCGTACAAGACCCCGAGCCTTGGCGGGGGTTGGGGGACGGCCACTAGTTGCGGCACATTTTGGTACGCGTGGACTCACAACACCTCCTGCTCCGGTTTGGGCAAGTCGGCAGATTTCAACCCGGGTTTCGTCTGGAATGGAAGGGGTTGGATTCACATGGACTGGGTCCAGTGTGGCAGCTCGTATTCGGACGCCGGCGTGCGCCTGCGCTACCGCAATCAGGCCGGCGGCTTGACCGGCCAATACAGCGAGGTCAACGAGTGCGGCAGCTCCTGTAGCTGGATATCGGTTTTGGACGGGGAGACGGGCAACGTCTATGACTGGAACGGCATAAATCTCAACGGCAACGAATCCTGGACCACTGGATGTGAGAATGTGTGTGGCTATGGCACCACCACTGCCCGCGAGATACATATGTACGGGGACAAGTGGGTCTATCTGAACGACTGGATTGTCTTTGGCGGTTACGGAACTGCCAATCCGGGTGCTATCAGCGATTTGGGGACGCTGGGAGGCAGCGGCTCCTTCCCGTTCGCTGAAGCCGGCATCTATGTGTACGGAGCGATTGATACGTCGCACGGCAACTACTTTGCCAACAACCTCTATGGTGGTAAGACGCCGTATCGTGTGACGACGGGCGATTGCGGCAACGCGGGTTTGGGGAACTACCTCAACTTCAAGGGCAACGCTGGTCAGAACGGAAACAACAACTGCGACTACTGCAATGCGTATGCATTTGCCTGGATGTATACTCCCGGTGGTGCAGGACCTATGTGGGGGGTGGGTTCGGACGACGGTGTCCGCATCTGGCAGAATGGGACCTTGATTTTGGACAACAACGCCTTTCGGGGCACCACGTGGGATCAAGACCGCTTCCTGCCGACTGGGATGGCGGCGGGGTGGAACCGGGTGCTGTTCAAGGTGCACAACGGCGGGGGAGGCTTTTCCGGAGTGATCAGTTTACACGCGGGCAATGACTTTCGGGCGATGGAAGGCAGTGTCAGTCTCCAGAGTGACCGCTACGGTGGCTACAGCGTGGGGTATGAGCAGGATGCGTGGTATCCGCGCATTGACGTGGCCAGTTGTTACGGGGCGAGCAATCCGCAACCCAATGACAACGTCTACGGCAACAACACCACGGTAACGGCCAGCGGAACGGCCTCTGTCACCGGCCCGGTGCCGCTATGGAAAGTGATGCACTGGGAATGGGGCTACAACATCAGCGAGGGCAACTACGCGGATGTCTCGTCCGGTACCACCAGTTGGTCGCACACTCAGACGGGGGTGACCGGCCATCGGCGGTTCCACTTCTTTTCGGTCAGCCGATCAGGCCGGACCTCGCGGCAAACCAACGGGGCCAGCGGTGGAGATACCTGGGCCGACGGTGGGGCCGGGAACTACGTTGATGTGTATGTGGACAATGTGGCGCCGTTGTACCCGAGCTTCTCGAGCGTGTCCGCTGCGAGCACCAGCCAGATCAACCTCGGCTGGGCCATCCCGAATGATCAGGGCGTCGGCATTGCCGCCGGCAGCACCGAGGACCTCGCCGAGGGGGGCGATAATCACTACCGCCGCGGCGACGTCGGGGTGAAGGTTTACCGGGGCGGCTCGACGACCGTTTACGATTGGGGCACCGGGACCTCGGCGAACGACACGGGATTGGAGGCCAACACGCAATACACCTACACGATTGAGGCGCGGGACAACACCAGCCAGAGCCGGGGGGATTGGGCGAACACCACCGGCCAGCAGGGTTCGACGGTTGCCTGGACCTTGTCGGTTGCGCCGGTGGCGGGGAGTGTGACCGCGGACCAATCCAATCCGGCGCGGGTGAACTGGACGGCGGTGGGCGGGTTTGGGGCGGGCAAGGTGCAGTATTATCGCTACGCCTTCGACCAGTCGCCAACGCACACCTGGACGGGGAGCGAGCCGCAGTGGTCGGGCGGGACGGTGGCGACGCTGCCGACCGCCGGCGGCACGTGGTATTTGCACGTGAAGGGTTACAACGGCGCGAATGTGCCCAACGGCGAGTATCACTACGCGGTCACCGCGCCAGCGGCGCCGGTCATCACGGCGCAACCGCAGCCACAAACCGTGTGTGCGGGCTCAACCGCCACATTCACCGTGGGAGCGTCGGGCAGCTCGCCGGCGTACGCCTGGTATAAGCACGCGAACGCGGGTTGGGGCAGCGCCTGGAGTGCCGGGGGCGGGGGCGGGACGTTCGTGGGCAGCTCGGTGGTCAATAACAATGGCGAAGCCAACTGCAACGCATTCAGCAGTTCCGGGGACATCAACACGCCAGGTGGGAGTGCGCTGGGCATTGTAGGGGGCGGCACGGGGGAAGGGGTGACGCGCAGTTTTCCCAGCGCGCTGAGCAGCGGACAACTTTTGCGCCTGGACATGGATAACGGGAACGTGGATAGCGGTCGGGATGTCGGATTCACGCTGCAGAACTCGAGCGGGGCGCCGCTGCTGGGATTGAAGTTCACGGGTGGGGGGGCCAACTACAAGTATTACGATCTGAACTCGGACCACGACACGGGAATCGGCTTTACGCGACATGGGTTGCGGGTGCAGGTGTTGGTGGGGAGCGGGGGCACGTTTGCCCTGTTCATCACCCCTTGCGGCGGCAGCCCGTCGGGCTTTATGGGCACCTTCGCAAACCCGGGCGATCCGGCCAAGGTGCTGTTCTACAACAACAACTCCAGCGGCGGGGATATAGATAAGATCTTCTTCAACACGATCATAGCAGGCACGGCGTGTGATAACGCGGACAACTACAGTGGGGATTGGAACGGGCAGGACAAAGGGGACCAGCAGATCAGCGGGGAGAGCGGGAGCAGCTATGCAGCCACGACTGGCGGCGATGGCGATCAGTATTACGCCCTGGCGTATAACACCGCGGGCAACGCTGCCTCCAGCAGCGCCTCTTTGACGTTGCTCCCGTTGCCCACCGCGCAGTCAATCTCTCGTGCCCGCGGCCAGGGGGCGAGCCTCAAGATCAAGGTTTCCGACCTGACCGTGGATAGCATCCAGAGCCTGGGCACCGCTGCGTACGGAACGGTCAGTAAGACCACCAGCTACATCTTCTACCTGCCTTACGACGCGAACGACCTGAGGTCCGACAGCTTCGGCTACACCGCGGCCAACACCTATTCCTGCACGAAGCAGGCCACGGTCCAGGTTACCGTGACACCTTCGACGGGGCAGGCGCAAACGATCGCTCTGGTGAACGGGAAAGCGACGGTGCATTTTGCGGGTATTCCCGGCTTCAGGTATACGGTTCAGCGGGCCAGTGAAATCCCCCCCGCCGCCCCCGCGAATTGGACCGATTTGATGACAACCAACCTGCCCACGAGCGGACCGGGCGGGGATGGCTTGTTCACCTTTGAGGAGTCGATGGCGCTGTCCCAAGCATACTACCGGCTGAAGTATAATCCGTAAGTGCTGTGCCGTTCCGGGACCGGCGGCGGTATGGGACCAACACGATCACCATCACGATCAACACGATGGTGGCAAGCACGATCACCCTGCGGATTGCGTATTTGGGTGGGGGGAGCAATTTGTTAGTTTTGCGGGGATGGCGGGGTGGAAGCAGGCGCTGCGGTATCGGAAGAGGACAGAATCACGGTTGAGTTCGGCACTGGTCGCACACGGCTTCCAGAAGCGAGTCTGGCGCCAACGGGCGTTGGCGGTTGCAACTGCCTGAATCCGCGCGGGGGCAGCGAGAGTCGTGCCAAGTTATTGCTTGTGCCTTCAGCAGGGGGGATTAGAATTGCGTCATGCCTCAAGGCCTACATTTGTCGCAGCGCTTGACGCAGTCGCTGGTGCTGGCACCGCAACTGCAACAGTCGCTCGCTCTCTTGCAGGCGCCGACGCTGGAGCTCAAAGCGCTGGTGGAGCAGGAATTGCAGCAGAATCCGGTGTTGGAGGAGACGCCCGCGGCGGAGGCGGAGCAGCAGGAGAAGGATGGCCGGGACGCGGAACAGGCGGCGGCCACGGTTGACCCCAGCGAACCGCCGGCGGATTTGAATTTCGACCCCGCCACGGAGAAGGGCACCGCCGAACCGGTGGATGATTTTCAGGCGGAGTTTGACCGCCTGGTGCAACTCGACCAGGAATGGCGCGACCATTTTGCCCAAACGAACCTGCCGATGCGGGCCTCCGCGGAGGACGAGGAGAAGCGGCAGTTCATGTTCGACTCGCTGGTGGCGGGCACGTCGCTGCAGGAGATGCTGCTCGAACAGATGCGCGAATCGGCGTTGCCTCCGGACCAGTGGCCGACGGCGGAGATGTTGATCGGCAATATTGACGAGCATGGCTACCTGAAGACCACTGTCGAGGAGCTGGCAGCTTCCACCGGGCTGGCGGCCGACCAGATTGTCGGCGTGCTGAAGGTGATTCAGAGCTTCGAGCCGCCGGGCGTTGGCGCGCGGGATTTGCGGGAATGCCTGCTGCTCCAGTTGGAACGCGCGGAGCAGCAAAGCACGCTGGAATACCGGATCGTCAACGAGTTCATGGAGGCGCTGGGCAAGCGGCGCATTCCCGAGATTTCCCGCGGGACGGCGGCGTCCGTGGATGAAGTGCAGGAGGCGCTGGAGCGCATCGCCCGGCTGGAGCCGCGGCCCGGCCGCGCTTATTCGGCGGACACCGACCAATACATCCTGCCGGAGGTCTTCGTGCGCAAGTCCGGGGATGACTACGTGGTCACGACCAACAACGAGCATATCCCGCATTTGCGCATCAGCAACACCTACAAGGACCTGATGGCCCATGGGGGAAACTCGGCCGAGGTGCGCAATTATATCCGCGAGAAGATTCGCGCCGGGAAATTCCTGATCAAGAGCCTGCAGCAGCGGCAGCAGACGATCCTGAACATCGCCCGAGAGATTGTGAATCGCCAGCGCGACTTCATGGCCAAAGGCGTCGCGGCGCTTAAGCCGCTGACCATGGTGCAAGTGGCACAGGTCGTGGGGGTCCATGAAACCACCGTCAGCCGCGCGGTCTCGAGCAAGTACATGGAGACCCCGCAGGGGATCTTCGAGATGAAGTATTTCTTCACCGCCGGCATCCAGACGGCCACCGGCGACGGCATGTCCAACACCAGCGTCAAGGACATGATCGCGGATATTTTCAAGGCGGAGGATTCCAATAAGCCTCTCTCGGACCAGGAAGTGGTGCGGATGCTCAAGGAGAAGGGCATCGTGATCGCCCGCCGCACCGTGGCCAAGTATCGCACGGAGCTGAACATCCTGCCGTCCAACCTGCGGAAAGTTTACTGAGCGGGATTGGGCCGCGGGGGCAAAGGGGAAACTCAGCGGCGGCAACGGCCGCAAGCGGCAGGCTGGTTTTTTCTGGAGCCGAAAGTCAGCGCGCGGACGGAGGTTGTGATGTAGAGTTAAGCCGGTATGAATGCTCATTCCGTCCGCATCCTGGACACGGTGATAATCCTGATTGCTCTTGGGGGCCTCGGCCTGGCTCCGCTTCGGGCCGCTGAGCCGTGGTCGGCGAAGGAGTTAAAAGACCCGGCAGCTTTGGCGGCAAATTTGGCGGACGCGAAGGCTCCCCAGCCGGTGATCCTGAACATTGGCTCGGTCGAGCAGATCAAAGGCGCGGTTGCCATCGGCCCGACGGGCGTCCAGGAGAAATTCGACAAGCTCAAGCAGCACCTGGCCAATCTGCCAAGGGACAAGGAGGTCATCATCTATTGCGGATGCTGTCCGTTTCGCCGGTGTCCGAATATCCGGCCCGCGTTCTCGCTTCTCAAAAGGATGAAGTTCACAAAGGCGAGACTGCTCAACCTCCCGACGAGTCTGAAGGACGACTGGATCATTAAGGGCTACCCGATGGAGTAACCTAACCTTCTAAGCGGGCAGGATGCCCGGACGCCGCGCTCGCAGGTGTGAAATGTTCCGGTTAGGGGAGGTGCTTTCCCGTAGGGTCAAACTAAATCGCTTGGGAGACTGGCCTTGGCGAGGACGCTTGGAGTTGTCCGCTGGGGCTGTTGGAGGTCGGTTGAGGCGGTTTGGGGGTCAAAACCGCTGTAAGTCATTGAACTGAATGCGGTTACGCTGGTTTTGAGAGGGGTTAGAGGGGTGAATCTGCGTAACTTCTGGAGCCACAATGGGTTGCGTTATTGAACCTACAGTGTGGATACGGTGTGCATACGGTGCGTATATGGTGAGGTACCCGTTCATCTGTGAGCGCCAATCCCTGGCTGGGGTGGCCGGGGTTCGATGGGCCAGTCGGACGCGGGCTTTGCGCTTCCGCCGCGTCGAGGCTCGACAGCGGGGGCAGGCGTGGCCTAGGCTCTGGGCTCCGTTTCCCTTGCGGGATTAGCATGACGAAAACTGAGAAGCTGTTGCGCGAGCTGATTGCGCTGCCTAGCGTGAACCCGGCATTCGTGCCGGAGCGGGATCGCCACGCCGGCGAGCAGCGGGTGGCTGAGTTCGTGGCCGCTACAGCGGCGCGCGCGGGGCTGGACGTCGAGCTCAGGACGGTTTTGCCGGGTCGTTCCAACGTCCTTGTCCGCCTCTCGCCCCGGGGCAAAGCGCGGCGGCGCGTCGTGCTGGCACCGCACCTGGATACCGTCGTTGCGACCGATGAGCAGTTTGTGCCAGTCAGGCGCGACGGCCGCCTGTTTGGCCGCGGCGCCTGCGACACCAAAGGTTCAGTGGCGGCGATGCTGGTGGCGTTGTGCGAATTGGCGCAGGGACGCCAGCGGCCAGCGGAGATGGAGGTTGTCTTTGCGGGGCTGATTGACGAGGAGCACCGCCAGGCTGGGTCACGCGCCCTGGTGGCAAGCGGCTTGCGGGCGGATCTGGCGATCGTCGGCGAGCCTACTCGTTTGCAGGCGGTAACGGCGCACAAGGGCACCTTGTGGATGACGCTTGAGACCCGGGGCAGGTCGGCGCATGGTTCGTCGCCCGAACTGGGGCGCAATGCTGTCCACGCGATGGCGCGGGTGGTGGATCTGCTGGAAACGGTATACGCCGCGCAGTTGCGCCGGCGGCAACATCGGCTGCTGGGCTGCGCGACGGTGAGCGTAGGGGCTATTTGCGGGGGTCACCAGGCCAACATCGTGCCCGATCGGTGCAGCGTTTTGCTGGATCGCCGCACTCTGCCCGGTGAAACGGAGGCGCGAGTCCGGCGCGAGATCAACAGCTTGCTGCGGCGGAAGCGCCTGGCGGTAGCCTACGTGCACGACCAATTGCCCGAGTGTCTGCCGCTGGAGACCAACGCGCGGCTGCCGCTGGTGGCGCGCTTCCTGCGCAGCTTGGGCCAGCGCAAACCGGTTGGTGTGCGTTACTTCTGTGACGCGTCGGTGCTGGCCCACGGGGGTATCCCCAGCGTGGTGTTCGGGCCGGGCGACATCGCCCAGGCGCATACCGCGGCGGAGTGGATTTCGCTGGCAGCGCTGGAGCGCGCCAAGGCCATGCTGCTGCGTTTTCTGCAATCGTTTGCGTGAATTGGAATTTCCGGCCTTCCCTGAAGACATATGCCGACTGAATGCGTCGAAAGCCGACCCGTAGCCGCGGCTGCCCACCGGGCCTCGTTCTTCCGCCAAAGCGGCTGGCTCATGGTGGCCACCTTCACGGGTGGCATATTCATGACGCTGGTGCATTTCCTGTCCAAAGCAACCGCGTTGCCGGAGGCGGAATATGCCCAGTTTGGGGTGTTTCTGGCGGTGGCGATGTTCATCCCCGCGCTGCCCCTGCAAATGGTGATGGCGCAGCAGACCGCGCGGGCGCTGGCGCTGCACCGTGAGCATGAACTTTCGGGCCTGATCCGCGCCGCGTGGCTGGGGACCTTGGCGGTGTGGCTGATGGCGGCGGTTGTGGTGTTGGTGTTCCAGAAGACCATCATGGTTCAGTGGAAGATTACCAACCCGGCCGCGCTGTGGCTGACGCTGCCGGTGTTGCTGTTCACTGTCTGGCTGCCGATGTTCTACGGGGTGCTGCAGGGACAGCAGAATTTCCTCTGGATGGGCTGGAGCATGATCCTCCACGGCCTGGGCCGGTTTGCGATTGCGGCCCTCCTGGTGCTGGCGCTTCACTTTGGCGCCACGGGCATGGTGACGGGCATGTTCGGCGGCTTGATCTTCGCCCTGGTGATCGCTATTTGGCCGACCCGCTCGCTCTGGCTGGCGCCCGCGCAGTCGTTCGCCTGGCGCAGCCTGCTGAAGCAAGTCATCCCGTTGTTGCTTGGGTTCGGAGCCTATCAGTTTCTGCTCACGGCGGATACCATGTTTGTCAAGGCTTACTTCAGCGGGGATGAATCGGCTTATTATATCAGCGCCGGCACGCTCTCGCGGGCTGCGATGTGGCTGGTTGGCCCGCTGGCGGTGGTCATGTTCCCGAAGATAGTTCACGCCAAAGCCAAGGCCGAGAAGACGGATCTGGTGGGGGTAGTGCTTGCTGGCACGGCGATTTTGGCGGCAGGCGGAGCGATCGGCTTGTGGGTGCTGGGGCCCTGGGTGGTCAGGTTCATGTTCAAGCCGAGCTATGTGCAGGCTGCCTCGGTGTTGCTGCCCTGGTACGCCTGGGCGGTGGTGCCGCTCTCGGTAGCCAATGTGCTGCTGAATAACCTGCTGGCCCGGTCAATGTTCAAAGTAGTCCCTGCGCTGTGCATTCTGGCCGTCGGCTACGCGTTTGCGCTCACGCGTTTCCACGACAGTCCCGTAACGGTCATCAAAACGCTCTGCGTCTGCAATTCACTGCTGCTGGCCATCTGCGCCTGGTACACGTGGGGTGTGAAGGCCCAGTTTCATGGCGATGCGGAAAGGTAGGAAGCTGGCGGCGGGCGAAGGACGCCGGGGCGCTTGAGCCGGTCTGCGCTTGTTACTTGTGCTTCTCGCTGTGGCCGTTAGGCGGCGGGCCTGGAAGGGGTTGGGGAGCGCGAAGTTTGCGGTAAATCCACCCCTCGATCGGACGTAGCGGGCGCAACAACCCGTAGAGCCGCGGTGAATAAATCAGCCAGATCCGCACCGCGGAGAGGAACATCACCAGCGAAGTCCTGACCAGGGTGACTTTGGAGCCGATCTTGTCCGTCCATTCGGTCGGCACTTCGCGTATGCGGTAGCCCGCGCGTTTAAGGGAGTAGAGCAGGTTGATGTCGAAAGCCATGTCGGCGATGCGCAAGGAGGAGTGCACTTTCTCGACCGCCTTGCGCCTCATCACTTTGGCCCCGCATTGGGTGTCCCGGATGTTCATCCAGAACAGGACTTGCACAATCAAATGGAATGCCCGGCTCGCAAAACGCCGTCGGCTGCTCTGCTCCACGTGCAATACCGCGCCCGGCAGCCAGCGCGAACCGATCACGCAGTCCACTCCGTCAATGTGCCTGACCAAATCATGAAACGCGCGTGGCGGAGTGGCGCCGTCCGCATCCACGTAGCCGATAAGTTCGGCCAGGGGCGCCAGCTTCAGCCCTTCGATCAGCGCCCCGCCTTTGCCGATGGGTTCCGGGAATTCCAGCGCGCTAACGGCGGGAAAATCCACGCCGACGCGCCGCACTACGCCGAGCGTATCGTCGGTGCAGCCGTTGAGCACCACCACGAGTTGAAACTTGCCGTGGTATTGCCCCTGGAAATAGCGGGCATAGTCCCGGAGCACCGGCTCGATGCGGTCCGCTTCATTGTAGGCCGGGATCAGGAGCAGGAGGCTGGGCTCGGTCACGCCGATTACTTACCAGAGATCAGCAAAAAGGCAACGGGGTAGTAGGATGACAAAATAGTTCTTATGGCATGCAGCGCTGATTGACCTTCCGGATATTTGCATTACGCTCGCATGGAGTCATGATGCGTCGTGTGACAGGATTCCTGATTTGCGCCATTCCAGGTCTGGTGATGCTGGTTTGCGGTCTCCTGGTGCCGGCGCACTTGCGGGCGGTAGATTCCGGCGTGCTTCAAAGGGCCGGCATTAACACGGCGTCGCTGGCCGACCGGGGACTGACGCTCGTCAGACAGAACAAGCTGGGGGCGGCCGAATTGCTCCTGCGAGCTGCGCAAATGGAAGGACTTCCCGATTGGCACCGGCTCGGTCTGGCGTTAACCAACTCGGCCTTGCAGCATCCCCGCTGGATGGTCTGGGGTGGAGGCGACCCGCGCCTGGAGCGTCTGTTTGCCAGCGATCCCCTCCTTCCCAAGTCCGGGTCTGAGCCATTTACCGACTTTGCCGTTCGGGAAGAGAATCGGGCAGTGGCGTTTGAGTTGCTGCGAGACTCGGCGCTGCCGACCATCCGGGAAGTGCTGCAATGTCGTGCGCTAACTAACACCGCTGTATTCTCCCCTTCGCAGTCCGCCGCCGGACAGGCGCTCGACACAGCTCTTGCCATTTGCGGACTCTTGCTGGAAGGAGGCCATTTGAGCGGGGGGCTGAGTGATGCCGTCTTCCAGTTAGCGGGAGCGAGTAATCTCGGAGGTGATGCGCAGCGACTGGAACAAGTGCTGCTTGATTTGATGTCGTTGGGGCAAAGGCTCAACTGGGGCCAGCTCGTGGAATTCGTCAGCCAGATTCAGGATGTGGAGACGTTACGCCTGCTGGCGAACCTGGTGCGCCGGAACGAAGGGCAGTTGCCGGTAGTTTTCGCGGCGGTGCAGCTTTCCGGCAAACCGGCACAGGTTGCGGCCTACCTGATGAACTTCAGCCAGACCGGGATGAAAGACCTGGGGGCCAGTCTCCGTTTCGGGACGGGCGGCGTTAGCGAGCTTCTGCAGCGTAACCGCCGTTTGCACAGCTACGGTTTCGCGCAGCGATTGGCCGGACAGGCGCCGTTTGGCGTGTTTGGCTCGTTCGCGACAGATTTATGCTGGCGTAAGCCAGGACTGGGGCTGACTATGAAGTGGTTGTTGTACCTGGCGGGCGGGTTCCTGCTGGCCGCGGCCTTGCATTTTGCGCGCCCGGCGGCCTCGGCCTTGGAACGTCCGCTGCAGGTGCGCGGGTTTCATGTGGCCCGCGAGGTTTTATTTG
Source organism: Candidatus Paceibacterota bacterium (assembly GCA_035452965.1). NCBI lineage: Bacteria > Bacillati > Minisyncoccota > Minisyncoccota bacterium. The sequence goes on along the minus strand of DAOTCE010000004.1, from coordinate 42,299 downwards.
CGCTGGGCTTCCTGCTCGTGGTGTTGCTCCTGAGCGAGCCGTTTCTCGCTCAGGAAAGCCAAAGAGTGGAGCTTCCTTTTCGGCTGCGCCTGCCCACGGTGGGTGGCGTGGCCCCGGCGGGAACCCCCGGCGTTACGCGATCAATTATGAACCAACTGAGTCTATTGACCCTGCTGCTGTTCTTTGTGCTGCAGGCGCTACTATACACGGCGTGTCTGGTCAAATTGGCAGAGATCCGCCGCCAGAACCTGCCTTCGCGCATCAAGCTGAAGCTGCTGGACAACGAAGACCACCTTTTCGATGCCGGGCTTTACCTGGGTTTTGCGGGCACAATCATCTCGTTGATCCTGGTGTCGCTGGGCGTGATCCAGCCGAGCCTTATGGCGGCCTACTCGTCCACCTCGTTCGGCATTATCTTCGTTTCAGTCTTCAAGATTTGCCATTTGCGCCCGCTGCGCCGCAAGCTGGTGCTTGACGCGGAAGCCCCGCCAGCCGTTGCGACCAGGCTAGCCCCGACCACATGAACCGCTCGATTCTAATCGTTATCTGCGACTTCCTGCTGGTGAGCCTGCTGGCATTCTCCGCAGTTGATATCAGCAAGACCACCCGCGAGGGGGTTCCGCGGCAGGTCCAGACGACCATCGCCACCAACAGAGTGGACGACCGGCAGGACCTGGCCGCTGTAATGCGGCTGGCGCTGGAGGAGGAACGCAAAGGGCGCGACGCATTGCTGGGAGAACTGACGCAGACGCGCCAGGCGGCAGCCCGGCAGCAGGCGCAGTTGCGCGAGCGCGAGACGCAGGTGCAGACCTTCCGCGAGGAGCTACAAAAGAAAGATCAACAAGTGCAGGCGTTCCAGCGGGAACTGCAACAAAAGGACCAGCAAACCGCGCAGCTTGCGCAGCAACAGACCAATCTGCTGCGGCAGTATGTTGCCGCTCAGACCAACATCCAATCTCTGAACCAGCAGCTTTTGACCAGTTCGGCTGAAACGCTGATTTCCAGAGAGAAGCTCGCAGCGATGCAGGCGGAGCTTCGCAAGCAAGCGGAACAAGCGGCGGCCTTGCAGCGGCAACTCGGGCAACTGGCCCAGAGCAACCAGTTGGTCCTGAACGAAAAGCAGCGCCTCGCTGGTCAGCTCCAGGTGGTCGAGGCCGAGAAGCGGCTGGTCACTGAACAAGTCACCCGCATGCAAGAAGAGGTGAAAGTTGAGCGCGCGGAGAAAGCCAAATTGGCCGAGGGGGTCAAAACGCTTGCCAGCAAGTCAGAGCAATTAGCCCAGGAAATCCAACTGAACCGTCCGCTGGCTCCCAATACGATCTTTAGCGAGTTTGCCACCAACCGCGTGCAAGCGAGCGTGTCGGGTGTCCGCGCCGGCTTCCTGGGCTTGGAGTCGAACAAGCGGGCGATCACCCAGACTGTGCTGGTCACGGACGGGACGAATACGGTTGCCCTTTGTCATGTGCAGGACACGCCCCTGAGCTTCAGCTACCCGGGCACGGAGTGGGCGGGGCTGACAGGGACACTGGAGCGCAACGCGGCGATTATTCCCATCAGGGCATTGTCATTCTGCCAACTGGACCCACGGGTGGTGTTCATGCCGGTCACCCGGGCGGAGGTCCATGAACTCGGCGGCAAGGTTTATCGTATCTCGTCCGACCCCTACAAGTTCCAGGATGCGGTGCTGGTTGGAGCACAGGAAGGCTACTACGGGGAATGCACATTCCAGATAGATCTGACCACGCCACTCTATGTCAAGATGGACCGTAATTCCCTCAAGGGGCTGTTTGGCAAGTTCAACCCGTCGCGCGGTGACCTTGTGTTCAGTCGCACCGGCGAATTGCTCGGCATCATGGCCAACAGCACTTACTGCATGATGATCAAGAACTTCCATGCGACGGCGACGTTCCAATTTGGGGCCGACGTGCGAAGCCAGGAGACCGGGTCAACGCTGGCGCGGTTATACTCCTTAATAACCCAATTACCCTTTAAGCTTCAATAGGGGTGGGTGGCTCCATCTCCGCGGCAACCCCGACCGCTGCTTGACGGCATGTCCCGCCGTGGCCAAACTCGTCTCATGAAACGACGCGCCTTTCTCAAATCTGTCGCCTTCACTGGAGCCGCCGGCCTCATTCTTCCCCGCACCCGCCTTTTCGGAGCGGACGCACCCGGCAACAAGCTCAACCTCGCCCTCCTCGGCACCTGGGGCCGCGGCGAAGCCCACTTCGACGGCATTGCGAAAGAAAATGTCGTCGCCTTGTGTGACGTGAACGAAAAGCACCTTGCCTTCGCCGCCCCGAAGTTCCCCAAGGCCAAACAGTATGTGGATTGGCGCAAGTGCCTAGACCAGAAGGACGTTGAAGCGGTCGTTTGCTGCACCGCCGATCACACCCACGCCTTCGTCGCCAACTGGGCGATGAACCGCGGCCAACACATCTATTGTGAGAAACCCCTGGCCAACTGCGTCGAGGAAGCCCGCGTGGTCCGCGCTACCTACCTCAAGAAGAAGGACAAGCTGGCAACCCAAGTCGGCACCCAGCGCCACGAGTACGAGAACTTCAACCGCGTTAGAGAACTCGTCCTGGACAAGGCGATTGGCGAGTTGCAGGAAGTCAGCGCGTGGGGCGACCGGCAGCTTCCCAAGCCGGGCTACCTCCCCGCCGCCGGGGATCCGCCCAAAGACTTCCACTGGGACTTGTGGCTGGGGCCTTCGCCCGCGCACCCCTGGAATCCCGAATACTTCTCCGGCAGCTCGGGCATGAATTGCCTCCAATGGAACATGTTCTGGGACTTCGGCAGCGGTCAGGTCGGGGACATGGGCAGCCACACCATGGACATCGCCTGGAACGCGATTGACGCCGGTCTGCCGGTTTCAGCCGAGGGCAAGGGCGACCCCTTCAACCCTGAAGTCACGCCCGTCAAGTTGGAGATGCATTTCGAGATTCCCTCCAATCACTGGCGCCAGGCCATCCGGGTATCTTGGTACCAGGGCGGCGCAATGCCCGAGTCGCCCGTGCCCTATCTCGACCTGAAGAAGATTGACCACGGCGCGCTCTTCGAAGGGAGCAAGGGCTGCCTCGTGGCTGATTTCAAATCGCGCGCGCTGTTTCCGCTGGGCAACCAGGCCGACCTGACCTACTACAAGCCTCGGCCCAAGTCCGCCTTGCTGCCGCCGCTGGGCAATTTCCAGAGGCAGTGGATCAACGCCTGCAAAGGCGACCTGAAAACCGCCTGCGACTTCGACTACGCCGGGAGAATGATCGAAATGATGATGCTCGGCCTGGTAGCGTATCGCGTTGGCCGGAAGATCAACTACGACGGTGCCACCGGGCGCGTCACCGACTGTCCGGAAGCCAACGAACTGCTGGCACGCACCTACCGGCCTGGCTGGACCCTCAATGGATAGGCTCCTGTTTGCCTTAGCGGCGCCCTGCTGAACCTCGCCAAACGGGAAACTTATTATCCATGAATACAATTCCGATTCCATCACGCGCCGCCCTTGCTCGATTCGTTCTCGCGAGCTTGTTGTCGGCGGGCCTGACCGCGTGCCAGAGCGCACCCAAGCCGGCGACCGCGCAGACCTTCCGGGTGATGACTTACAACATCCATCATGGAGAAGGGGTTGACGGCAAGTTGGACTTCCAGCGCATCGCCGAGCTGATCAAACGCGAGCGCGCGGATATTGTCGCGCTGCAGGAAGTGGACAAGGGCGTGGAGCGGACCGCGCGGCGCGACTGCCCGGCCGAGCTGGCGGTGCTAACAGGCATGACCTGCGTGTTCAGCAACAACTTCCACTTCCAGGGCGGGGAATACGGCAACGCGATCCTGACACGCTTCCCCGTCAAGCGCTGGACCAACCAACACTATAAGATGCTCCGCCAAGGCGAGCAGCGCGGACTCCTGCAGGTGGTGCTGGAAGTCCACGGGCGCGAGCTGGTGTTTATGAACACGCACATTGACTTCCGCCCGGACGACACCGAGCGACTCATGAACGTGGCGGAGCTTCTGGAGATCATTCCTGCTTACGGCAAGAAACCGATGATCCTCTGCGGCGACTTCAACGACACGCCCGGCAGCCGCACACACGAGAGGATCGCCCAGGCCTTTGTTGATACCTGGCCGCAGGCCGGCACGGGCGACGGGCCAACCATCCCCGCCGTGCAGCCGCGCAAGCGGATTGATTACATCTGGCTCAGGAAGGGCGGAGTCGTCGAGCCGGTCCGAGCCTGGGTGCCCGAATCCCAGGCGTCAGACCACTTGCCGGTGGTGGCAGAATTCCGGTTCCGGTGAGCTCATCGGGCCGGTAGGCCGGACGCGTGAGCCAGCGCGAGTGTCTGCGGATAGCCGCTCAGGCCGCGCGGAGGTTCACAAGCCGGGTGAAGGCGGTATCCCAAGTGTTCGCGTAGGGGAGCAACACTTCCGTCTTGATGGATTTGCGCACGATCTCGCGCGCCTGCTCAAGCGACTCGACATGACCAAGGGTCAATGCCTGCACAATGATATTGCCGACCGCCGCCGTGTCCGGGGGTGCCATCACCAGGGGACGGCGCACGGCATTGGCGATGAAATGGTTCAGCAGGGGATTGGCGGAGCTGCTCAGAAGGTAAATCCGCGCGACCTGCCGCCCGGTTACCTCTTCCATTTCCTGCAGCGCCTTGCGATACGACAGGGCCACGCTCTCCAGGATGCAGCGAATGATCGGGCCGGGCTTGCGGGGCACGGGCTGCTTGGTTTCCCGGCAGAACGCCTGAATCTTGAGCGGCATATCGCCCGACGACAGAAACCGGGGATCTTCCGGGTTGATCAACGATTCGAAGGGAGGCGCGGAACCCGCCAGGTGTGTGAGCAACGTGTCATCAATTTCACGGTCCTGGTCCTTCCAGAACCGGCGGCACTCCTCAAGAATCCTCAGCCCAACCGTCTGCTTGGAGAAACGCACCGATCCGCCGTAGCCGGGCTCGTTGCTGAAACCCAGACTGCTGCTCTTTTCAGTGATGATTGGCCGGGCAACCTCCGTCCCCATTGTGGCCCAGGAACCCACACGCAGATAGGCCCAGCTCTCCCCAGGCACTATGGGCAAGCCTGCCAGCGCCGCGGCCGTCTCGTGCGAGCAGGTCGTCACAACCAAAGCGTCATCCAGGGCCGTGGACTTCACAATCTCCGGCCGCAGCGGCCCCAGCTCTTTGCCCGCGGAAACGAGCGGCGGAAATAACTTGGACGGCAACTGCGCCGCGCTCAGCAGCCGGGGAGACCAGCTATTGGTCACAGGATTAAAGAGCTGCGTGGCGCCCGCCAGGGATACTTCGAAGCGCGGAATGCCGGAGAGCAGATAATTGAAAGCGTCGGCAATCGGCAGGAGGTGTCCCGCCCGGCCAAGACGCCGCGGCTTCTCCGCCGCCAGTTGGAAGAAGGTATTCGCGAGCATCGGCTGGACCCCAGTCTCCTGATACAGGGATTCCTTTGGAACCAGCGACAAGCCCTTCTGTATCCCTTCCTGGGTACGGGGATCGCCGTAATGATACGCGGGTGTGATCAGCGAACCGTCGGCCTCGAAGAGCAGGTAATCGCCAGCCCAGGAATCGCAACTGATGCTGTCCACGGCCTCCTCATAGGCGCCAACAGACCGCAAGCCGTCGAGCGTCTCCTGATACAGCCGGGGGATGTCCCATTGGAGCGAGTCTTTGTCCCGGACCGGGGTATTAGGGAAGCGGCGCACCTCGCTGACCACGAGCGCGTCCTTGTCGAGAGTTCCCATCATCACGCGACCACAGTCCGGACTTAGGTCGCAGGCGACATAATACTTGCTCATTTGGCCCCGGTTTGCTGCAAGTGCCGTGCCCCATTGAGGCGAAAACTCAGATTTGACGCTCCCCTCAGCTAAGCTCAGAAAGCGCAACGGTTGCCGTTCACTCTCGAGAGTCGGCGCCACAGCCTTTCCCGGCTGCCCTGCCTTGCCCAAGCTCAGCCGGTTCCGAGTCCGCGCCTGTGATGCGGTCGGTGAAAGCCCGTGCGCCCACTGCGTGAAGCGTACCAAAATGGAACAGGAGAGTGTGCAATTCCGGTCCACCAGGTGTTGGGTAGGGCCGCCTCGCCGAGGCGGTCAAACGGTGGCGCTTTCGGCGAACGCGCCCTGCCAGACTCAGGAGTTACGCCGCACAAGGGACCCTCACCGTATCCCCACCGTATCCTCCCCACATCCACACCGTAGATACAGCCTTGACATCCCCAGACGATTCGGTGTAAACCACTGTCGTCAAAGAACTTCCGACAAGAAGCCGCCCAAAAGCACTGCCCGGGAACCCAAATCCAGGCAAGTGCCGCAGTTACAAAGACTTACGGAGAATTGGCTGGAATTGGCCACTTCCGCGCTTTGGCGAACCCACCATACCAACGCGGCTACCCACGGGACCGTAAGTTCCGAAAAGACCTGGCTTAACCACGCGGGAAATGGCATCCCCGCAGAGTAGTGCCCCGGAGCGTCAATGGACCTTGCCTTTCGGCCAGGCGCGACAGCGCGAGCGCGTCCTGCGGCGTCAGAGGCCGCAGGATTAGGCGTTCGGTTTGCAGTGTCGGCTGTTGCCTCACCATACGATTGCTGTTTGATTGATTGCAGGAGCCGTGGCCGGCCACAGGGCCTTCTGGCCATCCTCCAACGCCGCTTCCAGGTAATACTCAACCGCACCCCGAGCTTGAGCAGGAAGCCCAACGCGGTAAGCCTGCCGGGCGCGATGGGTGGCCGCCAGCTTCTTGAATCGGCCCTCGCCCAGGGAACGCCAGTGCAGCTTGAGCCCGGCGCACTTCGCACCCGACAGGACAAAGGCACGGATTTCATGCGGTTCTCTGGCATTCATCAGGGTGCGCCTGGCGGAGACGAAAATCCGCGGACTGCCCCGATAGGCCGTGCTGATGGCAGCTTCCGCCGGCAAGGCCTCCCCGAGAAGTTGCGCAATGGCCCCGTCATGTGCGGACACAACCCGCGCGCGACAACCGCTCTCAATGCTGGCAATGGTCCCGATCTCGCCAGGTGACTTGGCGCAGTTCACGAAGGCGGCGATCATGTCCTCATAACTTCGCGCAACGTCCAACCGAAGGGGAAGGACTTCGCTTCGGACGCAGCTCAACTTCCTGCCAGCCTCCTGCATCGCATTGACTTCCTTCAATTTCGCCGCCAGGCGATCGGCCAAAACCCAGGTTCGCACCCGCAGTTGGGAGGCCCGGATGAAATTGAGCCAATAGTCAAACCGTTCAAGATAGCCGGCGCCGCTGATGCGGGGCCGCAGCGCCTCCAACTCGCGCAGCGGTCCGAAGAACTCCGAGATTTGGGCATCTGTGGTGCTGGCGCCGCCCCGAATCAGCGCGTTAATCCCCAGATGGCCGCCATCGAGCTTCTGTAAAGCCAAGCCTGCCTCGGCGCCGGCATCGCCGCCAAACATGCCCCGCCCCCAATCGATCCAAAAAGCACGCATCCCAGACGTCCGGTCTCCGGCAGCGGCGGCGTTCGCATGGGTCCCGCCCGTAATGTCAAAGTCCCAGCCGGCTTGCGCCAGCGCCGTGATGTTCGGCGATATGGCCGCCGTGCGCCAGTGGATCGCCATCATGCCTTCACATCCGTAGCGGAAGGCATCGGAAGAGTTGGCGAACATCCGCTCCGCCCAGAGCTGCAGGTCCCAGCAGGTGCAGCAATGCGCCCCGGCTGTGTCATCGTCCTCGGCCCAGCCGATGACCCACTTGGGACGGTTCGGCATGGCGCCATACGCCTGCTCCACCGGGTCGCGTCCCAGGCTGGTGTTGATGGACGAGGCCGCCCAACTCTTCGGGGCACGTTTGTCCATCCAGAGCGCGTCATCGCGAGTGCCCAGGCGCCAGCCGCAGGTGGCGAAGCCAAACGGCGCCTGAACCTCCTTGGCCGCTGCCTCAACCAGGCCCAGCTCGCGCTCGACATTGGCCCCGGAGGTAATCTCCCAACCGCTGGAGCCGGGGTCCTGCCCCAGCCAAATCTCCGCCGCCCAGAGCCAGTAATAATCCACCGGCGATTTGCGCATGAGCCGAAGAAAGGTGCCCTCGTAGAGGCGGCGAATGACGGCCGGATCATCTGGTTTCAGGCCCCTGCCCTCCAGCCGTGCCGCCAGCGCTTTCGGGATGCCCAGAGGAAGCTCCGTGCCGACGCAAGTCTTGATGGCAAGACGCCGCGCATGATGGAAGGCTTTTTGCTGAAAATCTCCGTAGCGGTTGAACATCGCCACAGCGGCCTCGCCGGTCCTGGGCCACTCCAGGCAGTCGAGCATGAAGTCCGGGCCATAGTCGTCGCCTTCAAACAACAGGCCGGCGCCGGAGGCGTAGCGGCTGGTTGGAAATGGACTCACCGCCCATCCCCTTCGTGTGGTGACCACGCCCGCTTCATACCCAAACCGGACGTTGCCCTGCGCGTCCACATCTTCGGGCAGCCCGATCCAGACGTTGGCCTCCGGCCCGGCAGCCGGGTTCCAACTCGGGTAGGTATGCAGGCCAATGAAATTCAGCCTTAGCTTCGCCATTTGCGACAAGACGCTCTGGTAGTCCTGCAGATTCCACCAGTCCGGCCCAACCGAGAAATCATGAAACGGCTGGAGCCCCCGCAACGCGAACCGGGGCTTGCCGGTCTCGTTCGGCTCAGGCCAGGCGCCCGTCAATAGCTCATCCGGCACAACGTCTTCATCCAGCGCGAACCGGATGCCCAGCTTCTCGGCAAACCGGTACGCGCCATACAATGCGCCAGCCTCATCGCCGCCCACAATCCACCAGACCCTGCTGCCGCCCGCCATTTCGCACCTCAGCGAGAACTGCTGCGGCCCCAGCCCATTCCCGAGTTCACCACAGAACTTCGCCTCGCGTCGTGACACCACAATACGGTCACCGGTGCTCACCCCTCTCTGCACCGGCAGCAACTTCCCGGTGCGCAGATAGGCATAGCGCCTGACTTCATTCGCGGCCAGCGACTCCAACTCCGAGGCGTCCCGTCTAATGGCAATCACCTTCGGCCCCGCCAGAACGGCCTTGTCAAGACGCGGCGGGTTGGCGAACTGCCTCTCGACCTGAGTTGGTGCCCCTCCGCAAACGTTGATAAGCCATAGGCCTCCCGCAAACGCGAGCGCAGAACTAAGCGATTTACTCATAGTGTTCTCTATCCGATCTTCCGGTGCCCCGGCTGTTCTACCTGAACCAATTGCCATGAGAAGCGAAAACATGCTTAACCGCTGCTGTTAACCGGACATCAAGCAGCGATTACTCGATGGGAGCAGTGCGGCTTCATGTGACGAGGTGGCGGAGCGGAACGGCCGGTCAAGTTGCGCCAGCAACGCTTGATTGTCAGGCGACTGGAATGGAGCAAGGCCGTTCGGGACCAGTCAGCCGCCGCTACGCGGTGTTCAGCCCGGTTCGTCCGGAAGGCGCCTGTCGCGTATCCAAGATGCCCACGCGGAACATATCTGTGCTTGCCAGTGGGCAGGTTTAACCGTCGAATGCACCGAGTTTTCGGCACGTTGACATTATGAACACAAGCAGTCATATCAGCCGACGGACGTTTCTGGCCGGGACTGCCAAATTGGGGGTAGCCGGCCTGGCGGCCGCGTCGGTTGAATCTCTCCTCGGCGCTCAACCCCAAACGGCCTGGCAAATAGGCTGTTACACCCGGGCGTTCGATCAATTTGAATACCCGGTGGCGCTCGATGCCATAGCCGAAGCGGGTTTCAAGCACGTCGGCCTGATGACCACGAAGATTAAGCAGTGGGTGATGATCAAGACCACCACTCCGGCTGAGGAAGTGCAAGCCATGCACCAGGCAGCCCGGAAGCGCGGACTCAACGTGCTGTCAGTCTATGGCGAGGCCCCGGCTACCGATTCCCTCGACGCGGGCATCCGCGGCTTGAAGAAGCTCATTGATCACGCTGCATTCTGCGAGTGCCCGCACCTGATGCTGGCCGGGACGAGCGATGTGAAGCTCTACCAGATCTACTACCAGACCATCGCGGAGTGCTGTGACTACGCCGCCGCGAAGGGCGTTGGCCTCAGCATCAAGCCGCACGGCGGACAGAACGCCACCGGCCCTCAATGCCGCAAGGCCATCGAGCTCGTGGCCAGGAAGAACTTCAGGCTCTGGTATGACCCGGGCAATATCTTCTACTACTCGGACGGCAAGCTCGATCCCGTGGAGGATGCCGCCACGGTGGACGGCCTGGTGGTCGGCATGAGTGTCAAGGACTTCCTCCCGCCCAAGGAGGTGCTGGTGAACATCGGGCAGGGCAAGGTGAACTTCCCGAAGGTCTTTGAGCGGCTGAAGCGGGGCGGTTTCACGCACGGGCCTTTAATTGTCGAGTGCCTCGCGCGCGGCACCCTGGAGAGCGTGATCGCCGAAGCCAGAAAGGCCCGCCTATTCCTGGAGAAACTGACCGGTCAGCAGGCCTGAGAGGGCCGGTTACTCTTCGAAACAGGGCCGCGAGGGATTGCAGACGTCGGGGCCGACCGGGCGGTCATCCGGGCCGGTCTCAGTCAAGGTGCAATTGCACCAGCAGTGGCTGGTCCGCAGCGATTTCGGGTCAGGCTGGCCGGGGGCTTCGTCCGCCAGGGCAGGCAAAAACATGCTCTTGGCGCGAAGTTTCTTGCAGATGGGACCTGTGGTCATGGCAACGTCTTGAGTTGCATCAGCGCCCGCCGAATCAAGGCGCGGGCCAAAGGGATCTTGTAGCCGTTCTCGGAACGAGCCTTCGCCTGTTCGAGGATGACCTCCGCTGCCTTGTCCGCGAGCGGTTCATCCAGGACCTTTCCTTCCAGCAGCTTGTGGGCGGCCGGCACCTGGTGAGGGACATTCGAGATCGCTCCCAGCACAACGCGCGCCTGGCTGATCTTGTCCCCCTCGACCCGGCCCGCCGCGGCGCAACTGACCAGCGCCCAATCGAACTGGGCCTTCTCACTTACCTGCAAGTAGCAACTGCGGCGTTGCTGGACCGGCACCTCGACTTGCAGGATCAGGTCCGCCCGGTCCAGGGAGTTATGAGCGGTGGGGTTGTCCCAGGCCCGGGCATAGAACTCCGCGACGGTCATGCGTTGGGCCTTGTCCCCGCGCTGCACGATCACCGTGGCGTCCAGGACGGCGAGCGCCACCGCGAGATTGGAAACCACCGGGCTGATGCAGGGGTTGCCGGTGAAGAGACTGTGGTATTTGTTCTCGCCGTTCCTGGCGTAGCACGTGTCCCCGCCTTTCTTGAGGCAGTGCACATCCCGGTGGCGGTAATACCAGCAGCGCGAATGCTGCGCCAGGTTCCCGCCGACCGTCGCGACGTTGCGAATCTGCCGCGAGCCAACCTCGGCGGCAGCCTGGTGCAGGCCGCGGAAGGTCTGCTTGAGCCCGTCGTGATCCTCCAGCTCGGCAACGGTCACGTTGGCGCCGATCGTCCAGGTCTTTTCGCCCGGCTCGATCCGGCTGAGGCCCGGCAGCGCCTTGACGTTCACCAGCACCTTCGGCTCGGAGATATAGTCCTTCAGCTCGCCGAGCAAATCTATCCCGCCGCCGATGTAGCGGCCGCCGTCCGCAACCAGTTCACGGGCGCTGGCCGGCGTGAGGGCAGTAGCGTAGGCAAATGGTTTCACGCTGCGCCTCCCGTCTTGCCCAGGGCCGCCAGAACTCTGGCGGGCGTGATGGGCAGGCTGCGGACGCGCACGCCCAGCGCGTTGGCCACTGCGTTGGCAATGGCCGCCGCCGTCGGGATGGTCACCGGCTCGCCAATGCCGATCACCCCGCGCTCCGGCATGTCCATGAGCACAATGTCAATCTCCGGAATGTCCGCCAGCGCCGGGAGTTTGTAGGTCTCGAAGTTCGGGTTCAGCACAACGCCCGTCTGCCGGTCCATGACGCGCTCCTCGTAGAGGGCGTAGCCGATGCCCATGATGATGCCCCCATTGACCTGGCTCTCGCAAGTCAGCTTGCTCACGATCAGGCCGCAGTCCTGAACGCAAGTGACCTTCTTCACCCTAACGAACCCGGTTTCGGTGTCCACCTCGACCTCGGCGAACTGCACGCCGCCGACGCCGCTGGAGGACAGGCCTCTCTGCCATTGGCCGGGCCTCACCAGCGGCTGCAGTCCAAGCCGCTTGCAGGCATCCCGCCAGTTGGGACCGCGCGCGTCCGCCACGCTGGCTTGCCATTGCAGCGCCGACAACGCCCTGGTGCACGCGTCATAGACCGCGGGACAGACAGAAGCCGCGGTAGTGCTGCCGCCACTGTCGTTGCCGTACGGGAAGCGCGTGTCGCCGATCTGCACCTGGATCTGGTCAGGGGCCAGCCCGAACGTCTCGGCTGCCACCAGGGCGACCAGCGTGCGCGTGCCGGTCCCCAGGTCCTGGGTGCCGCAGCGAACTTCGACGCTGCCATCCGGATTAATTTGCGCCTCAGCCCGCGAGCGCTGGTTTCCGCCGCCCCCCCACGTGGCCCCGCCACAACCCACGCCGGTCTTGACGACGCCGGGCGACGTGCCCGGCTTGCGGTATTTCTGGCTCCAGCCAAAGCGTTCGGCGCCCAGCCGGTATTGCTTCTGGCGGACTTCGGACGGGTCATTCTTGATGCGCAGCTCGACCGGGTCCAGGTTCAGCTTCAGGGCCAGCTCGTCGAGAATGCCCTCTATGCCGTAAGACGAAGGCGGGCTGGCCGGGGCGCGGAAAGCGCGCGCCGACCCGGCATTAACCGCCACCGCAGCCTGCTTCACGCGGATGTTGGGCACGCGGTAGATGTAAGGCGCGTGCAGTTCAACGCCGCTGCCGCCGCCCGCGGTCGAGCCGCCGCTGCCGATGCCGGCAGTGCCATAGTTCTCGAACTCGAAGGCCTGCAATTTGCCGTCAGCCGATGCGCCGAGCTTGATCTTCTGGAAGCTGGAGGGCCGGTTGCCGGCCGCCAGCGCCTGATCGAACCGCGTCAGCATGATCTTGACCGGCGCCCCCGCGGCCTTCGACAGGCGCGCCGCCAGCCCGCCCTCGATGCCAGGCCCGAACTTGGCGCCGAAGCCGCCGCCCATATGCTCGGTGATCACGCGCACCTGGTTCTGGGGCACCCCCAGGTTCGAGGCCAGCCCATCCCGGACGCTGAAGACCCCCTGCGTTGAAGACCAGGCGGTCACGCCGGCGTCGGTCCAGGAAATTGTGTGGCCGTGGGGTTCGAGCGGGTGATGCACCTGCACTGCGGTGTTGTAGAAGCCCTCAACGACAGCCGCGCATTCAGCGAACGCCTTGTCCACCTCCCCCTTCTCGTTCACCCTGGGAGGAGAGAGATTTGGGTTCTCCTCCCAGACTCGCGGCGCGGATTCCTGCCGGGCGTCTTCCTCACGCACCACGAACGGCAGCGGCGTGGCGCGAACTTCGATGGCCCTTAACGCGTCGAGGCATGCCTGTTTGCTCGTGCCGGCCACGGCCGCGAGCTCTTCACCATAGTAACGGACCGTGCGTTCGCCTTCGCGGGACAGCAGCGCTGCCTTGATGCCGGGCACCTGGAGCGCCTTCTCCAGGCTTATGCCGGCGATCTTCGCCTTCGGCCATTTGGAGCGGAGTATCATGCCGTAAAGCCAGCCTCCGGGCTGAACATCTGAAGTGTACTTGGCCGCGCCGGTGACTTTGACCGGTCCGTCCACGCGGGGAGCGCGCGAGCCAATGCGGGTTCGCTTTTCAGGCCAGCTTGCCATAGGAAATGACCTCCGTTCTGGTAGTGGTGGACACGCCGGCGGCCTTAAGCGCCGCCTTCATCACGTGCGGATAGGTGCCGCAGCGGCATAGGTTTCCGGCGCAGGCAGTCTTGACCTGCTCAGCCGTCGGGCGCGGATTTTGCCTGAGCAGGGCTGTGACGCTCATAACGAAGCCCGGGGTGCAGTAGCCGCACATGAGCGCGTCTTCGGCCACAAAGGCCTGCTGCACCGGGGTGAGCTTGCCCCCCTCCGCCAGTCCCTCGACGGTGGTGATGGCATGGCCTTGCGCTTCAATGGCCAGTTTCGAGCAGGCGTAGATCGGGGTGCCGTCCAGCAGCACTGTGCAGGCGCCGCAGGTAGCGCGGTCGCAGACTTCCTTGGCGCCGGTCAGACTCGCATGGTTGCGCAGCGCGTCCAGCAGCGTGACGCGCGGTTCCACCTCCAGCTTCAGGGGCTTGCCGTTGACATTGAGCGTAATCGGCACGGGCCCCGGCCCGTGCAGCTTCTCAGTGTCGGCCTTGGACAGTTCCTGGGCCACCGATTCGAGTTGCGCCGTGGCCGCCACTGCCGCGCTGGTGCCGAATGTCTTGAGGAACGAACGGCGCGAGACCGTCAGGCCCTCCCTTGTTTTGGAATCATTCATAGTCAATCCCCGTTGTTGCCATGCTAATCTCCTTGTCCTCCCCGAGTGTGCCCTTTCAGAACTGGTCGGTCCCGGCGCCGCATAAATCGGCACAGGAAACTTGCACATCCTTGTTTGGGCCGGGCTCGCCAAACCTGGCCAGGAACACGCTTCGCTTGCCGGCGTCGAACCATTTGAGTCTCAGCAGTGGCTCCTGTACCCGGGACGTTCGATTGACCGCCACCGCAAAGCTGCTGGTGGTCGTGCGCGGCTTGTACCAAAGCCCTTCGCCGCACGAACCAGCCTCGCAGGACTCGAGCGGAGCCGTCTCCACCGAGACAAAGCTGCCCGCCGAAAAGGCGTAACCACTCTCCGTTTGACGCAGCGCCAAAGGCGCGATGCGGCTCTTCAGCGCGGCGCGCTCCAGCCCCGATGCATTGGCCCGCAGCCAGGCCATCAGCGCCTTGCGCTGGGCCGGCGTCGCCGCCTTCGGCAGATAAACCACGGCCTGGTCCCCCGTCGCGTCCTCCGCCGCCAGATTGTCCGGGGAAGTTTCGAGAACTGCGAGCTGAAGCCCGGCCAGGCTCTCATTGCCAAATCGCCCGTCCATGAAACTCCATGCCCGCAGCATGTAACGCCCCCTCTGGGTGGCCTCGCTGGAAACCACGCAGCCCCCGGCGTAAAGCTCGCACGAGTGCAACTCCAGCAGAGTGCCGCGGGGAATAATTCCCGCCCCAAGGTGTTGGGCAGCCAGCCAGCTCACCCCGATCAAATAGCAGCTAACTCTTCTCATGTCTTGTCTCCGCACTCTCAATCGAGTCTAATTGGTCCCGGCGGTGTGGAGGTGCGCGTGCAGGGACCTTCTCAACCATTGCACCTGAATACCCTAAGTGCAAATTTGTCGGCGACCGCCGTGACAACGGGCGGTACCCAGGAGTGGCGGCCCAAGGATCAAGCGTCGGCGGCACGAACGTCCGCCAGCACGGGAGACGAGACAGCCAAACGGAGAAGGGAGGGCTGATCCTTAGGCCTTGGGCCTCTTCATAACGGCCAGCACGAATTTTGAGCCGCCTTTAACCTTCTCGATATTAAACACCGAAACAAGCTCCCATCCGGCCTCGCCGTGTTCGTTCAAATGCTGGCTAAGCTGGCCAGCATCAAAGTTGGTGCCGGTGAAGAATCCGAAGTCGGTCGCCAACTTCAGAACCGTGTATTCCCATTTTGTCTGCATGAGTAATGCTGCGTTGGTTGGTATTTCAGTTCAGCCAGGCCGGGTGGAGAGTGTGCTCTGCTTTTCCGCAGTGGCCGGGCGGTGGACAAGAAAAGCGCTATTCACTCGGGCCCGCGATCGTCTCCCCAAGCAGCTGTTTCTTCTGCTCTTTTACGTCAAACGTTCCGTAGAACAGCGCGTTCGCATCCATCCACGTGTCCAGCCGCTCCCGGTCCTCCGGGGGCAGCGTCACATCTCCGTGGCCCTGATCGAGCATTTTCGTCAGGGGACTGGCCAGGGCGCCGAATCGTAATGGCGCTGTCATTGGCTCGAAGTTCTGTTCGGGGCGGTTCCAGGCCGTGTAAGAAACGCGGGTGACCAGGGCATTATAGGATTTTGTGAAATCCCCTTCCGGTTCGCTCGTCAAGACCGGTCGCCCGGACTCTTTGCCATCATGACACCGGACGCAATGCCGATCCACGACCGGCTGAACCAGGCGCGGATAGCTGAAGGGGCGCGAACCGTCCGGCCCGGGTTTGATCCTGGAGGGAGTGCGCCCAAGGGCCTGCGCGGGCGCGGCAGCGGAGGCGGATTTCGTTCGATGTTCGTGGCACCCGATGCAGCTCTGATACTCGCCGGGCTGCAAATAGACTAGGCTGCGCATCGTCTGCACTGCGCGGCCCTGGGCATTGAGCGCCTGGAACATTACGGGAGTCCGGGCTGGCACCTCAAACAACGCCGATCCGTCGGCCTCCACCGGCACCGTCCCCAGCACTTGCTTGCCCGGCGCGGCAAACGCGGCGCCGACTCTCGGCGAGTCGGCGTTGGGGGTGGTCTTCAGCAACACCTGGATGATGCGCAGATGCGTGACGGGCAAGTCGTCAGGCAGACGGGGCCAGCTCTGCTTGACGTCGCTCAGGAAGAACGTCCCACTCCCCGCGGCCAGATGGTTGAGCGTTGAAAGCTGCGGGTTGATAGCCGGCACTTCGGGTGGCGGAGTGCGCGTGGATAGCGGGCGGGCCCAAAGACTGGATATCGCGGGATCGCGATAGACCAGCTCCTTATTGCCGAACGCATCGGCAAAGTACAGGCCGAACATGTTCGGAATATTCGCCCCCAGCTCGCCCACCAGTTGGTCGAAGCTGTAGGATACCACGAAGAACTTCTCGGAGAGCGGCCAGGGTGATTTGTAGCAATGACCTGGCCAGCGTCTTTCCTCTTCCGGGACGCTTTGCTCTCTCCAGGGTTCCAACAACGCGGTTGTCCAGTGCCCCTTGATCGGGGTGTCAAAGTCGCAGGCGGTTGCGCCGAGCCCGGCCGCCAACGGAAATTCGGATTCGGGAAACCGCACATTCGGGGTCAGGCGAGTGAGCGGTTCCTTGCCGTCAACACCCCGCGTCGTGTCCAGCAGGATGATGGAACCAGCGCTCATGCCATGGTGCGGGGCCGCCGTTGCCATGATCCGCGAGCTGCCCGGGATGGCGCGCGCCTCCCAGATCCCAGTGGGGTTCCAGGTGTTGTTTCCGTAGTAAATGCGGACGTTGGTGCCGTCGGGAAGCGCCGACCAGAGCTGCTGGTAATGCACCGCGTTGCGGTCCACGTAATCCCAACGCGTGTAAACGACCCGGCCGTCGTTCAGCAGCGATGGGTCCCATTCCTGCGTCTCGTGAAAGGAAATGCTCCGCGCGTTCTGGCCGTCCGCGCCCATGCGCGCGAGGGTGTAAACAAAGCATGGCCCTCGTCCGCACCGGTGGTAGCCGCCGCGCCGGGTCGAGAGAAAAAGCACATCACCGGCGGGCAAGATCACGGGTGAGAAATTGTCAGTGTCACCCCGGGTCAACACCCGGACCTCTCCGGAGTTCAGCGAAAGCTCGTGGATGTGATACCGCAAATGCCTGGTTTGGTCATTGAATTCCCAGGCAGCGGGCGCTTCCTTCACCGGACAATACGCGAAGAGAACTTTTCCCGCATCGCAGGCAAGCTCCGGGGTCATGAAATTGCCCGGCGGGAGGGCGGCAGGTGTGAGGTTGCGCGTGCGCATGCCGGCCCCGGGGTCCTTCAGAACGAACAAGCCCCCGCCCGGACGGGCGCAGTACCCATAAAACTGGGTAAGCTGATGACTCATGATGGACGGAACATGTTTCACAAACAGGAGCGACGAGAATTGGAAAAGGGGGTTGGCCAGAATGAGTTGTCGGCGCAGGCGATGGACTTCGAGCCAGCGAGTCTCCCCGGCGGAGGTATCGTCAGCCGGCGGCAGCGCGGCCGAGCGCAAGGCCTTCCACGCGGACTCCATAGCCGGGCTGAGAGTCCTGTTCGCTGACCGCTCAGCGATGAGGGCGTCGGTCTGACGCACCACTTTCTCAATTGCCTGCCGGTAACTTCTCGGCTCGCGGGGGGTTTGAATCCCGTCCTGCATCCGCCAGTCCCACTCCACCAGGGCTTCAGCGATGGCCGGGTGCGGGTCCGGGGAGGACATGATCGGGTCACGCGAGAAAGGTCGGCGTTCAGGGGCGAAGCTTGCCGGGCCGTCCTGAAACGCGAACTGTGAGAGGCGCACCGCCCCTGGGCCAGAGACAGCTTTGATGACCAGCGCGTTGGTCTTTGCCCCGCAATGCAAGACTTCGGCAGATAACGGCTCAGCTCGAAAGGTGATTCGCTCTACTCCATTGCTGATCAGGGACAACCGCACCTCGTCGCCTGTGTCCAGCGCCGCCGTCAGCCGCCAGGAGTCGGGCACGGAGGCGTGGCCGGTGAGGAGCACTTGGGTGCCATTCTCGCGGTCCGTATAGAACCAAACCCCCGCGACCGAACCCGGTGCCGGCAGGATGGTCTTTCCGTTGATTGCCAGGGAAACGCGGCCAGCCTTCGCTGCTGGCGCGTTCGTCGCATCATTGCGCGATTCGTTTGCCCCAACGGCTGTAACCAGCTGCAGTGCCAGGACCCAGACCAGCGTGGTCTTGAGACGCTTGGTGGTCATGGTTGAGAAACTGCCCAGGCGGAGCTGAACCTTCCGGGACCCCTAGGCCTTGACCGGCTCACCGAGTGCCATCACGTCGTTGCGAATACGAAGGAGGTCGGCCGGCTCGAGGTCCAACTCGCCCGCTTTGGCGTTTTCTTCCAGTTGCGCAGGATTGCGAGCCCCGGCCAGCACGTGGGTGACCCCCGGTTGCGCGGCCGTCCATGCGATGACGAGTTGGGAGAGGGTGCAACGGTACTTGGTGGTCAGGTCCTCCCAGGAGGCCAGCAAAGCAATTACGCGTTGGCGGTTGGCCGGGATGAGCCAATCATTCCAGGCGGTGTTGCTGCGGAATTCCCCGGGGGCAAACTGGCGATCCATGCCGATCTTGCCGGTGAGCAGACCCTGTTCGAGGGACATGTAGGTCAGCGTGCCGATGTGGTTTTGCGCGCAATACGGCAGAATGTCCCGCTCGGCTTCGCGGTGCAGCATCGAGTAGCGGAACTGGTCGCTCGCGATGGCGCCGCACCGCACGTTCTCCCGCAGTTCGTCCAATGAAACGTTGGAAACCCCAATGGCGCGGATCTTGCCTTGTTCCTTGAGCTTCAGCAGCACGGCCATCGTGTCGGCGATGGGGGTGAAGTCAGGGGGCACGCTTGGCCAATGCGTCTGGTAAAGGTCAATGCAGTCGGTGTCCAGTCGCCGCAGGCTGTTCTCGATTTCGATGCGGATGGTATCGGGCCGCAGGCTCCGGTTGACTTTCCGGCCGTCCATCTCGGCAAAGAAGCTGCCGCGTGTGTCTTCCCACCACATGCCGCATTTCGTGGCGACAATCGCCTTATCCCGCCGGCCTTTCAGCGCTCGCCCCACGACCCGCTCGCTGCGGCCCCACCCATAGCCGGGAGCCGTATCAATGAGATTGATGCCCAGGTCCAGCGCCGCCTGGATGGTGCGCACCGACTCCGCATCATCGGTGTCCTTTCCCCATGTTTGCCCGCCGCCCAGCACCCAGGCCCCAAGGCCTACAATGGAAGCGGTCAAACCAGAACTGCCCAGAGATTTCTTTTTCATAACATACTTACAGAAACAGGCCCTTGCTCAAACTGCCGAGCCTCCCGCGTCTCAGACGCGCAGAGGTTACAGTCCGCGTGTTTGCCGTGTCCGACCATCGCACGATCCTGGCGGCAATTGAACCAGACCCCCGCGAACCTTGGCAAGTGTTTGCGGTAGCAGGGGAGGGAACTCCTGAGACCTTAGCGGAGGTGCCGGTGGACAGTCCCGGGGCTGCGCCGATTTGACGGACACCCCTCTCCCGCGGTTTCAGGTTAGTGGCTGGTGTTCAGGCCGATTTGCACGTCGGCGCCGGACTGGTCCGTGATTGCTTGCGGCCCGCGCAAGGTGCAGCCGAAGATAGTCGCCGCTTTCAGGCCCTTCTCCAGCACCACGGCGCGCTTGCCCTGATCCACGAACTCACAACCGTTGACAACCAACCGCCCGCCACTGGCCCGGATGCAGGGGTCGCCCTTGCCCGGCTGGTCCCAGCCGTTGAAGTGGCAGGCGGTGAGCACCAGCGAACTGTCGCCCGCAAGGCGGACATGCTCCCGGGTTGCGGCCGTGCCCCAGAAGCCGCAGTTAGCGAGTTTGACCGGGCCCTGGTTGTGCGGACCTACTTCGATGGTGGACATGAACTGCGCGTTGGCGAATTGAACACCGGCGTGCGGCTGCGAACGATCCACGCGCACGGCAACGGGGCAGATGTCGCTGCCGGATTGAGTAACAACGACGTTGCCGGGCCCGTGGCCAAAGTCGTCAAAGTGGAAGCCGATCCTGGGGAATATAACGAAGCTGTTGCTGATGAACTCCCAGTCGGTCTTGCCGATCTTGAAGCCCACAAGGTTCTTCTCCAAGTACGCCTGGATGTCGCCGCCGGCGAACCTGGGGTTCAGGGCCATGCGGGTCCAGAAATTGGGGTTGAAGTGGACATTTTCGATGCGCCCGATATCGGTGCATTGATCAATATAGACCCCGATCTTGAGCGGGCAGGCGAACACGTTTCGGACCAGGTGCAGCTCGTTCCAGCGGCTGCCGACATCAATCGCCTGGTAGGGATTGGTGAGGGTGACGTCCAGAATCTGGCAGAGCTCGCCATCGGCCCGGATTGACCACGGGTAGGGCGCCACCTCAGCGAGGGATTGTTCGGGATAATGGATGACGAGGTTCCGCACGACGCCGTTGGGCTTAAGCGTAATTAGCGGCTCGCCGTCGGCTTGGCCGCGCCCGGCAACGGCCAGCAGAACCGTGCCGATGGGGTGTTCGCTGTGGGGCACGCCGCCCGACGCGCCAAACAAAGTCACGCCGGGCGGGACGGTCAGCGGCGCCTCCAAGCGGTAGAGACCGGGCGGCACATAGCAGATCGGGCCGTCCTTCTGCGATGCATTCAAGGCTGCTTGCAGCGCTTTCGAGTCGTCGGCCACGCCGTCGCCCTTTGCCCCATGCTGACGGGCGTTCACGCGCGCGCCCGCGGCCACCGCCGAGGCGGCGGCGTGACTGCTCGCGGGCACCAGGCTGGCGGCGCCGAGGAAGCCGGCTGCCAGCGCGGAATGTTCCACGAAACCGCGTCGCGAGAGGCGGGAGGATTGGAAGTGCATAGTTCTTGAGTGGTTAGCCAGGCAGGCGGACGCCCCGGCGAGACGTCCCTGCCGGGACAGTTACAATTTGCGCTTCCGAGCTTGCCGGGCGAGCGCTGGCGGCTTCGCCTTAAGTTCCTTGCCTACCCAGTATTGCTGCCCGGTCTGCAGGCCTGACTGACCCAGCCGCGGCCGGGTCCGCCGTTTGGCGCCCGCGGCAACACAGGCATCCTGCTCTGCGTCGGTCAGCAGCTCGTTGTAGGCCTTCGAGGCGGCCGCCAGGCGCGCCCGCCAGGCCATTTGCCTGGCGGTCTTGGGATCAAACCCTTTGACCCAGAGTCGCCGCCACTGGTAGCCGTTCAACACGTACCACACCCAATCCCCGCAGCGGCCGCTCTTCTGGCCCGTCGCGTCCAGGCATTCCCCCGCCGGACCGCACAACGCACAGCGGCTGCACCAGCCACCGGGCACGATGCCCGGCGCCAGCGCCCGTCTTCTCCGTCTGGCCCTCTTAGCTGCTGCTGTGTTCATGTCAGGGGGCAAGTGAGAGGGAGTGAACCACAACGCCCGGGGCGGGACTGCTCCACCGCAACGGCTTCACTCCGATACAAAGCTTGGCAATCCATCGTGGAACCATGATACCGGGCGACTGCGCCCGCGCAAGGCCTTGGAACGCGCTCTCTTACTCCTGCCCCGCCGGCCCGAAGACGGGCCGGTCCGGCCACGGTGTTACAACGGTGTCACCCCGGCGTTTTCCCGGTGTGGTTCCCATGGGGCCCGACCCCCATGGGAACCACACCGGGTCCCCGCCACATTCCCGCCGGTACAACACCAGCGGAAGACCGACCAGAAGCGAGGATTCACGGCAAATGCAGCTGAATTTGCTGTTTGCGCGCCCGCCCGTAATCGGCGCTGCGCTGGTGAAAAGGCCACGCCCCATTCGTTCCCTGCTCGGCGACCTCAACGCGACTGGGTCGGCGGTGTGTGGTGCCACCCGCGAAGCCGTCACCCGCTGCCGTCGTCCCTTCCTCCGCTTGTCCGCCTGTTAGGAAGACCTCTCTCAACAATCGCCGAATGCTCCTCTCTCCGACCCGTTCCTCATTATCGGCGCCCTGACCGGCACCTGACGCCGCTTAGACATACTGCCTAAACAAGGAGCACCGGCCTCCGCGAGTTACGCAGAAGCCGGCGCGGTTGCCGCATGGTCGTTCTATCGGCCAAGCGTCCTCGTTCGATACAGGCGGCTCGAACTCATGGCCGTGTCCACAACGGTTCGCCTCACGCCGAGCCCATAGCCGGGGACGACCGCAAGCGACTTCCACCCGCTGCCGATGGCCGAATCCGAGTATTCCAGCACGTGGCGCTGGCCTTCGACGGTTGGGAACGACAACTGCACTCCCTTTGGCTGGCGCTCAATCTGGAGGCGGCTCACCACCCTGGAGGGATCGCCTTGGATCGCTATTGTGTGATAATCCCCGCAGCAAATCATCACCACGTTGCTCAAGCCGGTTGGAATCGTCGCCTGGCCGAGCGAGTTGTAACCCCACGCTGCGACCGTGCCGTCAGCACGAAGCGCAACGCTGTGAGCCGCCCCGCAGGCAATCGCCACCACATTGGTCAGGCCGGCAGGGACGTTGCGTTGCCGGTGTTCATTCCATCCCCAGGCCTTGACGGTGCCATCCGCCCGCAACGCCAGGGCGTGCATCCAGCCGGCGGCAATCGAAACGACGTTGGTCAACCCAGCCGGAACAGTCGCTTCGCCAAAACTGTTGTTGCCCCACGCGGCGATGGTGCCATTCGAACGCAACGCCATTCCAAAAGTATAGCCGGCGGCAATTCCCACCACGTTCGAGAGTCCCGAGGGCACGTTGGTGGCGCCGTACGCGTTTGGCCCCCAGGCGGTCACGGTGCCATCGGAGCGAAGCCCCATCGTCCAGTCCACGCCAGCGGAGACGGCCACAAGATCGCTCAACCCCGTCGGCACCACCGCCTGCGTATTCTTGTCAGTCCCCCAGGCAATAACCGAACCGTCAGCCCGCAACGCCGTGCTCGACTCCTGCCCGGCTGTCATCCCGACAACGTTCACCAAACCGCTGGGGACATTGGTCTGTCCGGCGCCGCCCGCCCCCCATGCGGCCATTGTTCCATCTGCTCTTAGCGCCAGGCTATGATTGCCGCCAGCGGCGATTGCCACCGCGCCGGAAAGCTCCGCCGGGACGTTTGTTTGGCCCGAACCATTGCTGCCCCACGCCACGATGTTGTTCACAGTCAGCGAGACCTCCGCGCTGACCGTCCAGCCGTAGTCGTTGCTGATGCGGACACAATACCGCCCTTCATTGGCAGCGGTCACAGGCCGCAACACCAGCGCCGCATCCGTCTGTCCCGCCAGCGGCGCGCCATTCAAGAACCATTGGTAGGCAAAGGGAGACGCGCCAAGGTTCACCACGCTGAAGGCGGCAGTCTGCCCGTACCCCACCCGGAGGCTTTGCGGTTGCGCTGTCACAAGCGGCGCGCCGTTGACAGTCAACACCGCCGCGGCGCTGCAGTTGGTGCCTGCCACGCTGTAAGCCACCACGCGAAAACGGTGCCCGTTCATCCCAATGGCCGTAGGATGGATCGTGAGGTTCGTTCTGTCCGTCCCCGTGAAGCCCGCCCCCTCGACCAGATCTCGCCAGCTTGCGCCGCCGTCGGTCGAGCGCTGCCACTGCAGCATCGCGGTCGGCGCCCCGGTGGCGATCGTGCTGAAGCTTGCAGCCTGCCCGGCGGTGACAGTCGCACTGCCCGGCTGCCGCGTGAACTGCGGCGCCACCAGCCCGGAGTAATTGATACGGAAGACCTTCAGGCCGTCCCCGGCTTGGGATACGTAGACATACTCTCCCACCACCTTCATATCGCTCAGGTAGTTGTCCACCCTGGCTTCACCCACCTTCGTGATTTGCCCGGGATTGCCCACGTCCAGGACTTCGATTCCGCCTTGACTGTTGCCCCAATTGTGCCCTCCGACGAATGCGATGCCGTTGGTTACCTGAACTGACTCCGGCCTGCCGAGGAGGCCGAAAGCACCAGGGAAGACCACGGGCGCGGCCGGGTCCGCCACATCCACGGCGAAAAACGAATAGGGTGACGTTCCACCGATATACGCATAGCGCCCGCGCACGAAGATCACCTGAGCGCTGCAGCCGGTGTCCGTGGTATTGACCGTGATCGGACTGGCGGGGTTTGCCACGTTGACGATATGAAGTCCCACATTGCCAGCGGTCGCGTACACGTAGTCGCCCTGAACATACAGCTCGGGCAGCAGCTGGCTGTCCAGGTCGAAGCAGCTGTTCACGAGATTCGGCGCCGCCGGGTTGCTCACATCGAGAATCATCAAGGCGCTGCTGGCCCCGCTCACATACAGGTAACCGTTCGCGGCGAAAAGGCTGTTCGCACCGTGCGCGATGTTGGTGATCCAGGTCGTGCTGGGCGCGTTTGCTGCGTCATACACGTCGAGGCCAAACCCGCCGCCCCCTGCATAGACAACGCTGCCAACCGCGGTCACATAGCTCACGACTGAATCCCCCGGGTTCGCCACTGTCAGCAGACGCGGCGATTGCGGGTTGCTGACATCCATGATAACCACGCCCGCGTTCTTCACCGCCATGTAGGCGCGGTCGTTGACCACCGCCAGGTCGTGCACGCTGTAGGGCGGGGCGGCCAGCGTGGCGACCGGTTCCAGGGTAACAGAGAAATCCGCCGCGCACGGGGGAACCAGTGCAGTCAGAACGAGTGAGGCAAGTATTCTAGTTTTCATAGTATTTGATGAGTGCAACGGGAAAGGGGGAGAGAGGTTACACTCAGCGCGCGTTTTTATTGCCGGGCGGCGCCCGGTCCGGCTAGCGCGCAGCCGAATCTTGCGGCACCGACCAGACCGCCCGCGCGAAACTGAACCAGCTCAACGGCGCTTTCTCCGGCGCAAACGCCTCGGTCGAACACCACTGGGCGGGATCGTACTCCAATACCGGCGGAATGTTGGCCACCTTGCCGCGGCGCTTGTTCAACACCAACTGGCTGGCACGATCGGTTCTCGCCCGGTCAATGTTGACGATCCACCGCCAAACATCGCTATCGGCCCTCAGGGCGTTTGCCTGGAGCGGGATTCCCGTGCGCAGTCCCGCTTCCAGTAACTCTCTGCTGACAAGCACAATTCCGATGCGTTGCTGGGCAGAGACATCCGGAAGCCGCCCCAGGGCAAGCATATGCGCGAGCCTGAGCGTCAGCGAAGAATATGCTTCAAGCGCCGCCGAATCCCGAATCCACGTCTTCCATGTCGGCACCCCGCCCGTCCGGCCTGTCGTGGCGAGGTCCAGGAATCGAATGTTCTGCCTGTCCGTCGAGGTGTCCATGCCCTGTTGCCCAAGACAGCCTTGGTTTTCCCACCCCGCTACGAGGATAACGTCGCCAATGAGCACGTCCTGGTACTCCCGACGGTGCTTCTTCGTCTCCTCGATCGCTACGGTCCAAACCGGTCCCTTGGTCTGGAACTCGGGTGTCGTCAAATTAATGTTTGTTCGCCAATTGCCGGAACGATCAACCTGAACTTTCCACTGCCGGACCAACCGACTGGTCCCTTGCACCCTGAACTGGATGAACAACAACTTGCCCACCGGCCCACGCCCCTGCAGCAGGGTGTTCGCGCTCCGCTGCAAGACCATGCCATCGCCGAAACACGGCGCCAGGGCAATGTCTGATTGGCTCAGGCAGGCAAAGGTTGAGCCAAGCAATAGCGAGAAGATGAAGGAATGCTTCCGGTTCATGGCGGCTACTTGGGCGTGTCCTGCAACAGCCACGGGTCCTCGAGGAAGACTCGAAAGCCGTTACGATCCTGGCACTCATCTCTGTTCTCCGGGGTTTCAACGGCTGACTCGGTCCGGAGGTGGGACAAATCATCGATCTCGCCGTCAAACCAGGAGCCCCCGCAAAGCGCGCCGTCGGCGCACCACTCGGCTGCGTTGCCCCCCACATGGTAATAGCCCAGGCTGTTGGCAAAGTTCGGCGCGTCAACCGGCGCGGTGCGGGCAAACCCGTCGTCGTGGTTTGTAAGCACCGGCCAGCACTGCGGCCAGTCCGATCCCAACACCTCCACGCCGGAATAATTCCCCGTCGGCTCCGCACCTTGGGGAAACGCGCTGCCGCCAGCCAACGCGCGCCATTCCTTGACGGTCGGCAGGCGATAGACCTGTTTGGCCAGCAACCTCCCCAGCCGCCGCTCCCGATGCGTCAGCCATTCGCAGAAATTAGCCGCGTCCTGCCAATTCACCCCCACCACCGGACAGTTGTCCCCCCGGCAGAAGCCCGGCGCCGGATTGTCCCAGGAAAAGCCGCTCGCCCTCCACCCGTTGCTGGTAACCGACTGCATGGCGGGCGACGGATTGCCCCGCGCTGCGCCGTCACTGGCAAAGGCGCGAAAATCTCCCACGCGCGTCTCCCACTCGCATGCCCACATCTGCAGTGGTACCACCCATCGGAAGATCATCCCCAGCGAATTGGTGAATGAGCGCCCGCCCAGCGGCACTGATCTAGCCTGGAGTGGGATTGCAAAACGGTTCTTCGCCGGGTCGTCTACCACCGGATAGAAGTAATTCGTGATGCGGCAGTCCGCGTAGCCGTGCAAGCGCGCCGTGAAGGGAATCGCGCCGGACCTGAACCGCTTGCTGAACGGCGCCGTGCCACTTGTCTCGTCGCCTATGCTGAACTCCTTTGGCCAAGTCACATCCGCGCCCGCCGGATCACTCTCCACCGTCAGCGCCGCATAAGCGAATCGAAAGCTGACGCTTTCGGAACGATTACTCTCGATCTGCACCGGCGATTCCAAACGCCATACCCGGTTGTCCTTGTCGACGTGAGCCAGATTGACCCGGTAAGCACCCGCTGGGAGCTGCACCTCGAATGTCCTGCCTATCAGAATGCGGTCAAGGTTCGTGCTCGGTCCCTGGCCTGTGATTTCGCAGCGAGCCCATTCATTTTCATAGAGAGAGTCCGGCAGGAAGCGCACAGTGAGAGTCCCTTGCGGCGCGGGCTGCGTTCGTGCGTGGTTCGGGAGCGAAATCGTGGCTGCGTCGGGGGCCGGCAGTCGGGTTTGTTCTACCTCCGGCACTTCCCCGTTTCCTCCGGCCTGGCTGGTGCTCAATTCGATCTGCTTCACTCCTGGCGACCCAAGAACACGAGTGCGGAGTTGTCCCCAGTCCTTCCACCATGCCGCGGCGCAGGTCGCGAGCGCCGCCAACAGCAGGAGCATGATCCACGCGCCCGCATTCGATTCCTTCCTCGGCGGCTCCTCCGGCCAATCTTGTTCCGATCCGGCCAGGCCCTGCCATCGGCCCAGGGTCGCCTGCCCGTTGAGATAGCGCTCCAGATCCTCGGCCAGCGCCAGCGCCGACTGATACCGTTCCTTCTGGTTCTTCTTGAGGCACTTCAGGCATATGAACTCCAGGTCCGGCGGCACCGCCAGGTTCAGTTTCCGCGGCGGCACCGGTTGGCACTCCAGCGACTGCTTCAGTGTGTCGGCCAAGGTGCTCCCCATGAACGGTGGCCGGCCTGTCAGCAGATGGTACAAAACCGCCCCCAGTCCGTAAACATCGCTGCTGGGCCCCGCCGTGCCGCGGCCCGCCGACAGTTGCTCCGGCGGAAGATATCCCGGCGTGCCCAGCACCGCTCCGCTCATGGTAAGGCTGGATGCTGCCATAAGCGGGCGGGCCAGTCCGAAGTCGGTGATGCGCGGTCGATCGTCCGCCCCGATCAGGATGTTCGACGGCTTCAGGTCCCGGTGCAGCACCCCCTGCTCGTGCGCGTGATGCACGGCCCGGGCTGCTGCTTCAACGTAGCGCGCTGCCTGTTCCGGCGGCAGGGGCGCCTCGCGCGTCATCTGCTTCAGGTCTGTGCCGGAAACGTATTCCATCGAGAAGAACGGCTGGCCGTCATCCTCTCCGATCTCGAACACCGGCACGATGTTCGGGTGTTGCAGCTTCGCCGCCATACGCGCTTCCCGCCAGAACCGGCGTTTGAAGTCCTCGCTGGCGTGAACTCCCCCCGATAATGTCTTGAGCGCCACGATGCGGTGGAGACTCCGCTGCCGCGCCCTGTAAACCACCCCCATCCCGCCACGCCCGATCAGCTCCAGCAGCTCATAATCTCCTACATCGGGCAACTTCTTTTCTGACGCTGGTTCGTTTTCGGGGGGCGGGGCTTGTGCGTCCGCGTCATCCGCCAAATCCGGCAAGGCGAATTCGAGTGCACAACGAACACAAACTCTTCCCGGGGCGTCCAAAGGGATTGACGCTCCACATCGAGGACAGGCCCGCAGCTTCTGAGAATCAGGCACCATTGCCGAACACCACTAGTCAACCAAGGATGCCACGACAAAGCAAGCGCATCCGCTCTCGCACAACCATGGCGGCGTGAACCGGATTGCGCGAAGTGCCTCGCCCCTCACTGGGCGAACAGTTCAATGAGATACCGCAACTCTTCCTCCAACTCCCGCTCGTTCGACACCGTCTCTCTAACCTCATCCCGGATCAGCGCTCCCAGCCGCGAGCGTAGCCGGTGCGCGGCGACTTTGACGGCCCCTTCGCTCATGCCAAACCGCTGCCCAATCTCCGCATACGTGGCGCCATCCGGCTCCGCGTTGAGCATCGGTTGCAGCGCCGCGAAAAGTTCCCCTTTGCCTGATTCGCGGCACTCCTGCTCGGTCCGACTCAAAGCGCGCGCGACAACCGCGTTCGCCCACGCGCGATCGAATTCAATGTCTGGACCCGTGTGATGGTCCGGGGGTTCGACCACCGGCTGCCCATCTTCGTCCTCCTCGTCCAGCGACTTCACGCACACCCCACCGCCTCGCTTCAGCGCTTGCTGCCGGTCCCATTGGTCGTGGAGGTAATTCTTGAGGGAACATAACAGAAACGAGCGGAACTTTCCCTTTTCCCGCTCCACATTGTTCAGGAAATCCCGCCGCAACAGATCGGCGAAGAAGCCTTGCACGTAGTCCGAAGCATCGTGGTGGCCGTAGCCGAGGCTGCGCAAGTGCGTGAGCAGCGGCTCGCGATACATCGCGCACAACTTGGCAAGTCCCGGCTGCATCTTCCCTTTCGCCTGGAGCACGACGCTCCACAGGGTGTTGGGGAAAAGCTGGCGCTTGTCGGGGTGAAGACCTTCTGTGGCTTCTGAAAAGGACATTTGTCAGAAGCTAAACACACGTGCGCAATCGGCAATGCCAGAAACCGCGGCGGCAGCGTTTGAGCATGGCGAACCAGGGCCGCGGCCTGATGCTCTTGCATGGCCGGCGGGAGGGGACCACTGGTGGCAGCCCGCTCGCTGGGCGCCGGGATTAGCCGGCTGGCTGTTCGTGAACGAGATCAGACTG
The DNA here is from genome assembly GCA_035452965.1 of Candidatus Paceibacterota bacterium. Classification (NCBI taxonomy): domain Bacteria; kingdom Bacillati; phylum Minisyncoccota; species Minisyncoccota bacterium. The sequence continues at coordinate 12,783 of DAOTCE010000004.1, read as the reverse complement.
GAGGACGGGCTAGGGTGTTCTAACACGCGGCCTGCCGCTGCTGCAGCCGCTGGCGCGTGTAGGGAATCAGGCCGCCCGCGTCAATGATGACTTGGCGGGACCTGGGCATCGGCTCGATTGCGAACCGCTTGCCGCTGGCCAGTTTCACGACTGCCTCGGGCGTCAGCTCCAGTTCCTCTCCTTCGGCGGCTTCGACGTCGGGGCAGACGACCATGCGCAAGCCCAGGTTGATGGCGTTCTGCAGGAAGATGCGCGCGAAGCCCTTCGCCACGATGATCAGCTCATGCCCTTTGAGGCATGACACGGCCTGCTCACGCGAGGAGCCGCAGCCGAAGTTCTTCCCGCCGACGATGACGCTGCCCGGCGGTATTTGCCTGGCTTTGAGCTTCGCGTTGAAACCCGCTTCGTCCGCGAACGCGAATTGCGGCGTTTCGGTGGGCAGGACGGTGGCCATGTAGCGGCCCGGGTAGATAACGTCGGTAGAAACATCATCGCCGACTTTGAAGACAACGGTTGGCATAGGTGAAACGTGTGGCGTGGTTCGTTGGCTGGCTACTTCTTGCGGGGATTGGTGATGACGCCGGTGATGGCGGAGGCGGCGGCCACGGCTGGGGAACAGAGATAGACCTCGGAGTTCGGGTTGCCCATGCGGCCTTTGAAGTTACGGTTGGTGGTGGAGAGCGCGACTTCGCCGTCGCCCAGCGCCCCTTCGTGGACGCCCAGGCAAGGGCCGCAGCCGGAGTTCATGACCACCGCGCCGGCTTGCATAAAAGTGCCGACATAGCCCTTGCCCAGGGCTTGCCGGAAGATCTTGGCAGAAGCGGGGAAGATCAACATGCGCGTGCCGTCCGCGACCTTTTGCCCTTTGAGGACCTTCGCGGCGATGGCCAGGTCGTCGAGCCGCCCGTTGGTGCAGGAGCCAATGACGACCTGGTTGACCTTCTTGCCGGCCACCTGATCAATCGGCTTCACGTTGTCCACGGTGTGAGGGCAGGCGATCTGGGGCTGCAGTTTGGAGACGCTGATCTCGAGGACGCTCTCGTAGGCGGCGTCCGGGTCCGGAGCCACAGGCTCGATCGGGTCAGTCACACCAGCTTCCTCGCGCAGATAGCGCGCCGTTTCCTCGTCGGCGGGGACGATGCCGGCGGTCGCGCCGGCCTCGACAGCCATATTGCAGAGCACCAACCGGCCCGAGGTGGACATCCTGCTGATCGTCTCGCCGTGGAACTCCAGCACCTTGAAGTTCGCGCCCTGGGCGCTGATCCTGCCAATGAGGTGCAGGATCAGGTCTTTCGGCCCGACGAACTTCTTGAACCGTCCTTTCACGACCACCTTGATGGTTGGAGGCACCTCGACGTTTAGCACGGTGCCGAGGGCCCACACGCTCGCCATCTCGGTAGCGCCGATCCCGAACGCGAATGCCCCCAGCGCGCCATGGCTGGTGGTGTGCGAATCCGTCCCTACCACGACGCGGCCGGGGCGGACGTAGCCGTTCTCGGGCAGAATCTGGTGGCAGATGCCGCCGACGTCGCCGCGGATGTCGTGGAACTTGCCGATGCCCTGGGCGCCGACAAACTCGCGCACCTTCTTCTGGTTGGAGGCGGTCTTGGGAGATTCCGCCGGCACGCGGTGGTCAAAGATCACGGCGACGCGGCTGGGATCCCAGATTTTGGGCTGCAGCGAGGTGCCCTTGTAGATTTCGAGGAACTGATTGATGACCAGCGCCGCATTCTCATGCGACATGGCCAGGTCAACTTTGGGCTCCACCACGTCTCCGGCCTTCACGGAAGGGAGGCCGGCGGCGCGGGCGAGGATTTTCTCAACAACAGTCATAGCTACTTAAATGGGTTAAGGGGTTAAACGAGTCAATCGGTTGTACTCATCAATTGGGGGGTTCGACCAGGATCGTGTGGCCGCGGACGTCAGTCCGCGCCAGACTCCAGGACTTGCGCCGGCTGACGTCGGCGGAGACGAAATTGAGAGCGGGCCAGTTCAAATAACGCGGGCGTCCTTGAGGCGCATGATTTCGTCCGCCGAATAGCCCAGCTCGCCCAGGATTTCATTCGTGTGGGCGGAGAGGCGAGGCGGCGGCGCGTTAATGTCCCCGGGCGTCTTCTCAAACTTCGCGCTCAGGCCGAAGAGTCTTAGCTCGCCGACGCCGTCAACGGCGATCTTCTGCAGGGTCTGACGGTGTTGTGCCTGAGGCTGATTCAGGGCGGCCTCCAGTTGCAGAATCGCGCCGGAGGGCACGTCATGCTGATTCAGCAGTTCGACCCAATAAGCGGTTTCTTTTTCCTTCAACTTCACTTCGAGCAGAGGGGTAAGGGACTTGCGGTTCTTCTTGCGGTTGTCGCGCTCCTGGAAACGCGGGTCGGTCTTCAGTTCCGGCACCCCGAGCAGGTCGGCGACGGCTTCCCACTGCTCCTGCTTGTTGGCGGCGATGTTGATGTAGCCGTCCTTGGTGACGAAGGTGCCGGAGGGCGCGGCGGTGAAGTTGTCATTACCCAGCAGGGCCGGCTGCTGCTTGCCGATGAGCAGGTTGGCGGCGACCCAGCCCATGAGCGGCATGATGGAGTCCAGCATCGCCACGTCTATGAACTGGCCCTGGCCGGTTCGCTCGCGATGGAACAGCGCAGCGAGGACGGCAAAGGCGGCGTTGAGTCCACCCACCGTGTCGCACACCGGAAAACCGGCGCGCAGCGGGTTAAGACGCTCGTCCCCGTTGACCGCCATCACTCCGCTCAGTCCCTGGATTATCTGGTCGTAGGCGGGCTTCAGAGCGTCGGGCCCGGTCTGGCCGAAACCCGAGATGGCACAGTAGATGAGACGCGGGTTGACCTGGATGAGCACGTGATAGTCGAGACCCAGGCGCTTCATGACGTCGGGCCGGAAGTTCTCGACCAGCACATCGGCGGTGGCCACGAGCTTCTTGAAGACCTCGCGGCCTTCGGGGCTCTTGAGATTCAGGGTGAGCGACTTCTTGTTAGAATTCTGCGCCAGGAAGCTGGTGCCCATAAGCTCTTTGTTGAGCTTGGGGACGTTGCCGAGCTTGCGCGCGAGGTCGCCGTCCAGCGGATTCTCGATCTTGATGACTTCAGCGCCGAGCAGGGCGAGGTGCAACGTGGCGAACGGTCCGGCCAGGACGTTGGTCAAATCCAGCACGCGAATGCCTTCCAGCACCCTGCGGGGTTTGTTGTTCGAATTGCTCATAGTTAGCGGGAGGCCGCGGCGGCCTGGGCCAGCCCGATCTTATAGACCATCCCGGGCATTTCGCGCCCGAAGAACGCGCTCAGGTCGCGCGCCAGCGCGACGAGCTGGTCCTGGTTGACTTCCTGGCGCAGGCCCAGCCGATGCAGGAAATGGACGAGGTCTTCGGTGCTCACGTTGCCGCCCGCCACCTTGGTGAACGGGCAGCCGCCCAGACCGGCCACGGAGGATTCGAAGCACTGCACGCCTGCGTTCAGGGCGGCCCAGCAGTTGGCCATGCCCAGGCCGTAGGTGTTGTGGAAATGGCAGGTGCATTCGGCGTCGGGCGCCGCTTTGAGGATTGCGCCGAAAAGCCGCTCGACCTGTGCCGGCATGCCGTGGCCGGCCGTGTCGGCGAGGCTGATGTTGCGGAACCCGGCGCTCAGGAACTGCTCCGCGATCTTCAGTACGCGCTCCTCCGGCACCACGCCTTCAAAGCCGCAGCCAAACGCCGATTGGACTGACAGTTGCACTTTCTTGCCCGCGCCGACGGCCTCTTTGGCCATGGCGATGATACGGGAGGTAGCGTCGGCGACAGACATCCCCGTATTCTTCTGGCTGTGGGTTTCGCTGGCCGAAACGCCCATGCAGAACATCTCGACGCCGCAGGCCATGCCCCGCTCCAATCCCTTCTCGTTCAGCACGAGTCCGGACAGGATTGCGCCGGACGTCGTGCGCCCCGGCGCGGAGAAATGCCGGAAGAGCGCATCGGTGTCGGCCATCTGCGGCACCTTGCCCGGATGCACAAACGAACCGAGTTGGATGATGTCCACGCCGGCGGACAGCAGGAGCTCAGCCCAGCGAATCTTCTGTTCGAGCGGCACAACCTGCTTCTCGGCCTGCAACCCGTCGCGCAGGCCGACTTCGTGGAGGATGACCGGTCGTGCTTTCCGGCCGGGGGGCGTGGTCGTCATAGCTTGTCCGCGATCGCCTCCGCCATCTGCAAGGTGGTGGTGGTTCCGCCCATGTCGTAGGTGCGGGCGTGGCCTTCCTTGATGACCTGCGCGACCGCGTCTTCGAGGGCTGCCGCCTTGCTGGATTCGCCAAGCCAATCGAGCATCATCCTGGCGGCCAGGATGGTGGCGATGGGATTGACCTTGTACTGGCCGGCGTATTTGGGCGCCGAGCCGTGCGTGGGCTCGAACACCGCCAGCTTGGCGCCGATGTTGCCCGAGCAGCCGAAACCAAGGCCGCCAACCATCTGGGCGCAGAGGTCGGAGATGATGTCGCCGTAGAGATTGGGCGCGACCAACACGTCGTAGTTGAATGGATTCTTGAGCAGCCACATGGTCATGGCGTCAATGTTGGCGTCGTCCATCTTGATCTCGGGAAAGTCCCTGGCCACCGCTTTGGCGGCTTCAAGGAACAGGCCGTCGGTGGCGCGCACGACGTTGGCCTTGTGCACGATGGTGACCTTCTTGCGCTTATGCTGGCGGGCGAAATCAAAGGCGGCGCGCACAATGCGCTCGGAGCCCGCGCGGGTGTTTATCTTGCAGGAGACGGCGTATTGATCGAGGGGGAGCCTGGCAAACGGCGCGAACGGTTTGGCCAGCTTGCCGAGAGTTTCGGCCAGTTCCTGCGGCACGGGCGCGAACTCGACCCCGGAATACAGGTCTTCCGTGTTCTCACGGAACACTACGAGGTCTATCCCTTCCTTGAAGTTAAGCGGGTTGCCCGGGTAGCCCTTGCAGGGGCGCAGGCAGACGTAGAGATCGAACAACTGCCGCATGCGCACGATGGGGGAACGGTAGCTCAGCCCCTTGTCTCGCAGCGCGGGCGCGAGTTCGGCGGCAGCGGTTTTGGCGGGCTTGGAGGTGATTGCGCCGAACAGGGCCGCGTCAACGTTCTTCAGCAGCTCGACCGTGCGCGGGGGAAAGGCGTCGCCTTCCCGGCACCAGAAATCCCAGCCGATGTCCGCGGGGATGTATTCGGCATCGAGCCGGAGCCGGTTCAGCACGATCTTGGCCGCCTCGAGGACGTCCACACCGATGCCGTCGCCTGGCAGCCATGCAATTCTGTATCGTGGCATATAGGAGGTGTTTCGCCGCCCATGTAACTGCTTTAGCCCCGGCGCGTCAAGAAATGGAAAGCGCGGCGGTTTGAGGCGCAGCCGGCAATGGGATTGCGGTCCAACGGTCGCCGGCTGCCGCATTCACCAATGGAGATCGCGAGAACGGAGATACAAGAGCAGACGCTCCGATTCGTCACTCTGGATGATGTTCGCACCCCGGCTGATTGCCCAGCCCCAACCGCCGGCCGGGTCCGTCAGCGACCTGGCATCGGTATGTCCCGCCGCCAGGCTGTCCCACAGGGTGTTGATCCACACCCGGGCGCCATGCCGCTTGATTCTGGCCGTGATCTCCGGTGAGACGATGGGATCGTCGTCGGAAACGAAGACCAGTTCGAAGGCGCAAGGTTTGGTCAGGCGGATGTAAGGTTCGAGTTGCGCCCAGCCCTGGACCTTGTCCTTCTCCCAGCCCTTCTTGTGGAGAATGATGGGCATGAAGAACACGGGCGGGTCGAGGTGGGCAAAATCAACCTCGCACCGGGCGGCGCTGTAACTGGATTTGAAGATGGCCTGCCGGATGGTGCCGGTCTTCTTGAGGACCGCACAGCATTCGGGAACGATGATCCAGGCCTTGTCGAGGTTTACCATGCACTTGTCCTTGGCCAGCAGCATGACTTCATCGAGGGTCGGCATGCGGTGGTCGGTGACGGGGGCGTTGGTGCCGCCGACGCCGAGCCGGAGACGGAGTTGCCTGATTTCGGCGAGCGTCATGTCGCTGATGGCGCCGGTGCCGTCCGTGGTGCGGTCCACCTTGGAATCGTGGCACATGACGAGGTGGCCGTCCCTGGTTTTGCGCACATCCACTTCCACGATATCAATGCCCTTCTCAATGCAGTCGGCGATGGCGGCCAGCGAATTCTCCGGGTATTTCTCCCACGCGCCGGTCGAGCGTCCCGACAGGCCGCGGTGCGCGGCGACCAGCACCTTGGTGCCTGCGGGCTGCTGGAACTCCGCGTAAATGCGGTTGAAGCTCGATGGCACAACTTTGGCCGAACCTGGCAAGGCCAGGCCGACCACCGATGACGCCAGCGCCAGCAACAGCATCCGGCGCGAAAGCACTCCTCTGGTCCACTGTGAGAGTTGGTATGTGAGCATATTCATTTCGTTGATTTCATTCCTTTGTCTTGACTCGCCATAACGTTGCCGCCAGCACCACCGACAACACCGAAGCGCCGATCCAGAAGGCGATCGCGGCGTCGAAGTCGTAGTGTTTGACCTCAGTGGCAATGGCTTGTCCTTGTTCATTGAGTTTGGTGACCGTCTCCACGGTAAGGCCCCGCTGAATCAGCAGCCCGCTAACCCATTCCTGCATCGCATTGCCGAGATAACTGACGATGCCGATGAACCCCATGGCCGCGCCGGCGGCCCTGCGGCCGACAATGTCCACCGCGAACAACCCGCCCAGCACCGCCAGCAAGCCGCTAAGGGTGAAGCCGAAAAGCAGGAACGCCGCCGACAACACTACCGGATGACCCGGCGGCGTAAAGAAAATGGCCGCCAGCGCGATGACTTCGAGCAGACCGAAAATAAGCGTCACCGGCGGGCGGCGCGCGTTGAAGAACTTGTCGGAGACGAAACCATAGACCACGCAGCCGACCAGCCCCGCTCCTGTGTTTAATCCCAGCATTAGCCCGGCTTCGACCATGGTGTAATTCCGGTGTTCCTGGAGGTAAAGCATGCCCCAACTGTTGATGGCGTAGCGGCTGACATACATGCAGGCGCTGGAGAGCCCCAGCACCCACATCGCCGGCATCCGCAGTGCCTGGAACTGGTTCCGCCCGACCTCGGACGGCGCGCCGGTGTTGGGCGTCGGGGCGGGATGGTCATTGCGCCAGTCCGCGACCGGGGGCAGGCCCATCGTTTCGGGCCGGTCGCGGAGCAACAGCAGGATGCCAAACGCGACCAGTATGCAGAAGACCCCGGGGCCCGCGAAACCCGCCCGCCAGCCCAGGTTGGCGACCAGCAGCGAGTTGAACACAAACGTCAACCCTTCACCCAGTGAATGTGAGCTGCTGAAGATGCCGTAGTAACGGCCGCGTTCCCGGGCGCTGAACCAGTTGGCCAGCGAGACCCCGCTGCAAGGAGAGCCGGCGCCCTGGAACCACCCGTTCAGCCCCCACAGAATCGCCCAGGCCCAAGGGGAGACAAAGCCGAGCATGGCCAGGTTGATCAGCGCCGACATCAGCACCATGGCGGCAAAGAACCGGCGCACGTTGGCATAGTCGGCGAGGAAGCCGTTGACCAGCTTGCCCAGCGCGTAACCAATGGAGAAGCCCGAGCCGATCAGCCCCAGCCATTCGGCCGTGAATACCCCTTCGTCCAGCAGCGGCTTTTTCATCACCGCCAGCGGCAGGCGGCAGGTGTAGCCGAAGCCGTAGCCACAGGTGATCGCGAACATAACCGACAGCCGGTTACGGCGGTACCACTGGTTAATGCGCTCTGGATCCGTAATCCGCGGCGCGTCGGCGCCGGCAGCGAACCATCGCAGCGGATTCCAACTCCGCCCGGTTGATTCACGCCCGGCACTGCTCAAGTTCGGAGGCCCCATCGAATGCTTGGAAACTTCGTATCAGACTTCAATCCGCGAAGCAACGCGCAAACCAAGTGCGTGAATTCGCAAATCCACTGACGTATGGCCTGCCCACAGCGCAGAATCCAACCTGGCCTGCATCTGGCAAAATGATCTCACCGGGAAGGCGGGCTCAAGAGCTGCGCCACAAGCCGGGTGTATCCAGCCACGCCCGCCAGCTTCCGCCTATGCCCCTGGGCTGAGGCAAATTAAGCCCAAGCCAACCACGGCGTTGGGACGGTGCCAATGCGGCGGGACCCCGGTGTGGTTCCCATGGGGGTCGGGCCCCATGGGAACCACACCGGGGTCTAACGGGTTTCACAGCGTTGTCGCACTGGGGCAGCTATCCGGTCCGGGAACAGGGGATTGAGGCACTAAGCGTGAGCCGGCGCGGCTGCGTAACCGTGGGCTTTGGCAGGCCATACCAGGGCGAAGAACAGCATGCCAACGGCAGCCACCGCCACCAGGCCAGCGAAGGCCGCGTTCCAGCCGTGGTGTTCGACCAGCCAGCCCAGGCCCCATCCCGAAACCAGGGTGCTGGCATAGGAAAAAATGCTGGTGAAACCGATCGCTGTGGCCGCGAGCCGCTTGGTGGCCAGGTTGGCCACCACCACCCCCACCAGGGCCTGGGGGCCATAGATAAAGAACCCCGCCAGGCACAGCGGCAGGGCGCCCACCCACGGGGAATGAGTTGGCAGCTTCCAAAAGACGAGGATAGACAGTCCCGCCAGTGCCATCCAAATCACGCATACTCGCGCGCCCCGGCCCCCAAACACGCGATCCGTCAGCCAGCCGCTCAGCAGCATCCCCAACACGCCTGACACCTCAAAGCCAGCCACCATCCAGCCCGAATGCGTCAACTTCACACCCTTCATTTCAGTCAAAAGGGTCGGGCCCCAATCCAACACCGCATAGCGGACGATATAGACGCAGAAACTCCCCATCGCGAGCAGCCAGATGTATTTGTTGCCAAAGACCTGTTTGAGCAGTGCCGAGGAGAAGCTCCTCGAATCTGAGCCCTGCGCGGTGCCTTCGACTTCCGGCAGCCCCAGGGAAGGCGGCGTGTCCCGCAGCATCAGGAACAGGAAGATCGAGCACAGGATGGCGAGGCCCGCCGGCACAAAGAAGCAGAGCCGCCAGCCATAAGCCGCCAGGTAGCCGCACAACACCACCACCAGCCCCGCCCCAATGGAGTGCGACGTGTTCCAGACCGAGAAATTGGTGGCCAGCTCTTTGGGCGAAAACCAATGCGTCATCAGCCGGGCGCATGGAGGAAATCCCATGCCCTGAACCCATCCGTTGAGCATCCATAGCAAGCCCAGCGTGAGGACGGCCGAGCTGAAGCCGAAGAAGATGTTCACGATCGCCGAGAGGATTAACCCCACGGTCATGAAGGTGCGGGCGTTGCAGCGGTCCCCCAGAAATCCGTTGGCGAACTTGGAGACACCGTAAAGCAGCCCGTGTAATGTAAGAAAGAGGCCGAGGTCGGCCTTGCCAATGCCCAAGTCGCTCCCCAGCCCGGGCATCGCGATGCTCAGATTCTTGCGGACGAAGTAGAACATCGCGTAACCGACGATCGTGGAGACCAGAATGCGGCGCTGCCAGTAGCGATACTGGGCTTTGATCTCCGCCGGATCCTGCAACATCACTGCCGCAGGCGGCGTCGGCGCAAAAATCCTGAAAACCGCCGACAATGGCGCCTGGCGCCGGACAGATGAATCGTGCGATGCCGACATTGAGTTACAGCCCGGCCATCAACCCCGCGGGAAGACGACGGAAAGTGCGGCCAGCAACGGAAGTCACCCGCGCATCCTGCCCGACACCGTTGGGTGCGTCAAGAATGAGTAACGGGCCGACAGCGCTCCAGTGAGTTGTGCCAGGAGAAGTGTGCCACACGGGGCGTAACTGTGCCAAGTTGGCACTAATGGCACACATTCTACCGGAGGGCAGAAAACCAGGAAACGTTACAAGCGACTGTGGATATTGCACTTACGAATAACGCACGCCAATGGCACCGGCACTGCTTGGAGGAAAAAGGCTTTTTGTATCCAGGAGCTTTATATGGCAAAAGTAATTGGCATTGATTTAGGCACCACGAACTCATGCATGGCAGCCATGGAGGGCGGGGAACCGGTCGTGCTGGAGAATTCAGAGGGGCGGCGTGTAACGCCATCGGTGGTGGCGTTCACCAAGTCCGGTGAGCGGCTCGTGGGGGATGCCGCCAAACGGCAAGCGGTTACCAATTCGAAAAATACCGTCTATTCCATCAAGCGGTTCATGGGGCGCAAGTACACCGAAGTCGAGGAGGAACGCAAGCGCGTGCCCTACAAGGTGGTCGCGGCTGCAAATGGCGACGCGGTGGTGGAGGTGGAGATTGAGGGCAAGCCCAAACAATTCACCCCGGCGGAAATCTCGGCGATGGTGCTGGCCAAGTTGAAGGCCGACGCGGAGATGCGGTTGGGCGAGAAGATCACCCAGGCGGTGATCACGGTGCCGGCTTACTTCAACGACTCCCAGCGGCAGGCCACCAAAGACGCCGGCCGCATCGCCGGCCTGGAAGTCCTGCGCATCATCAACGAACCAACGGCGGCTTCGCTGGCCTACGGGTTGGACAAGAAGAAGGACGAGAAGATCGCGGTGTATGACCTGGGCGGCGGCACGTTCGACATTTCAGTGCTGGAGATCGGGGACGGCGTCTTCGAGGTCAAGGCCACCAACGGCGACACCCACCTGGGCGGCGACGATTGGGATGGCCGGATCATGGATTGGATCCTGGACGAGTTCAAGAAAGAGCACGGCATGGACCTGCGCAAGCAAGCCGACGCGCTCCAGCGGATCAAGGAGGAATCGGAGAAGGCCAAGATCGCCCTGTCCAGCTCCCAGGTGTACGAGATCAACCTGCCGTTCATCACAGCGGACGCGAGCGGGCCAAAGCACATCAGCATGAAGCTGACGCGCGCCAAGATGGAGCAGCTTTGCGACGACCTCTTCGAACGCACGGTTGCGCCGGTCAAGCATTGCCTGGGAGACGCGGGCCTCGACGCGCGCGCCATCAATGAGCTGGTGCTGGTTGGGGGCATGACGCGCATGCCCAAAGTCGTGGACACCGCTCACGGGCTGGTGAACAAGGCCCCCCATCAGGGGGTGAACCCGGACGAAGTGGTGGCGATCGGCGCGGCGATTCAGGCCGGCGTGCTCAAGGGTGAGGTCAAGGATGTGCTGCTGCTCGATGTCACGCCGCTTTCGTTGGGCATTGAGACGCTCGGGGGCGTGTTTACAAAACTCATCGAGCGCAACACCACCATTCCCACGCGCAAGTCAGAGATTTTCTCCACCGCCTCGGACAATCAGCCCGGCGTGGAGATTCACGTCCTGCAAGGCGAACGGCCGCTGGCCCGGGACAACAAGACCATCGGCAAGTTCCATCTGACGGATATCCCACCCGCGCCGCGAGGCGTGCCGCAGATCGAGGTCGCCTTCGACATAGACGCCAACGGCATCCTGCACGTCAGCGCCAAGGACCTGGGCACGGGCAAGGAGCAGAAGATCACCATCACGGCCAGCAGCGGTCTGACCAAGGATGAGATCGAGAAGATGCGCAAGGAGGCCGAGGCGCACGCTGAGGACGACAAGAAGCGCCGCGAGGAGATCGAGCAGCGCAACGAAGCGGACAACGCAGTGTACCGGTCCGAGAAGATGCTCAAGGAGAATGCCGACAAGATTTCCGGCAGCGACAAGAGCAAGATCGAGGACGCCATCAAAGAAGTGAAGGAAGCGCTGAAAAGCTCGGACGCGTCCGCCATCCGCTCCACCAGCGAGAAGCTGAATGAGGCTTGGCAGGCGGTATCGGCGGAGCTCTACAAGGCGGCGGCGGAAAAGGCGCGCGCCAGCAAGGCGCAAGGCCAACCTGGCCCGGAGGCCGGCGGCGACGCCAAACCCGAGGAGAAAAAGGGCAAGGACGAAGGGCCGATCATTGACGCCGAGGTAGTGGACGACAAGAAGTAGATTTTCCCGCAGCGGGTGCGGCGGGATTTTGATTCAACGCAAAACATCATAAACCAAAAGAGAAACAAACTATGGCATTAAACGTAAAACCTCTCGGCGACCGGGTTCTGGTAGAGCCGGTTGAAGAGAAAGAAGTGAAAAAGGGCGGAATCATTATCCCCGATACCGCCAAGGAAAAACCACAGGAAGGCATCGTCCGCGTGCTCGGCACGGGCAAAAAGGACGACGACGGCAAGAAAGTGGCGTTCGAAGTCAAGGTCGGCGACCGGGTGCTGGTCAGCAAGTACGGCGGCACCGAAATCAAGATCGACGGCAAGGAGTACAAGCTCCTCAGCTCGGACGACCTCCTGGCCATCCTTGAATAAGGCTCAACTTCTGAGGCTATCAACCATCAACAATTGACTATCTACTAATATGGCAGCTAAACAATTACTCTTCGACGAAGCCGCACGGCAGGCCGTGCTCCGCGGGGTGAGCAAGCTCTCCCGCGCCGTAACCGCCACCCTCGGCCCCAAGGGCCGCAACGTCGTGCTCGACAAGAAATTCGGCTCCCCCACGGTGACCAAAGACGGCGTCACCGTTGCCAAGGAAATCGAGCTGGAAGATCCTTATGAAAACATGGGCGCCCAGATGGTGCGCGAGGTCGCCAGCAAGACCAGCGACGCCGCCGGCGACGGCACGACCACCGCGACCGTCCTGGCCGAAGCCATCTACCGCGAAGGCCTGAAGTTCGTGACCGCCGGCGGCAACCCGATCGGCATCCAGCGCGGCGTCATGAAAGCCGTCGAGGCCGCCGTGGCGCACCTCGACAAGATCACCAAGAAGGTGAAGGACAAGGAAGAGATCAAGCAGGTCGCCACCGTGTCCGCCAACTGGGACACCACCATCGGCGAGA